>JAZJZP010000294.1:2782-12830 GCA_040389805.1 Pseudomonadota bacterium
GAACTGCGCCTGAGCGCCGTGGCCGCCCTGGCCCGGCGTGAGTCCGCCGACAACGGAGGTGCCCATGGCACTCACTGACTTTGATCGCCGCCTGATCACCGCCACCCAACACGGCCTGCCCCTGGTGCCCCGCCCCTATGCCGCCGTGGCCGAACAACTGAGCGTCAGCGAAACCGTGGTGCGCGAGCGCCTGGCGGGCATGCTGGACGAAGGCCTGATCCGCCGCATCGGCGCCGTGCCCAACCACTACCGCCTGGGCTACACCGCCAACGGCATGACCGTCTGGGATGTGGACGATGCGCTGGTGGACGAGCTGGGCGCCAAGGTCGGCGCCATGTCGTTCGTGTCGCACAGCTACCGCCGCCCGCGCGCCCTGCCCGACTGGCCCTACAACCTGTTCGCCATGGTGCATGGCCACAGCCGCGCCGAGGTCGAGCGCGAAGCCATGCAAATCCACAGCCTGCTGGCCGAGGCCTGTCGAAACTTCGACATCCTCTACAGCACGGCCATCCTCAAAAAAACCGGCTTGCGCCTGGCGCAGGCTTGATACAGGAGCGCCCTCATGTTCCGCATTTCTCAATACCTGCGCGAAGTGGTCCAGGCCGAAGCCAAGGGCAGCTACGCACTGCCGCGTCGCCACGGCAACCCACCGGGCCCCGTCGTCATCTGGAACCTGACCCGCCGCTGCAACCTCACCTGCAAGCACTGCTATGCCCTGTCGGCCGACCACGACTACCCGGGAGAGTTGAGCACCGACGAGGTCTTCACCGTCATGGACGACCTGCGGGGCTTTGGCGTGCCCGTGCTGATCCTGTCCGGCGGTGAGCCCTTGTTGCGCCCCGACCTGTTCGAGATCGCGGCCCGCGCGCGCGCCATGGGCTTTTATGTGGGCCTGTCGACCAACGGCACCTTGATCGATGCCCCCATGGCCGAACGCATTGCGCAAGCCGGGTTTGACTACGTCGGCATCAGCCTGGACGGCCTGCGCGAAACGCACGACAAGTTCCGCCGCATGGAAGGCGCTTTTGACGCCTCGCTCAATGCCTTGCGCCTGCTCCGAGGCCACGGCGTCAAGCTGGGCCTGCGCTTCACGATGACCGCCATGAACGCCCACGACCTGCCCGCGCTGCTGCAACTGATGCGCGACGAGGCGGTCAGCAAGTTCTACTTCTCGCACCTCAACTATGCAGGACGCGGCAACATCCACCGCGCCAAGGATGCCCACTTCACCGCCACCCGCGACGCGCTGGACTTGATCTTCCAGACCGCCTGGCAGGCCGCCATCGACGGCCTGGATGAAGACTACGTCACCGGCAACAACGACGCCGATGCGCCCTACCTGTTGAACTGGGTCCGCGAGCGCCTGCCCCAATGGGCCCCGGCCTTGCGAGAGCGTCTGGCAGCCTGGGGCGGCAACGCCTCCGGCCTGCACATCGCCAACATCGACAACCTGGGCGACGTGCACCCCGACACCATGTGGTGGCACCACAGCCTGGGCAATGTGCGCCAACGTGCCTTCTCACAAATCTGGCCCGACACCAGCGACCCGCTGATGGCAGGACTCAAAACCCAGCCTCGTCCCGTCGAAGGGCGCTGCGCCGCGTGCGTGCACCTGACGCTGTGTGGCGGCAACACCCGCGTGCGCGCCCAGCAAGTCAC
Source organism: Pseudomonadota bacterium (assembly GCA_040389805.1). Lineage (GTDB taxonomy): Bacteria > Pseudomonadota > Gammaproteobacteria > Burkholderiales > Burkholderiaceae_C > Aquabacterium. The sequence continues at coordinate 4,442 of JAZJZP010000294.1, forward strand.
CGGCAACCCCTGGGCCGAAGATCCCGGCTGCTACCTCGATGATGACGAGATCGGCCTGTCCCCCGAGGCCATCCAGGCGCGCGTGGCCATCACGCCGTTTCGCAGTGCCAAGTCCATCCCCATCGTTCCTGAGCTTCAGCCATGACCTTTCATCTTTTGTGGCGACTCCTGCTGGCCCTCGGCATGGTGCTGATGGGCTGGGACATCAGCCATGCCGAAGGCGTGCCTCCGGCTGCGCCCACCTTCACGGCCCCCGAGCTGTTCAGCCAGCACTGCGCCTCCTGTCATGGCACGCAACGCACCGGCGGCATGGGCCCGGCCTTGCTGCCCGAAAGCCTGGAGCGCCTGCGCAAGCCCGAAGCGCTCAAGGTCATCAGCCAAGGTCGCCCGGCCACGCAAATGCCCGCCTTCGGCACCACGCTGAACGAGGCCCAGATGGCCCAACTGGCCGCCTGGATTTATACCCCGGTCGTGCCCAGTCCGGGCTGGCGCGATGAAGACATCCGCGCTTCGCGTACCGTGGTCACCCCGGCCAAGCCTTTCAGCGACAAGCCCCAATGGAAGGCCGATCCGCTCAACCTGTTTGTGGTGGTAGAAGGCGGCGACCACCATGTCTCGCTGGTCGATGGCGACAAGCTGGAAGTCATCCACCGCTTTGCCAGCCGCTACGCCCTGCACGGTGGCCCCAAGTTTTCGCCCGATGGCCGCTACGTCTACTTCGGCTCGCGCGATGGCTGGATCACCAAGTACGACCTCTACAACCTGAGCATCGTCAGCGAAGTGCGCGCGGGGCTGAACATGCGCAACGTGGCCGTCTCGGGCGATGGCCGCTGGGTGCTGGCGGGCAATTACCTGCCCGGCACCGTGGTGTTGTTTGATGCGGACTTGAACCTGATGCGCAGTTATCCGGCCCGCAGCCTGGATGACCAGCAAAGCTCGCGCGTCTCGGCGGTCTATGACGCCGAGCCTCGGCAGAGTTTCATCGTGGCCCTGAAAGACCTGCCCGAGCTGTGGGAGATCTCGTACAACCCCAAAGCCGAGCCTATCCACAACGGCTATGTACATGACTTTCGCATGGGCGAGGCCATCGCCGAACCCGGCTACCTGGGCGTGCGCCGCACCCCTTTGAGCCAAGCCCTGGACGACTTCTTCTTTGACCCGGCCTACCGCCACGTCATCGGTGCGGGCCGACCCGCAGGAGGCGATGCCAACGCCCCCACCGCCCAGGTCATCAACCTGGATGCCCGCCAGCGGGTGGCCTCCTTGCCACTGCCCGGCATGCCGCACCTGGGCTCGGGCATTGCATTCAGCTACAAGGGGCAAACGGTGTTGGCCACGCCCAATCTGCAGCAAGGCCTGATCAGCGTCATCGACATGAAAACCTGGCAGATCATCAAACAGATCCCCACGCCCGGCCCGGGCTTCTTCATGCGCAGCCATGAGCGGTCCAAATACCTGTGGGTCGATTCGATGATGGCCCCGCAGGCCAAGCACATCCTGACCGTGATCGACAAGGCGACGCTGGAGCCGGTGGCCGAGGTCAAAGCCCCCGAGGGCCAAACCCTGGCACACATCGAGTTCACCCGCGATGGCCGCTACGCCCTGGCCAGCCTGTGGGAGATGAATGGCGCCCTGATCGTGTACGACGCTGTCACCTTGAAAGAGGTCAAGCGCCTGCCCATGAGCAAGCCGGTCGGCAAGTACAACGTGTTCAATAAGATCACGCGATCCGAAGGAACCTCTCACTGAGCTGAAGGCCCTGGCTCATTGCTGGTGATAGCGCGCCAGGCCTTGGACATCCAGAATGCGGATGTCACGGCGGTCCATCGCAATGTAGCCCCCCTCCTCCAGCTCGCGCAGCACGCGCGAGAAGTACTCTGGCGTCAAGGACAGCAACGAGGCGATCGTGGCCTTGCTGACCGGCAGTGACACCATGGTGCTGTGGCCCGCAGGCATGTCGTCAATGGCCTGATCGCGCAGCAAATAGCCGGTCACGCGCTGGATGCCCGAGTGCAAGGCCGAGGCCTCCACGTCCTGCACCAGGGCATGCAGGCGCCGGGAAATGCCCGCCAACATGCGCAAGGCAAAGGGTGGATCGCGCTCGATCTCGTCCAGCACCGCTTGCTTCTTGACGGTCAGGATCACGCTCTCGGTCAAGGACTGGGCGTTGACGATGTAGGGCTGCCCCGTGAACATCAAGGCCTCGGCAAAACTGTGGCCCGGGCTGATGAGCTCGATCACCTTTTCATGCCCGGTCGGCGACAAGGCATAGAGCTTGACCTGACCGGCCATCACCACATGGAAGCCATCACAGACCTCGCCCACCCGAAAAATTTCGTCGCCCCGCTCACAACGCCGCACGACGGCCGATTCGGCAATGCGCTCCAACTCGCCAGGTCTCATCTCATGAAACAAGGGCAACACGGAGAGGTAGCGTGGGATGTCCAGGCTGGGCGGGGGCATTGATGGTCCTTCTCATGCAAACTGCATTGGTGGCAGATTCTGCGAACCACAGCATGCCATGGGCTTGCGCTAACGCAAAGCTGGTCAGTCGACGGATGGACCCACACCCAGGCATCGTTCTTTGTGACTAGGTGGTCGTGAGGACAGGCCCGTTACTTTGCCGGCTTGATGAGCACGACCCATGCACAGGCCGCGATCAGCCAAGCCACGGTGACACCGAAAACCGCGAATTTCAGGGTGGCGGCCATGGCGGCTGGCCAAGCCAAGCCATGCACTGAATCGGTCAGCACCATTTGGGCCAAGAAGTAGTTTTCAAAGGCATCGGCGATGCCCGCAAGCCATGCCCCCCATGCCAAACACACCGTGACTGTGCGCAACCCTGCCGGCACGCGCGACGACACGAGTAGCAAGCCCACAAAAATGGTGGCCGGGTACAGCGTCATGAACAGGTAGTCAACGCCCAGACTCAGGATCGCCAACTGCTTGCCCAGCGGATCCCAATTTTGCAGAATTTCTGCACAGGCATGCCTGTAAGCGCATAGCTCGAACGAGACAATGCCCCATGGCGATGCCGTCGTTTTGATGCCCTCGTCGATCAGTCCCAAAGCGGCCAATGTCAGGAGCGTCAACGCCAACAAGACCCAGAAGATTGGTTTGAGTGTGGTCCGGTTCATGAGTCATTTTAATGACACCACCAGCATCGCGCACCCCTCGGTTCACGCTGGGCTAAAGTAGCCCCTCATGAGTTCACCCCCGACATCGCCCCGTCCGCTCCTCGCCCTGCCGCCCAACGACCCGTTGCGCGAGATGCTGCACGCCGAGGTCCATGCCCGGCCACCCGCCCGCATCCGGCTGCCGGCCTTCATCGTCTATGTCGCCGTACTGAACGAAGGGGTGTCGCGCGAACAGGAGTGGGCGCACTTGCGGCAATTGCCGGGCCAGTCCGATCTGGCCTTGGGCGACCTGTCGAGCAACTTCTTGCGCCTGCGCTTTGCGACGCACACGCTCAAATGGGAGCGCCACACCGAGTTCACCCGCTACTCGATCGTGCAAGCCCTGCCCGATGAGGCCATGACGAGTGGCGACGAAGGCGCGCTGCTCAATGCCCTGGTGATCGCCCCTGCCTGGCTGGCCAGCATTCCCGGGCAGACCATGGCGGCCATCATGATGGCGATGGTCCACGGCGACGTCGATGATCCGGCCGAGATGACCGCACAAGCGGCCCCCTGGTTTGAAGGGCGTGAAACGCTGGCCTCGCTGTTGGGCATCCGCCGCTCCTGCGCCATGACGGACTTTCGCCTGCGCGACAGCGGCTTCGAGCGCCTGCTGGTCATCTCGCCAGCCAACACGTCCGAGATGCGCGCGGGCCGCATCTCTCAACGCTTGCTGGAGCTGGAGACCTATCGCCTGATGGCCTTGCGCGGCTTGCCGGTCGCCAAAGACCTGGGTCCGATGCTGAGTGAGTCCGAGGCGCAACTGGCCGACATCACGGCAAGCATGGAGAACACCGAGGCCTCCGACCAGGCCTTGTTGAGCACCTTGATCACGCTGGCGGCCCGGGTGGAGCGGGCCACGGCCACGCACATGTACCGCTTCTCGGCCACGCAGGCCTATCACAGCCTGGTCGAACAGCGCATCGTTCAGTTGCGCGAGACGCCCATCCCCGGCACGCAAACGGTGGGCGAATTTTTGCAACGACGACTCTCGCCCGCCATGGCGACGGTGCAGGCCACGGCCCAGCGCCTGAGCTCGCTGTCACAGCGCATCGAACGCGCGGGCGGTTTGCTGCGCACTCGAGTGGACATCGCCGCCGAGTCTCAAAACCAGATGCTGCTCGCTGAATTGACCAAAGGCCAGGCCATGCAACTCAGGCTGCAAAGCACCGTGGAAGGGCTGTCGATTGCCGGCATCTCGTACTACGTGATCAGCCTCATCCTGTATGGCAGCAAAGCCGCCAAGGGGGCCGGGCTGCATGTGAATCCCGAGATGCTGGCGGGGGCCTTGATCCCCCTCGTGTTGGCGGGCATCTGGTGGCGCACGCGACAAATCCACAAAAAACTGCACGACTAGCCCGGCGGCATCATGCCGACATGGTGGCCACCACTTGCGTCAACTGGCGCACCAACTCTTGCGGGCGGTGCACCAGGACATAGCCCTGGTTGCCGAACAAATACGGCAGGTAGTCCGCGGCCTGCTCGTCAATCGTGATGCAAAACGGATGCAGCCCGGCCGCACGTGCCGCCTGCACCGCATGACGGGTGTCTTCCAGGCCAAAGCGGCCTTCGTAGTGATCGAGGTCGTTGGGCTTGCCATCGGTGAGGATGAGCAGCAAACGCTGCTTCTCGGTGCGCGCTGACAGCTCGCGCGTGGCATAGCGAATGGCCGCGCCCATGCGGGTGTAGTAGCCGGGCTTGATGGCACCAACCCGGTCGCGCGTGGCCTCCCCCCAGCGCTCGTCAAAGCGTTTGAGCGCATGCACGCGCACATGCTCGCGTCGCACCGAGCTGAAGCCCAGTATCTCGAAGGGGTCGCCCAGCCCGTCCATGGCCTGACCAAACACGTACAGTGCATCGCGGATCACATCGATGACGCGCGCATCTGGCGTGGCCCAGGCATCGGTGGACAGCGACAGATCGGCCAGCAGCAACGTGGCCAGGCTGCGTTCGCTGCGCTGGGTGCGGGCATAGACCCGCGGCTCGGCTTGCGAGCCCGCCTCACCGCCCCCTTGTTCGCAGCGATACCGCACCCAGGCATCCATGTCCAGGCGCTCACCACTGGTGAAGCCGCCCTGCCAGCGCGGCAGCGCACGCAAGGATTCAAGCCGACGGCGCATGCGCGAGGCGGTCACCCGCAAGGGGGCGGGCACCGCCCAAGGCTCGCTCACTTTGTGCTGCAACAACTGCACGCAGCAATGATCCGGCAGCAAGCGGGCGCGGCGGTGGTCCCACTCGGGCAGGCGGATGCCCTCGGCCAGCACCGTGTCGTCGGCACTCGCACTGGGCAGGTCCAGGTCAAAGCGCACCCGCGACGCCAGCGTCTGCCCGCCGGGTGCCACCGACAGGGTGTCCATGTCATTGGCGGCCTGCTGGGCGGTGTCGTTGGGGCCATCGTCGGTCTGGCGGTTGACGCGCACAAACTCGGCCCACGACAACAAGGACTCGGCTCGAAAGAACATCATCAGCCCATGGCGCTCGTGCGAGTCGCTCGTCTGCTTGGCACGGCGCCGCTTGGCGTCGGCCTGCTTGGGCGTGTCATCGCCACCGGTCTCGCGGTCTTGATCCGTTCGTTCGGCACTGGGCATGGCCGCTTGGCCAGGCACCAGGTCGACCCACAGGCACACGGGCCATACTTCGTCGCACTGCACGGGCGGATCACACGTCACACCGGTGAGTGGCGCCCCTTGCAATGATTGCCACAGGGCCTGCTGCACCGCTTTTTCGGCCACCGCCGCACGTCCGCGCAGACTGGCCGGGTCAGGCCGTTGACGCAGGTGCTGCTCCACCAGGCGACGATACCGTGACCGCCACCCCGGCAGTTGCGCCAGCAAGCCGGCCGTGGCGCACAGATTGGCGCCAATCCAGTCCTCCGACACCGGTGCGTCATCAGAAGCCGTGGTGGCCAGGTGCAATCGTTGCGCGCCCTGCCCTGCCAGCCACAGGTAGAGCTCGCGGTTGAGCTCGATCGTCTCAAACACCGCCAGCACCGGGGGCAAGGCCAGCGTTTCAGCATCCAGGACCGGCATCGCGGCACGGTCGCCCCCACCCGCCAATCGCTGAGCCCAGCCACGCGGGCCTTTGTGCTGACGCTCTGCCGACGAAGCCAGTCGCCACTGCGGCAAACCGCCCAGGGCCCGAAACAGCACCGCCAATTGTGCCGACACGTCCTTGAGCTGCACGGCGGCCGCCGGGTGGCTGCGGTCGGCCAAACGACTCACCGCCCGGTGCCACCATTGACCGATCCACTCCTCCATCAGCCCTGCTCCTTGCGGGCCTCTTCGCGGCGCTGGCGCAAGGTCTCGCGCACAGCATCCAGGCCCACCGTCCAGGTCAACACGGGGGTGCGAAACTGGGCGCTTTGAGACTCATTGCAGTGGGTCAGGCATTGCCCGCACTGCACGCACGAAAACATCATGCGCTTGATGTTGCGGGGGTTCAGCCGCATGGGGCAGCCGTTGTCGCAGGCCGAGCCTTGCGGCAGGTCGCAGGTGCGGCAGTCGCGCGCACGCTCACGCTGAAACGCCACCACCATGCCTTTGGGATTGGCCATCCAGACCAGACTTTGAAACAGCCCGACCGCGCAACCAAAGCGGCAGAACAGATGGCGCGCCAGCACAAACTCCAGGGTGAACACCGCCGTGCCGATCCATAAAAAGCGGGCCTCGCCCGGCGTCAGGGCGTTGTGGACCAGGTGGCTCCACACCCGAGCGGGCGGCAGCAGATAGCTCAGCAGCGTGATCGCCCAGGCAAAGCCCAACACGAGGCTCAGGCCCAAGAACACGGGCCACCAGACGCGCTGGGGCGTGATCGTCTGCCCCTGTCCATTGCGACGGCGCGTGGTGTGCTTGTCCCAGAGGCTGAACTTGCCTATGGCGCGGTGCAGCACTTGATTGAGCAACTCCACCGCCGAAAAGTGCGGGCACAACCAACCGCAGTACAGACGGCCATAGCGCCAGGCCACGGCCAGAAAGCCCACGACCACCAACACCAAAGGCAGCAGGCCGCGCCACAGCAAACTCCAGCCCGCCTGCGTCGCTGTGATTTCGCCCTTCATCAAGGCATCAATGCCCAGCGACCATTTGAAACCGAGCACCCACAACTGGGCCTCGGTCACATCAAAGCGCAGCAGGTTCAGCGCTGGCGCCAGCAGGAACAGAATAAAAAACGCAATCTGATAGCGCTGACGCCGGGCTTGCAGGTCAGTCGCTGTTGAAGACACCACGGACCATCTCCATCAAAGCCTCGGCGGTGTCGGGGTCGTCCGTCAGGGCGTCGACCACGGCCACACGGCAGGCCAATTGAACCGCCATGCCCGCACGGATCAGGCGCGCGGCCATCACCAGCAAGCGGGTGCTAGCGGTTTCTTCAAGGTCGTGATCGGTCAGGCGGCGCAGGGCCTGCGCCAGCCGCACCAGACCGGCCGCGACGGCCTCATCCACCCCGGATTCGGAGCGCACGATGTCCTGCTCGACGGTCGAGGTGGGATAGTCAAAACTCAAGGCCACAAAGCGCTGCCGGGTGCTGGGCTTGAGCGCTTTGAGCAGGTTCTGGTAGCCAGGGTTGTACGACACCACCAGCATGAACTCGGGCGGTGCCATCAACAGCTCGCCGGTACGCTCAATGGGCAGCACGCGCCGGTCATCGGCCAGCGGGTGCATGACGACCGTGGTGTCCTTGCGGGCCTCGACCACTTCGTCCAGATAACAAATGGCCCCTTCACGCACGGCGCGTGCCAAGGGGCCATCCAGCCACACGGTATTGCCCTGCCCGATCAGGTGGCGCCCGACCAAGTCGGCTGCACTGAGGTCGTCATGGCAGGACACCGTGATCAAAGGGCGCCCGAGGCGGGCCGCCATGTGTTCGACAAAACGGGTCTTGCCACAGCCCGTGGGGCCTTTGATCAACAAGGGCAGCTGGCAGCGCCAGGCCTGCTCAAAAACCTCGCACTCTTGCGCTTGTGGCACATAGTGCGGGAGAGGGAGGGAAGCGCCTCCTGGCGCCCCCGCCAGTTGCCTGGCACTCAGCATGTCCATGTTGATCTCTCAAAGCCTCCGGTCAGAGGGCTTTCACACGTTGAGCAGGGACCGGTCGGGCGTTGCCGCCGCCCACCGTCACCGGGAGTTCACCCCCGATGAAGAAGCTGCTCAGATAGGTCACCAAGCCCAGCAGGAAAAATACCCCACCCCCCAAGCGCAGCCAGTAGAAGAAAT
>JAZJZP010000294.1:12840-14417 GCA_040389805.1 Pseudomonadota bacterium
GAAATTGAGCTGGTCTTGCGTGGCCATGAACGACGTCGGGTTGGCGGCCATGCGTTGCAGCCACACCTGCAAAATGCCGGCGCCGGTCAGTGCCAACACCATGACGCCCATGCCAATGGTCATGATCCAGAAGGACCACATCTCGACCGATTGCGCCCGGGCGCTGTTGGCTTCGCGACCACGCAGGGTCGGCATCGCGTAGCTGATCATGGCGATCACCACCAGCACATAGGCCCCGTAGAAAGCCAGGTGCCCGTGGGCCGCGGTGATTTGCGTGCCGTGGGTGTAGTAGTTGACGGCGGACAAGGTGTGCATGAAGCCCCACAAGCCCGCGCCCAAAAAGCCCATCACCGAAGTGCCCACAGCCCACAACACGGCGGCCTGGTTGGGGTGTTCACGGCGACGGCGCTGCACCATGTTGAAGGCAAACACCGTCATCATGAAGAAGGGAATGGGTTCCATCGCCGAGAACACGGAGCCGATCCAGTGCCAGTAGCCTGGCAGACCAATGAAGTAGAAGTGGTGACCCGTGCCCAGGATGCCCGTCATCAGGGCAAAGGCGATGATCACGTAGAGCCACTTGTCGATCACTTCGCGGTCAACCCCGGTTGTCTTGATGAGCACGAAGGCCAGCAAGGCACCCATGATCAATTCCCACACGCCTTCCACCCAGAGGTGGACAACGAACCACCAGTACATCTTGTCGCGCACCAGGTTGTGCGGGTTGACAAAGCTGAACAGGAAGAAGATGGCCAAGCCCCACAGGCCCAGGTGCAGCACCAGCGAGATGCTGGTCTTGCGGCCCTTGAGCAAGGTCATGGTGATGTTGAACAAGAAGCCCAACGCGACCACCACGATGCCCACTTTGGTAGGCAAGGGCTGCTCCAGGAACTCGCGCCCCATGGTTTGCAAGAGATCGTTGCCCGTCATCTCGGCCAGCTTGGCGTAGGGCACGGTGAGGTAGCCAACGACGGTCAGCGCGCCCGCGACAAAGAAGACCCAAAACAGGATCATGGCCAGCTTGGGGCTGTAGAGCTCGGTTTCGGCCTCTTCAGGCACGAGGTAATAGGCTGAGCCCATGAAGCCGAACAACAGCCACACGATCAGCAAATTGGTGTGGACCATGCGGGCCACGTTGAAGGGAATGGCCGGGAACAGGAAGTCCCCAATGATGTATTGCAGACCCATGACGAGTCCGAACAGAATCTGGCCCACGAACAGCACCAAGGCCCCGATGAAATAGGGCTTGGCGACCGACTGCGATTGATACTTGAGTGTTTTGATCATGATGATGCTCCGCGCCGGTCAGCCTTCAATGTTGGGAGGCCACTTTTCAGTGTTGATCTCGCTGGTCCATTTAAGGAACTCAACCATGTCATCCAACTGCTGTGCATTGAGGTTGAACTGTGGCATTTGCCGACGGCCCGGTGCCCCTGTGGGTTGCCCTTGGATCCAGGCCTTGATGAACTCAGGGCCGCGTCGCTTGTACACATTACCCAACTCGGGCGCGAAATAGGCGCCCTCGCCCAACAAGGTGTGGCAGCCGATGCAGTTGCGGGTCTCCCAGATCAACTTGC
>JAZJZP010000294.1:14427-16465 GCA_040389805.1 Pseudomonadota bacterium
CGGGGATTTTTTGTTCACTGTCGAATACGATTGCAGCGAACAACAATGCAAAAAACACCGTGCCGCCGTAAAAAATATTGCGGGCGGCTTGCTTCGTAAAGCCGCCTTGCTTGCCCTGGTTCATACCGTTCTCCTTCTTGTCGGGGATGGCGACAGCCTAGAGGGCTGCCCCTGAAATTTCCTTGATGCGCTTCAAGAACACGGACATTGCCGTGGCGGCCACACCGCGCTCACGCGTAGCGAGCCAAGCCCTGCGCATCCAGAATATGAATGTGACGCCGCTGCACAGAAATGAAGCCGTGTGACTGCAAGTCATGCAGGATGCGAGAGAAGTGCTCGGGCGTGACCGACAACAGCGAGGCAATCGTGCCTTTGCTGGCGGGCAGCGACACCGTCACGTCATGACCCACACGATCAGACCCGTTCAGCGCGGGCGAGCGCAGCAGATAGTCCACGACCCGCTGGATGCCCGAGTGCAGGGTCACCGCCTCGATGTCATGCACCAAGCCGTTGAGGCGCCGCGCCAGCTCGGTCAGCATGCGCATGGCAAGCCCCGGGTTTTGCGTGATCGCCCGCACCAGGACCTCTTTGGGGATCACCAAAATCTGTGCGTCGGACAACACGCGGGCATTGACGCTTTGCGCTCCGTCGCTGAAGAGCCGCGCCTCGGCCACGCTGCCACCCGCTCCGACCACTTCGATGACCTTCTCATGGCCGTTGGTCGCTTTGGCATAGAGCTTGACCTGGCCGTCCATGACCAGGTAGAGCCCATCGCAGGCCTGACCGGCTTCGAACAACTCATCCCCCCTGGACAAATGCTGAACCTGACTGGCCTCGGCGATGCGGGCCAGCTCGCTGGCAGACATGCCATTGAACAGCGCTTGATCGCTCAAATACGACACCACATTCATTTGCCGTGAACCCATGGCTTGTCTCCTCATCATGCAGTGAACTGGAGCGAATTCTGGGCATGCGCTACGAGTGTGGATTTGATCAGGCTCAAAGCCACCCAAGGTGCGTACCCTAGGGAAACAACCATCGTTCCTTCGAACGATGCCCTCCCGTGCCACCCTCAGCGCCGCTGCCAGGCCGAATCGACTTCATTGAAGATCGCGCTGCTGTCGTTTTCCACCTCTTGATAGGGGCCGGTGCCGCTGTGCTCGGCATCCGAGGCGGGCACAAAGGCACCCGACTTGACATCAAACACATGCACCTCGCCGTCTTCGATGACGTAGTGCCAACCGTGCAGTGATATCTGGTGCTTTTCGACCCGCTCACGCACCATGGGGTAGTCCATCAAGCGTTCGAGTTGCAGCACCACGGCACGTTGTTCGGTGCGGCGCAGGGCTTCAGGGGTGACCTGCACCGGCAAGGCCGCCTCACGGGCCAGGTCCAGCCAGGCCGCCAGGTTTTTGGCCTCAGGCGAGATCTCTTCGTACAACGCCTTCATGGCGCCGCAATGCGAATGGCCACACACCACGATGCGGCTGATGTGCAGATTCAATACCGCGTACTCAATGGCCGCGGCCGTGCCATGCAAGCCGTGCAACCCGTTGTAGGGCGGGATCAAGGCGCCGACGTTGCGCACGATGAACAGCTCGCCCGGCCCGGCTCCCGTCAACAAATAGGGCACCAGGCGCGAGTCGGAACACCCCACAAACAAGGTGGTGGGTTGCTGCCCTTCATCCACCATGCTCTTGAACTTCCCGGCGTACTTGGGAAAGTAGTCGTCGTGAAAGCACCGCAGGCGCAACAGCAACTCATCGCTCATGGCGTGGTCACCATCCACTCATTGCAGCAAAGGGGAGTCCGCAGCATCCAGATCGATGCCCGAGACCTCCCAGCGACCGGCCAACAACTGCATGGACTGGCGCAAGGCCGTCACCCAAGCCTGTTGACGCAGCGACTGGGCCACGGCTTGCTGAACCGACTCGAAAGATTGTTGCTGCCCCGGATCGCGCGCCAGCACCTCGACCACGTGCAGACCAAACCGGCTGTGCACCAGGCGGGGCAACACGCCGACGTTGGCACTGCCTTC
>JAZJZP010000294.1:16475-18076 GCA_040389805.1 Pseudomonadota bacterium
GCGGTCCAAGCTGGCCGATACCGAAGTTCAGCGGGCGCAGTCGGCCGCGGCCAACCAACCCAGATCCCCGCCTTGCTCGCCGGTGGGGCAATTGGACAACTTGCGCGCCGTCTCGGCAAAACTGCTCGGGTCAGAGCGCACGTCGAGCAAGGCCTGCTCGGCCCGCAGACGCAGCGCCTTGACATCCGTTCCCTGCGTCACTGCAAAGAGGATGTGCCGGGCCTGCACCCGCTCGCCCACCGAGAACTGAGCCGGATGCGCCGCGTGGTGGCGGCGGCAACTGGATTCGTCGGGCTCAGGCACCTTGAGGTTCTGCTCCAGCCACGCATCAATGGCCTCGGCCGCGGCCTCGGTCATCACGCCCTCTTGCGGCGCAGGATCGTCGGTGGCCAGCAGTCCGGCCTCCATCGCGGCCTGACGCAACAACTCCAGGCTGGCGCGTTGACGACATTCGGTCTCGGTCAGGCTGGCGACATTGTCGGCCAGCACCACGTCACCGACTTTCAGAATCTGCGCCACAGGGGGCATGGCAGCGGAGGGGGTCGAGGTCATCATGTGCGTCACCTTACTTGGGCAGGCCAATCTTGCGGCTGCGAACCACTTGCCACGGGCGTGCAATGTAGCCCACGGCCGCAAAGCCACTCCATACGTGCACCAGACGGGTGAAGGGGAAGATCGCGAACAGCGACATGCCCATGAACATGTGCACCTTGAACACCGGAGAGACGTCAGCAATGAAGCTGGGCGCATCACCACGGAAGGTCACCAAGTGCTGGGCCCAGGCCATCAGCCGGAGCATGGTGCCCCCGTCGCTGTGCTCAATCGAGAGTGGCACGGTCGACAGGCCCAACAACAACGTGGCCAGGATCCAGAACAGCACCAGAAAATCACGTCCCCGTGACGTGGCGCGCACACGCTCATTGGTGAGGCGGCGATGGATCAGCAGCAACACGCCGATCAGCCCGATGGTGCCCAAGGTGCCACCAGCGACCACGGCCAGCAACTGCTTTTGCGCAGGCGTCACGCCCAGGGCGTGAATGACCTCATGTGGCGTCAACATGCCAAAGAGGTGACCAAAGAACAAGCCGATGATGCCCACGTGGAACAGGTTGGAGCCTGCGCGCAAAGTGCCTGTGGACAGCATCTGGCTGGACTCACTTCGCCAGGTGTACTGGTCACGGTCAAACCGGGCCAGGCTGCCCAGCAAAAAGATGGCGCCGCAGATGTACGGGTAGATGCCAAAAACAAACTGATGAGAGAGGCTCATGCTGATGCTCCTCGTTGAGTGGTCGATGCGGTCCGCCGCACGATCTGGATGGGTTGCGGCTGATCCGGGCTTTGCTGCCCCTTGGAGCTGCAACCGGCGAAGGCTTCGGGCTCGGCCCAGGCCGCGTCCATGTCTTCGTCCTCCGGGATGGCCACTGCCTCGATGGGCTGCTGGCCAATCTCCAGCACCGCGGCCAGTACATGTGCGTACAGGCTGCGGCGCTTGATCAGGGCCGTGTGCACGGCGTTGAGAATGTGGGATATCTCGGCGATGAAGTCGCGCATCTGCGCTGCCTGCAAGGTAGAGATGAACTCCAGCACCACCGGCAGGATCG
>JAZJZP010000294.1:18086-18628 GCA_040389805.1 Pseudomonadota bacterium
GGCAGGTAGTCGGGCAACTCGCCACCGACCTTGACGGGGTCCAGCATCATGCCGCCCTGCTCGTAGGTCTTGACCAGGTCGATCATGGCCGGGCCACGGTCACGCGAGTCCCCGTGCACATGCTCGAACAGGTGCAAAGAGGTCGAGCGACCACGGTCGAACAACTCGACGTAGGCCTCTTCCACCTCCATGACATCCTGATCAATCAGCGAGCCCAGCAGCTTGCTGAGACCACGCAGACGAGGCTCGTCCACGGCGGCTTCGCTGACCAGCACCTGCTGGAGATCGGGCACAGACTCGCGCACTTCGGCATTGGGGTAGCTCAGCAAGCGAGCCAAGGCTCGCAGGCTGTAAGCCGGCGTCGTACCGGCCTTCAATTTGACAACGATGCTCCAGCCGAATCTTCTGTTCTTGTTCGGTTGGTTTTGCCAGATCAAACAGTAAAAGACCGAATTAAAGGAGGAGGCGATTTGACTGTGCAATCTCATATAGACTTTAGTGAAGATAAAACTAAAAAATATAAAACTCTTGAAGACTTTGTT
>JAZJZP010000295.1:0-3733 GCA_040389805.1 Pseudomonadota bacterium
TGATAGGGCAGGCGCGTTCGGAGCCTGGTGAGGATGTGATGGAACAACCGCAGATGGCCAGGTTGGATGCCATGAACAAGCAAGTCCGCAAACTTGCACAAGACCTTGAGGCGAGTGGTCGCGTGGATGATGCGAGCGCCGTCTATTGGGGTTTGGCTGATTTCCCGTCGCTGACCTCTATAACGCTACCGAATGGCCAAACACGCTTCGTGGGGTATGTCGATAGTATGACTGACCCAACAGCGGAGGCGTATCGTCGGCATGCCATATTGCTAAATACCAAGGCCCCCAAGCTGCTGATTGACAAGACCCGGGTATCGAATGGCTGGCCTCGAACGGGCATCTCCAATGCCAAGGAGGGGCAAGCCTACCTCAAAGCGTTCGAGGAGCTTGCGACGGGGCCACTTAAGGAGGGCGTGATTCCTCGCGATTACATGGTCGCAATTTACCAAGCTTTGCGTTGGGGCACACCGGAGCAAGCGTGTGATTTGATTCAACGGGCCTATCTATTCGAGCCTTTCGTGATGACGCTAAAAGAGTTCGTGTGGTTCTCTGAGAGTCTTGCTGATCAAAGAAAAAAACTTAACCTGCCGCCCCAACCTTGTGTGGTCGCTGGTTTGACAGCGCCATAAATTGCAGGGTCTATCGGCGGATTTTCTTGTCCCAGCGGCAACAAATGCTTGCGATCCCAGAGATGATCAAGTCCACCTGAGCCGCCACGGCGGAGGTAATGACGTGATCGTCATTGGCATCCCCAGGCACCACCACGCGGGGCACGTCGATGGGCTTCTTCTTTTAGCTGCTCAAGGTCATTTTGTGGGATGTGGTGCATGCAACTCTCCGCTGGTTCCGGATGTCCACCGGGTTGCCAAAAAATCTGAAGGACGGCAAACTTGTGCGTGCATGTCAAGCCAGGGTCTTCAATGCGCGCCCATTCGTTCCTAGACTCGTTCCATCGCGTTGGAACACAACCGATGGGTAAGCGCGTTCAAACCGGCACATTGGCCACCGAACTGGGGGTGTCGCGCGGCCAGCTCAAACGCAAAATGGAGAGTCACACTTGCGAAACCCTCCCCAGACAGATCGTTTTCGCCGCTAAAAGAGGAAGTCCCATGACCACCGTTCACATCACCTTGCCCGATCAACTGGCACAAGAGGCGCAACGCGCAGGACTGTTGTCTCCAGCACGACTTGAAAAGTGGTTGCGCGACCAATTGCAGACGGAACATGCCAATGAATTGTTCGCCGCGATGGATCGCATGGCTGCAGTCGATGGGCCCCCTGTGATGTCGCCCGAGGAAGTCGCCGCAGAGATGGCCGCGATGCGAGCCCAACGCCGCGCCAAGAACGCCAACTGATGCCCACGCTGACGCTTTCTGATGTTGGGCATGAGCTCTGGCGCCAAGTTGCTCATCGTCTGTCATTGCGAGCGCGAACATGGCGAGGTCATCCGCATCATTTCTGCTCGCAAGGCAACCAAGCGTGAAAGCGCGTTCTACCAAGGTGGCTAGACATGAAAGCTGAATACGACCTCTCCAAACTGAAGGCCCACAAAAACCCATACGCCTCAAAGCTGAAAAAGCCCGTCACCATACGGCTGTCTGAGGATGTTGTTGAGTACTTCAAGGGCATGGCAGAAGAGGCAGGCATTCCGTACCAAAGCCTCATCAACCTGTACTTGCGCGACTGCCTCGCTAGTCATCGCAAGTTGCAGATCAAGTGGCCACAAGCTGCCTGACTTGGGCTCGGTAGCTGTGGGCGCTCCTGACGAAGCCCAGCGTAGATCAATCTGACGCCTACAATCCCCCCATGTCAAGAATCGATGACCTCACCGACCGCGTGGAGCGCTTGCTGCTGCGTCACGAAGAGCTTCAACGCACGCACGCCCTCATGCAACAGCAACTGGCCGTGACCACGCACGAGCGCGACTCGCTCAAGGCGCGCTTGGCCGCCGCACGCGCCCGCATCGACGCCTTGATCGACAAGCTGCCAGCAGCACCCGCCGACAACGCCACCAACACGGCCCCTGACGCATGAAGCAAATCGAAGTCTCGATCATGGGCCAAAGCTATTTGCTGGGCTGTCCCGAAGGCGGTGAAGAGCGCCTCAAAGAAGCGGTCTCGCATGTCGACCGCGAGATGTGCGCGATCCGTGACAGCGGCAAGCTCAAAGCGCGCGAACGCATCGCCGTTTTATCCGCCCTCAACCTGGCCTACGCACTGACCGAGCGGCCTGCCGCCGTAGCATCTGCAGTGCCCGGCACCGACGCCAACACGTCACCGCCCAATGATCCCTACGTGGATCAACTCATTGGCCGGATCGATCAGGTTTTGGGTGCCGACGGTCACTTGATTTAATCCCCCAGACACCGGGGTATTTTCACAAACAACCGGCACGCGACGTCGTAGAATGAAATCGTTCGTCGCGTTCGTGGAAGCTTTTAATTCCTTGAACCGATGCTCTTAGAGCCAGGGCTTGGAATATTGCCCAGCAGGTGTGATCGTCTCGCGTCAGATGAACCCGAAGCTGTGCTGACCTCGCCCACCTGAATCCCCGGGTTCAGGAACGCGGCAACCAGTCCGCGGCGAACACCTTATTCTTCAAGTGGTGGGCACGAACTGAATGCTGGCCAAGGCCACACGGTTGCCCCCGCCATCGCGAGCCGCGGCCATTGCCCGGTCGGCACTGCGCATCAGCTCTTCAACCGAGCCTGCGGTGTGCGGAAAGCTCGCCACCCCCATGCTCACCGAGAACGGAATCTGCTGCCCGTTGTAAGGCACGATGTGCGCCGCACATTGGCGACGCAGTTGCTCCACGCGCGAATGGGCAATGGCCAAGCCAATGCCTGAAAACAGCACCACAAAGCGGTCGCCACCCAAACGGCACGGTGAATCCATGGCACGCGTGTTGGCGCGCAGCAAGCGCCCCAGGGCCTCAATCACACGCTCTCCTCCTTCGGTGCCATGCAATCGAAGGATTTCATCCAGCCCGTCAATGGACACAGACACCAACGCGAACTCGCGTTGCTCACGGCTGGACAGGTCGGCCTCGCGGCGCAGTTGTTCTTCAAAATGGGCGCGGTGGTACAGGCCCGAGGAGCTGTCGCGCACCTGGTTGTCCTGCATGTCCCGGCGCAACAGGTCGTTGGCTTTTTGCTGAGCCTCCAACTGCTCCAGTGCCGTGTGCAATTGCGAATCGCGCCGATGCTGCTCGGTCACATCCGTCCAGACCGACAGCATTTTGGTGCTGGCAGCACCGCCCTCACCCGGCAGCGCCTTTCGCCAGACGCTGAAGTCGCGGCGCTCACCGCCTCGCTCCAGTCGGTGCTCGGTCATGAACCCTTCGGCCAGGGACAAAGCCTGCGTGTCAGCCGCCCGCAAAGCCACGGCCTGAACCGCGTCAAACAAGTCAGCATCTTGGGCGCGCACGACCGTCGAGCCTTCAAGGGCCAACAAACGCGAGGCGGCCTCATTGGCCCATTCGTAGCGGCCCGTGGTCAAGTCTTTGACCAACATGGCCACCCCGAGGCGGTCCAGCGCAGAGATGACGGCATCTGACAAGACTGCACTCGCCAGAGATCCCGGAGTAATCGTTTCGGCCATAGCGTGGTTTTTGAATGGTTATGCGTTCAGCAATCAGGGCATCAGCGACAAATATTGGCTCAAATTACAGCCTTTGGCTGCCCTTCAAACACGGGATGAAGGACACCTTTACAGTACTTGTGTACGCTTTA
>JAZJZP010000295.1:3743-4551 GCA_040389805.1 Pseudomonadota bacterium
GACCGTGTGGAACCGAACCCGCAGCAAGGCGCAAGCCCTGCAAGCAGCCGGTGCCGTCGTCGCCCCAACGCCGGCGGAGGCGGTGTCGCAAGCCGACATCGTCATCACCATGCTGGAACATGGCGACATCGTGCGGCAGGTGCTGTTCGACCCGGCCTTGCCCGGCGCGGCCCTGGGTCTGAAATGCAACACCCTGGTGATCGACATGAGCTCGATCCTGCCAGAGCAGGCCCGTGAGCATGCCCAGCAGCTGGCAGCGCTTGGGGTGAATGCCTTGGATGCGCCGGTGTCCGGCGGCACCCTGGGCGCCGAGGCGGGCACCCTGGCCATCATGGCGGGCGGCCAGGCGGCCGACTTCGCGCGTGCGCGCCCGGTGCTGGAGGTGCTGGGGCGACCAGTGCATGTCGGCCCCACGGGCAGCGGCCAACTCACCAAGCTGGCCAACCAGATGATTGTGGGCATCACCATAGGCGCAGTCGCCGAGGCCCTGCTGTTCACGGCGCGCGGCGGCGCTGACATGGCAAGGGTCAGGGAGGCCATCACCGGCGGGTTTGCCGACAGCCGCATCCTGCAACTGCACGGCCAGCGCATGGTCGAGCGTGACTTTGCGCCGCGTGCCCGCATGGACATCCAGCTCAAGGACCTGCGCAACGCGCTGGCGACGGCGCAGGAAATCGGGTTTGAGGCGCCCATCACGGCGCTGTTCGAACAGCTTTATGCCGATGCCGCGGAGCACGGCCTGACAGACCTGGACCAGTCCGGGCTTTTTGTGGAGCTGGCCAGCCGCAACGGCATGAGTTGATTTATC
>JAZJZP010000296.1:0-1567 GCA_040389805.1 Pseudomonadota bacterium
CAGGCAGTCAAAGTTGCCAAGCGTGCAGGCAACGAAATGACCGTTCTGGTGATCGACCTGGATCGTTTCAAAGTGGTCAACGACATCCTGGGGCACCCTGTGGGCGACCTTTTACTGTGCAAAGTGGCTCAGCGCCTGCAAAGCGTGGTGCTGCGCGAGTCTGACACCGTGGCCCGTTTAGGTGGCGATGAATTCGCCATCTTGCTGCCGACCCAAAGCAGTGCCGAAGGGGTGACGGTGGCCAAACGGGTCCTCGCCGCCCTGGATGCACCCATCGACCTGGAAGGCCAATCGGTTGACGTCAGCGCCAGTATCGGCATTGCCTCCAGCCCTGAACACGCCAGCGACGCCGCTGAACTCATGTCTCGGGCCGACGTGGCCATGTACGTGGCCAAACAAAGCAACAGCGGGCATGTCCTGTTCTCATCTGGCCTGGCCCAGGCCTCCGAGCATGGCCTGACCTTGCTGAGTGACCTGCGACGTGCCATCGAAAACGACGAGTTCATCTTGAACTTCCAGCCCAAGCTGCAACTTGCGCAAGGCGACTGCCATTCTGCTGAAGTCCTGATCCGTTGGAAGCACCCGACCCGGGGCATGGTGTTTCCTGACCACTTCATCCCCTTCGCTGAACAATCGGGATTCATCAAAAACATCACCCTTTGGGTGCTTGAGAAGTCGTGCGAACAGGCAGCACAGTGGCACCGCCAAGGTTTATCCATTGCGGTCAATGTGAACGTGTCGACGCGCGATCTGATCCATCAAGACCTCCCCGCCGTGGTGCTCGACATCTTGGGTAGAACCCACTTGCCGACTGAACTGCTGTGTCTTGAAATCACCGAAAGCGCGATCATGGAGGACCCGGCCCAAGCCCTGGCCTCGCTCTCGCGCCTGCACGCCATGGGCATCAAACTCTCGATTGATGACTTTGGCACAGGTTACTCATCCTTGGCTTACTTGAAGAAACTGCCCGTGCAGGAACTGAAAATTGACCGCTCCTTCGTCATGCACCTGGACTCTGACACCAGCGATGAGGTCATTGTTCGCTCCACCATTGAGTTGGCGCACAACATGGGCCTGAGGGTCGTGGCCGAAGGCGTTGAAAACGCACAAATTCTGGCCCACCTGCGCGCACTGGGTTGCGACGAGGCACAAGGCTACTTCTTCAGTCGACCACTGTCCGGCCCCGACTTTTTGAAATGGTTTGAAGCGGCCAAAGTGGCCCAAAAACAAGCCAAGGAATCAGCCGACCAAAGCCAGGCCGTCACGGCCTGAGCAGCCCCCGTACTCACGGCATTAACGGTATTCACGGAGCCCACACCCCATGCGCCAGACCATTTCAGCCCTTGTCCTGATGTTGAGCCTGGTCTCGTTCACAAGTTTTGCACACGCACAGAGCGCCGCCATGACGCTGGAAGGCGTTGACATTGCCGAAAGCCAGGTGGTGGGTAGCACCAAACTGGTTCTCAATGGCGCCGCCATCCAGAAACGCGCGTTTTTCAAGACCAACACCGTGGCCATCTACCTGCCCGAAAAGCGCGACTCACTGGAGGCCATCCTCAAACAAACA
>JAZJZP010000296.1:1577-1881 GCA_040389805.1 Pseudomonadota bacterium
ACGACTCTACATCACCGCACTGCGTGACTTCTCCGGAAACATGGCAGCGAGGATGTTTTTGTCCGACTTTAAGAACTACTCCAGTGAGGCGGAATTCAACAAGATGAGCAAGGAAGTCGATCTCATCATGGGCATCTATGCCGGCATTGATCTGATCAACAAAGGCGAGACCATCTTGGTCGACTGGATCCCCGACACAGGCATGGTGGTGACCATCAAAGGAAAAGTACTCACCACGGGCCTGAACAACCCCATGCTTTGGGACATCAGCCTGCGCCCCATCATTAGCGAACAAGCCTCGCAT
>JAZJZP010000297.1:0-3900 GCA_040389805.1 Pseudomonadota bacterium
CAGGCGGCCCGCTTCGACATGAGGGCGCACGATGGGTTCGGGCAAAAATCCGCAGCCCAATCCCCGCAGCAGGGCTTCGAGCTTGCCGGCCATGGAAGGCATGGTCAGCACGTCCTGCCCTGGCAGGATGCCGACGGTGGTGGGCTCCATGCCCCGGGCCGTGTCGGCCACGGCAATGACGCGGTGGTTGGCCAGGGTGCTGTGAGACAGGGGCGTGGGCTCTTGGGCTAGCGGGTGGTGCGGTGCCACGGTGAATACAAACTCCAGCTCGCCGAGGGGCTCCAAGTGGATGCCTGGCATGGACATGCGCTCGCCCGGGACGCCAATGACCAGATCGGCCTCGCCCGAGACCAGGGCCTCCCAGGTGCCGCTGAGCACTTCGCTGCGAATTTTCAGGCGCGTGGGTGGGTTCAGGGCGTAAAACGACTCGATCAGATCGAACGCTGCGCTGGGGGCCACCGCGTTGTCGATGGCAATGGTCAATTGCGCCTCCCAGCCTGAGGCCACGCGTTGAACCCGGTTGGCCACGGCGTCCATTTGGCGCAGCAGCAGTCGCCCTTCGCGCAGCAGTTCTTCTCCGGCGGCGGTCAGCTTGGCCTGCCGTGAGCGGCGGTCAAACAGCAGCACATCGAGCGCGTCTTCGAGTTGACGCACGCTGTACGTCAGGGCCGAGGGCACCTTGCCCAGTTCACGCGCGGCGGCGGCAAAACTGCCGGTGCGGTCGATGGTGTCCATCATCAGCAGGGCGTCGGGAGTTAGAACGTGTCGGCGTGCAAACATGATGATCGTTCAAATAATTCGAATAATGCCATCAGTGGGGTCAGGCTGTCAGCCGGGGCCATCGGGTCTACAGTGAGCTCATGGCTTTTCAACGAGGAGTTCACCATGCAGACCCTGCGCCGATCCGCTGAACGCGGTTTTGCCGACCACGGTTGGCTGCAAAGCTTCCACAGTTTTTCGTTCGCCGATTATCACGATCCTGCGTTCATGGGCTTTGGGCCCTTGCGGGTGATCAATGATGATGTGATTGCTCCGGGGCGCGGTTTTGGCACTCACGGGCACCGCGACATGGAGATCGTGACCTATGTGCTGCAAGGGGCGCTGGCCCACAAGGACAGCCTGGGACATGGCGAAACGATCTTGCCGGGTGACGTGCAGCGCATGAGCGCCGGTCGCGGGATCATGCACAGCGAGTTCAACCACAGTCTGCGCGAACCCACGCACCTGCTGCAGATCTGGATTGAGCCGACCGAGCGCGGCATTCAGCCCGGCTATGAGCAAAAGAACTTCTCGGCCGATGACAAGCGTGGGCGCTTGCGGCTGGTGGCATCCTCGGATGGGCGTGAGGGCTCGGTCAGCATGCGCGCGGACGCCAGCCTATGGGTGGGGCTGTTTGATGGCGATGAGCGTGCGCAGGTGGCGTTCGACCCCGCACGCAAGGCCTATGTGCACCTGGCCCAGGGGCAGGCGGTGGTCAATGGGCAGTTGTTGACGGCTGGTGATGCCTTGATGCTGGAGGGCGAGTCCACCGTGGTGGTGGAGCAGGGCCAAGCCGCCGAAGTGCTGGTGTTTGACCTGGCGGCTTGAGCCTGTGCGGTCAGCGCATCTGCACTTCGAGGCTGTAGGCGGCGTGCTCGTCCAGCCCGATGGTTTCGACCAGCCAGGGCAGGGCCTCGGCCATGGTGTCGTACAAGGTGTGGGGCGGGTTGATGATGAACATGCCGCTGCCATGCAGGCCCATGCCGCCTCGGGGGGCTGCTTTGACGCGCAAGGTGGCGTGCAACCAATCCACGCCGAATTCTTTGGCGACGCGTTTGAGTTGGGCGGGTAGCTGCTGCGATTCTCGGCGGGCCACCTCGGGATACCAGATGGCGTACACACCGGCGGTGAAACGCGGCACCGACTCTTTGAGGACCTGGATCAGGTGGCGGTAGTCGTCCTTGTTCTCGTAGGACGGGTCCATGTGGATCAGGCCGCGGCGGGGCGGTGGCGGAACGCAGCTCTTGAGTCCCGCAAAACCGTCGGCTTCTTGAATGCTGACGCCTCGTTTGACGGAGGAGAAATGTCTTTGCAGCAGCTTGATTTCGGTGGGATGCAGCTCGAATAGGCGCAGGTGGTCGCCTTCGCGGAGCATTTGGGCGGCGATCTGGGGCGAGCCGGGGTACCAGTCGAGGCGGTCGCCGGTGTTGACCTTGCGGAGCTGGTCCAGCAAGTCGGCCACGCCTTTGGGCAGGTCCGCATTGTTGCGATGCTTCCAGACGTTGGCGATGCCATCCAAGGCTTCGCCAGTCTTGGCCGCGTAGGTGCTGGTGAGGTCGTAGACCCCGCCGCCAGCATGGGTGTCGATGACCCAAAAAGGTTTGTCTTTAAGCAGCAGGTGCGAAAGCAACTGCACCAACACTGTGTGTTTGAGCACATCAGCGTGGTTGCCTGCATGGAATCCGTGTCGGTAACTGAACATATCCCGCTAGGTTAGCGGCTTTTTTCTAACTGGAGATTCACATGAGCAAAAAGATCGTGGTGGTTTATTTCAGCGGCTACGGCCACACCAAGCGCATGGCCGAGGCGGTGGCCCAGGGCGCGGGCGCTGACTTGCTGGCCATCGACAGCGAGGGCAACTTGCCCGAAGCCGGCTGGGCCGCTCTGGCCTCGGCCGATGCCATCATCATGGGCTCGCCCACCTACATGGGCAGCGTGGCCTGGCAGTTCAAGAAATTCGCCGACGCTTCGTCCAAACCCTGGTACAGCCAGGTCTGGAAGAACAAGATCGCGGCGGGTTTCACCAACTCGGCCTCGATGAATGGCGACAAGCTGTCGACCCTGCACTATTTGTTCACCCTGGCCATGCAGCACAGCATGATCTGGGTGGGCACCGGCATGATGCCCAGCAATGCCAAGGCGGCCACCCGCAATGACGTGAACTACGTGGCCTCGTTCAGCGGGGCCATGGCCTCGACGCCGTCAGATGCGGGTGTGGACGAAATGCTGCCGGGAGACCTCGAAACCGCGCGTTTGTTCGGGGTGCGTGTCGCTGAAGTCGCTTCAAAATTCGCGGCTTGATCCATTCCTTGCTTTATCGGCTTTATGACCATGTCCAACGCTTCCACGCCTGTTCGTCTGCTCGTCATCTCGGGGAGCTCACGGCAGGGCTCCTTCAACCGCCAACTGGTCGATCTGGCCGGGCGTAAAGCGCAGGCCCTGGGGGCGCAAATCACCGCGGTTGATCTGGCCGCGTTGGACTTGCCGATCTATCACAGCGACTGGGAGGCCGCGCATGGTGTGCCAGCAGGGGCCTTGCGGCTGCGCGAGTTGTTCGCGTCGCATGACGGGCTGCTGTTGGCTTGCCCCGAGTACAACGCCTTGCCCACGCCTTTGCTGATCAACAGCTTTGACTGGCTGTCCACGGTGGTGGCCGACGCGGGCTTGCCCGCCGGTGCCGGCGCCACGACGACCAAGCCTGTCGGCTTGATGGCGGCCTCGCCGGGGGGCCTGGGTGGCATCCGGGCCCTGCCCATCGTGCGGACCTTTTTGAGCACCAATTTCGCCATGGTGGTGGTGCCAGAGCAGTTCTCGCTGCCCTTGGCCAGCGACGCTTTTGACGGATCAGGCGCGCTCAACAAGGTCGAGCAAGATCAGATGCTGGGCAAGGTGGTGGCCTCGGTGGTGCAGCAAGCGCGCTGGCGCATGGCTTGATCCCCAACCCCCGTCCGACAGGCGCCTAGTGGGCCAGGAACGCACGTGCGGCGTTCAGGGTCCGCGTGGGGTCTTCTTCTTGCGGAATGTGTCCCAGGTCGGGAAAGGTCACCAGCGTGCAGTGTGCAATGTCTTTGCAGAACTGCGGGCCATTGGCCGGTGCGACCATGCCATCTTTTTGTCCCCACAGCACCAGCGTGGGTTGCT
>JAZJZP010000297.1:3910-5042 GCA_040389805.1 Pseudomonadota bacterium
TGGACCCGGCGAATCATGTGGGCACTGGCACCCCATTGCGCCTGGTCCATGCGCTGGAACAGCGCACGTCGATTGCCCACGCGCAGGTTGAGCTCAAAGTAGCGCTGCACTTTTTCAGGCGTGACTTTGCTGGGGTCGCCAAAGACGCTGTGCACGCTGGATTCGACCACAAAGTGCGGGAAGATGCGCTCGGCCACCCAGCGCCAACTGTGCATGCTGGCAATCTGAAAGGCCAGGGGGATCGACATCGAGGATTGTGGATAACCGTCGGAATCGATCAGGACCAGCTTGCGTACCCGATCCGGCGCGAGCATGGCGGTTTGCCAGGCGACCTCGCCTCCCAGCGCATTGCCCACCAACATCACACGTTTGACACCCAGGCTGTCAAGCATGCGCAGCACAAAGCGCACATAGGCATCGATGTGGTACTCCCCTTGCGGGCTGGGGCCGGTCAGCCCAAACCCGGGCAAGTCGACCGAAATCACGCGCCGTGAGGTTTGCAGGCTGGTCTGCCAGCCCTCCCAGGTGTGCAAGCTCGACGCCATGCCATGCAGCAAGACGATGGGGGTCGGGTCGTCGCTCGGCCCGGTGTCGCGGATGTGGGCCTGCATGCCGTCGAGCTCAATGAAGCGTGAGGGCTCAGGCGCCCACCGCGCGACCAGCGGACCAATCTGACGGTCAGGCTCCCAGCTGGCGGCCACGGCAATGGCCAAGCTGAAAGCCACCAGGATGGCCGTCCACCATAAGCGCTTGATCCAAGGCATCGATCAACCCGTGCTGCGAACAGGTTGCGGGGCTTTGTTCATGCGCTTCATCTGGCGCATCAGCGGCACTTGGTACCACGAGCCCAGCAAGCGCACCATCTTGTCGAGGAACTTGGCATCGGGGCCCACCAGCACGCGGCGCTGGTTCGTTTCAACGGCGGCCAGGATCTGCAGGGCGGCCGACTCGGCGGTGGTGGTGCTGATCAGCTTGTTGGCGCGGCGCTTTTGAGCGTCGGCGTTCAGCCCGGTGATGGCTTCCATTTGGTCATCGATTTTGCCGGCCATGGCAATGTTGGTGGCAATGCCGCCCGGGTGAACGCAGGTGGTGCTGACGCAGGCACCTTCCAGTTCCAACTCCATGCGCAGGG
>JAZJZP010000298.1:0-2271 GCA_040389805.1 Pseudomonadota bacterium
CTCGAACATGGCGATGGCTTCATCGCTGCGCTTGAACTCAGTCAGGATGATGCCGCTGTTGCCCATGGCGGCCTCGTGGTCGGGCTTGATGGCCAGCACACGCTTGAAGCGTTCCAGCGCCTCCAGGTGACGTTGCTGGTCGCGCAGCAACACCCCGCTATTGAGCAGCACTTCGGTGTATTCGGGGTTGAT
The DNA here is from genome assembly GCA_040389805.1 of Pseudomonadota bacterium. Lineage (GTDB taxonomy): Bacteria > Pseudomonadota > Gammaproteobacteria > Burkholderiales > Burkholderiaceae_C > Aquabacterium. The sequence goes on from JAZJZP010000298.1 coordinate 193, forward strand.
CTCCAGCGCCTTGTCGTAGGCGGCCATGGCCTCAGCGGCACGCCCAAACGGTTGCAACAAGATCACGGCCAGCGAATAAATGGCGGCCGGGTCGGTGGGATGCGCCAGCAAATAGGCGTTGAACACCACCTCTGCTTCGGCGATGCGCCCGCTGTTTTGAAGCTCAATACCCTGGATCAAGGTTGCAGGGTTATGGGTCAGTACGGGAGGCGTACTCACTTCAGGACTGGCCCTCTTCTGGCTCACCATGGCCGCAATGGCCTGATTGGCTGGACGCAAAGTAGCGGCTTGAGGTTGGTGACCCATTGTGATAACCCTGAAAAGCGGCACGATTGCCACAAGGTCAAGATTAGTGGGCCGCGCTTGAGCTCACTCCAAACAACAAAACGGTAAAAGTCGACCTAATTCGCTCAGTGGGTCACCACCACGGATTTGGGCCCGGTAGCCCCGATTGGCTGTCCGAATGGCGCGCCGGCCACCGCGGTCAGGGTACCCGAGCCGCTGATTTTGTAGGCACCGATCTTGTTGTCCACGCTCTGGGCCATGTACACGTAGGTACTGCTCGGGTCCACCGCGATGGAATAGGGTCCTATCGATGGTGTTCCTGGCAAGGCCGTTACACCTAAATTAGACAAATCTCCCGTCGTCGGGCTGATGCTGAAACACGACACACTGTCATCATTCGCGTTGGCAACATAGAAGTATTTACCGTTGGGCGAGATGGTTCCGGCCGTGGGGAACAGTCCCGTTGAAACCGTGAGGAAATTCCCCACCGGAGTCAACCAAGGCGCACTGGTGCTGATAGTGAAAGGCAGCACATCTGCCTCCGTGGCATCGACCACGTACACATACTTGCCCGCCGGATCGACCGTCACCGAATGGGGATGCCTCGCACTTCCTGATGTAGGCAAGGCCACCTCGGTTACTAATGTCAGTGCACCCGCAACATGACTGCCAGTGGTGGCTGTGTCGATTGAGAACACCGCAATATTGTCCAGCGTAAAATTTGCCACGTAAACAAAACGTCCCAGCGGATCCACCGCGATCGACATCGGTGTGGGAGCAGAGGTACTCGCTGTGGTCGGCCAAGGGGCTCCCAACGTTGTCAGCACGCCAGCCAAACCCCGTTTGTAGCCAGATACATCGCCCGAGCCTGCATTGGCGACATAGACATAAGTGCCCGTTGAATCGATGGCAATAGCACTCGGATTCAGACCCGCTGGAACCGGCACAAATACTGAGGTCAGCAGGCCCTGCATCGTGCCCGTCGTCCGGTCAATGCTGTAACCCGAGACGGAGCCATTGGAAGTATTGACGTCGTCACCATCGGAATTGGCCACATAGGCATTCTGACCAGAAGGATCGACCACCATCGAGACGGGCGTTTTCCCGGCAGCCCAGGGCGTCGTGGGCATCAAGGTCAGCTTGCCGGTGCTCACCTCAATCGTATAGCCAGTGATGTTCTTGGACGTCGAATTGGCCACATACAGGAAGCGAGGCGTCGTCGTCGTGCCACCCGTACTTCCTCCACCGGCGCCGGGAGTGCCCGTGTCGCCCTGAAAGGCACCGCCGCCACCGCCGCCGCACGAGGCCAAAAACAGCGTCGCCAGACCAGCCAGCAAACTGCGTCGCACGGCGCTTTTGTACGTCATTGCATTACTCAATTGGTTCAACTGGCACCACATGTTTGTCACCTACGGCTTTTGGTCTGGCATCAACCAGGCAGACAACCCTGCCCCCATGGAGCGCAACTGAGCACTTGCCACAAAGCTGTCGTGCAAGGCGTTGACATAGGCAATGCGAAGGTTGAAATGCTCGCTCTCGGCTGACATCACATCAAACAAGGAGCGTCGCCCCATTTGCGACCATTGCTGGAAGGTGAAGTTGCGCACTCGTTCACTGTCTTTCAAGATCTCGACATACCGCTTTGCACGGTCAATTGACGTGGTGGCGATGTCATACACCTCAGCGGTCTTGGCATACTTGGACTCCAGCAAACCAGCCAATTGCTGACGCGCCGCCTCGGCACGCTTGGTCGCTGCTTGAGATGCAGCTTTATCCGAAAAACCATTGAAGATG
>JAZJZP010000298.1:2281-6182 GCA_040389805.1 Pseudomonadota bacterium
ACGCCACTTTGTTCTGGCCTTGAATTCCCTCTGCCTTGCTCATGGCCCAATTGACTTGGGGCCGCTGGCCTGCCACCACAGCCTTGGCATAACTGTCCATGCCATCGGCCTGAGCACGCAGTTGCTGTGCATCGTTGCCATACTCAATCTGCCGATTGATTTCACCAATTTCAGGGATCACCGCCAAAGGTACCGTGATGCCCTCCCCTGGCGTGACCTGGTCACCAATCAACTTCTTCAACCTGAGTTCAATTTGACGGCTTTGAGCCAATGCAGCATCGCGAGACAACTCCGTCTGCGCCTGGGTTTTGCGCACCTGAACCAACTCGCTGGTGCGGCCTTTGTCTTCGGCCACGATGCCTTCCAGCGCATCCATCAGGCAGCCCATCTTGCGCATGAATTGCTGATACACCTGCGCCTGCAAACGATAGCGATTGCGCTCCAACGACATGGTGATGGCTTCGAGCACGACCTGCTCTTGTGTCAGAGCGGCCCCGAACTTCGCGGAGCCCGCCAATTGCTGACGCCATTGCGTTAATTGATTCAGGCGGCCGCCGTCATAGAGTGGCGCGGTCACATTCAGCGTCAACGTCGACTGATTGCCCTTGGACACCGTACGACCATCCACGGTCGTCCCTCCTGGGCCGATCAAACCACTGACACTCACCTGCGGCAAGCGTCCTGCACGTGTCTCATCCACATCCAGGCTGGCTGCCTCAGCCAACAACTTGGCGGCCCCCACCTCAGCACTTCGGCGCGCGGCCTCGCGGGCAATGACCTGCAATTGCGTTTGCGGGTCCAAAGGCAATTCTGTCGCCACCGTGGCGACCGGCGCCGACTTGAGCGCAGGCGCCGACTTGGAGGTCGAGCGACCAACCGCACGATCCGTGCTCTCTCCGTTGAGCTCATCCATACACCGCGCGCTTGCACCTTGCATGCAGGCCACGCCGGTCAGTGCCAGTAACAGCAGAGGCTTCATTCGAGACAAAATGGGTTTCATGTTTCAACGCTCCCGAAAGGCTTCCTGAGACTTCATCAATGGCAAGAAGATGTATTGCAATACCGACCGCTCACCCGTGCGCACCTCCACCGAGGCCGTCATACCAGGCATCACCGAGATCGGTTTTTTGCCCACATGCAACGTGGAGCTGTCGGATCGAATCAGGGCTCGGTAATAGGTCGCGTCCTGCGACACCGCTTTGGCCTCTTCGCCCAAGGCATCAGGGCTGATGTAGTCAATCACGCCCTTGAGCCCGCCGTAGATGTAGTAATCAAAGCCATTGAGCTTGATCGTCACAGGCAGACCGACCCGGACAAAACCAATGTCGGCCGGCTTGATGCGTGCCTCAATCAGCACCCGAGGCCCGATGGGCAAAATCTCCATGATCGGAGCACCGGCCTGAACCACACCGCCCAGCGTCCCGATGCGGATATTTTTGACCAGCCCGCGTACCGGAGACTTCAGCGTGGTGCGGGTCAGCACATCCTGCTTGACCACCATTTGCTCCTCCAACTGGGCGAGCTCAGTACGAGCTTTGACCATCTCGGTACTGGCCTCCTGACGGAACCGATTGATCCGCTCCTGAATCTGCAAATTGAGGTCATTGACTTGCCGCTGCAAGCGCATCACCTCAACCTCTGACATCAGTCCTTTGGACGACAAGCGCATCGACATGGCCAACTCTTTCTGGAGCAAGCCCATGCTGCGCCGGGTCGAAGCCACCGCTTCATCCAACACCTGACGACGGGCCGAGTACGATTCGGTCTCGCCTTGCACGATCGTCGGATCAGCCAACACCTCAGGCGGGAACAGCAAACGTCGCCCCGTGGCCTCTGCGACCAAACGCGACAGCGTGCCCTTGAGGGCCAATTGCTTGGCATGGCCTTCTTGCTGCTGCGCCTCAAAACGCGTCGGGTCCATCTGGAGCAGATCCTGGCCTTTCTCAACCAGCATGCCCTCGCGAACCAGCATCGTGCGCAAGATCCCGCCTTCCAGGCTGGCGATCACCTGCTCACGCCCATCCGCCACCACACGGCCATCGGCCTTGGCAATCTGTTCAACCCTGGCCACACAGGCCCAAACCACCGCACACACCACCACCACCAGCATCAGATACAAGGCCCATGAAGCTCGTGGCGTCGCTGCCTGCAACTGAGCTTCTTTGATGCCGGACAAAAAGTTCTCATCCCCAGGGCAATAGGTACCCTCGATCGATTCGGTGGCGCGCGAAAACATCCGGAGCATCCTCACACCGCCGCTGCCAGCTCGCGCCGCACGGGTGGAGCCTCAGCCACCGGGGCCTGCTGAGGAGGCATCGCTGGAGCAGGTCGCTGACCCGCCAGCAAAGCCAGCACTTGTGCCTTGGGACCATCTGCCAAGATGCGTCCCGCATCCACCACGATCACCCGGTCAACCACGTCCAGCAAAGCCGGCCGATGAGTCACCACCACAAGGGTCTGGCCATTCACCGCTGTGCGCAAGTGATTGATGAAGCTGGACTCTGCCTGCGCATCCATGGAACTGGTGGGCTCATCCATCAACAAAATCTGCGACCGCGTGACCAGGCAACGGGCCAAAGCCACCAGCTGACGTTGACCACCCGACAGCAAAGCCCCCATCTCGCCAACGGGTAGGTCATAACCCATGGGATGTGCCGCAGCCAACTTATCCAGCCCGGTCAGGCGAGCCACGGCCATGAAGTGGCTCACATCCGCATTGGTGCGGCCCAACAAAATGTTGTCCTTCAAGGTGCCCTGAAACAGCCGTGGCTCTTGCGACACAAACCCAACGTGGGTGCGGAAATCCGTCGGATCAACTTGGCGCAAGTCGATGCCATCCACCGATGCAAAACCTTCAGTCGGCTGATACAGCCCGGCCAGCAAGCGCAAGATCGTGGACTTACCGCTGCCAATTTTCCCCAAGATAGCGACCCGCTCACCTGGCCGTATCTGGACATTCACACCTTTGAGCACCGTCGGAGCGTGCTGATGCGGTCCCTGTGGGTAAGCAAAGCTCACATCGTGCAGCCCCACCTGCCCCGTCACCGTCGGTCGCGGCAAATAGGACTTGTTGGGGTCGCGCTCGGTGGGCAAGGCCATCAACTGGTTGAGCGACAGGAACGCAGCCCTTGCCCCCTGATAACGACCGGCCAAAGTAACCACCGACATCAAAGGTGCAATCGCCCGCCCTGCGAACATCACAGCACCGAGCACGGCCCCTTGCGAAATCTGTCCGTCCTGGATCAGGACCACACCCCAGATGAGCATCGACACCGTTACCAAAGGCATCATCATCTGAGAAAAATTACTGACCCAGCCCGCCAATGCACGCGCCCTGAGCGAGGAAGTTGCCGCTGCGGTATTGGCCAATTCGTATCGCCTGGCGAAGTAACCATGGGCCCCCGCCGCACGGACGTCCTCCAAGCCCTCCATCGCCTCGACCAGCACCCCTTGCAAATCGGCGTGCTGCCTCATGTTGGCCGACATCGTTCGACGAAGATAGCTTTGAATGCCCCATGACAAACCAAACACCAGCGGGACCGCCACCAGCAGTACCACCACCAACGGCCCAGCCACCACATAGGTCATCAACACAAACAAGAAGATGAAGGGCAAATCAGTCAGCACGGCAATACTGGCCGCAGTGGTGAACTCTCGAATCACCTCAACCTGCGCAATCCGGTGAGCAAAGGAGCCCGCCGACTCAGGCCGATGCTCCAGGCGGATGTTCAACGCCTGGTTGAACAACATAGTGCCCAAGGTCAGATCCGCCTTCTTACCGGCCGTGTCGATCATGTAGCTACGCAACTGACGCGCCACCAGATCGAATGCAATGCTCAGCAAGGTGCCCGCGCCCATGGACCACAAGGTCACCATGGCCTTGTGCGGGATGACCTTGTCG
>JAZJZP010000299.1:0-6852 GCA_040389805.1 Pseudomonadota bacterium
GGGCAGACGAACGCCCATGCGCAGCAAGAACTGACGCCCCTCCCACACCAGTTGGTCATTGCGCAGAGCGCGCATGTCCAAGGTAAAAACCTGCCCTTTTTCATGGGCCATCAATGGGCCCGTGCTGAGCTCCATGCGCAACTCGTCACCCACGTTCAGGCGCTGGTATTGCTTGATGTTGTTGCCCAAATGCACGGTGCCCACCGCAGGCCACGGGAAATACTTGGAGCCGAAAAAAATCATGGCCAGCGGAAAGACCAGCATCTGCGGGTACGTGATGGGTACCCCATGCGCCCGGCTGAAGCCGCACACTCGGGAGTACGCCGCAAGCTCTGCTTCTTGCACGACAACGCGGGGGCGCACATAGGTGACCTCGGGCAGAGCCTCAATCACGCCGGGGCGCTTGCTGCTGGACTGCATCGCCCGCACATACAGGCTCACCGGGTTCGTCAGCTTATTGACTTCAATGAGCTTCATAACGGATCAGGCACCAATCAGGCTTTGGCCGCACACACGGATCACGTTGGAGGTCACGCCGCTGGATGCGGGGCTGGCGTACCAGGCAATGGCCTCGGCAACATCCTCAGGCTGACCGCCCTGGCTCATCGAGTTCATTCGGCGACCGGCTTCGCGAATGGCAAAGGGCACGGCTGCGGTCATCTGGGTTTCAATGAAGCCTGGCGCCACGGCGTTGATGGTGATGCCACGCTCGGCAAAGATCGGGGCTGTGCTTTGCACCATGCCCACCACACCTGCTTTGGACACCGCGTAGTTGGTTTGGCCCATGTTGCCCGCCAACCCGGAGATGGAGGACACGCAAATGATGCGGCCACCCGACTTAAGGGCGCCCGACTCGACCAGCGCGTCATTGATTCGTTCTTGGGTTGACAGGTTGACGTTGACCACCATCTGCCAGAGCTGCTCTTTCATGTTGGCGATGGTCTTGTCGCGTGTGATGCCGGCGTTGTGAACCACGATGTCCCAGCCGCCCTGGGCCTTGGCCGCTTCCACCAGCTTTTGACCCGCATCGACCGAGCCAATATCCAGCGCGATGGCCGTCCCGCCCAACTTCTTGGCGACTTCGTCCAAGCCGGCTTGCGCCTGAGGCACGTCCAGGCAGATCACTTGCGCGCCTTCACGGGCCATGACTTCAGCAATGGCTGCGCCGATGCCGCGCGATGCGCCCGTGACCAAGGCCTTCTTGCCCGCCAGTGGCTTGTTCCAATCGGCCGGAATGACCTGTGGGCCCACCGGCTGACCAATGCGGATCACCTGGGCGGACACGTAGGCCGACCTGGGCGACAACAAGAAGCGCAAGGTCGACTCCATGTTCGCCTCAGCGCCCTCGGCGACATAGACCAGTTGCGCATTGGCGCCCTTCTTGAACTCTTTGCCCAAGGAGCGGGTCAAGCCTTCTAAGGAACGCTGAACCGTGGCCTTGCGAGGGCTCTTGCACAACTCAGGCGGACGGCCAATGACAACCACGCGGGCACACGGCAGCAAAGAGCGCGCCGCATCATGGAAGAACCAATACAGCGCATCAGACTGCGTGCTGTCTTCCAGGCCCGTGGCATCAAACACCAAGGCCTTGACCTTTTCACCCGGCTTGCCTTCGGTCCCCCAGCGACCCGTGGTCAGACCGGCCTTGTTGGCCACCGACACCCATTGCGGCAAACGCGCATGCGCCATCGTTTGAGCGCCCACTAACTTGAGTACGCCAGCCAGGGCTTCGAGCATCGGGGTCTCGCCAAAACCGCCGATCAGTACGGTGCCTTGAATAACGGGTTGCCCCTCTTTGTAGCGCTCCAGTGGCAATGGCTTGGGCAAGCCCAGTGCATTGACGAGCTTGGCGCCCATGGGTGAGTTGGCAAAATCAAGGTAGCCGTCTTTCATACTGATCTCTTCTTAGGAAAAAGCTTGGTTTCGGTCAAGGGGCAACAGCCACGCTAGGCTGCGCCACGGGGGGACTCAATGGGATGGAGGGCTGCGCAGCACCAGGAAAGCCCGGGCTCTTCAAGATGTGGCCAAACAGACTGGCGTGTTCGCTGTCAGGCAAGGGGGCTTTGAGGGCAGCGACCATCAAAGATGCCAGTCGTGACAGGATCAAAGATTCGTCATCGCCGCTGCCCCGCGTGAAGTCGAGGATCAGCCGTTGGGTGTTGCCGCCCGCCAAAATGCCCGACAAGGCGCCCATGGCGAAATGCAGCCTGAACCCCAGCTCTTGGCGGCTCAGGTCTGGCAAGGTGCGCTGAAAGGCCAAGAAAAATCGCCCCAGCGTTTCGATGTAATGACTGTTGATGAAATCACGCACCACCGGCGAGGGATCGGTGTAGACCCGGCCGAGAAAGTGCAGATACCGCTCTGCGGTCGGGGCATCGCTGCGGAAAATTCGCACCGCTGGTAAGAACATGGCCACCAGCACGTGCTCACAGGTCAAGGCATCGCCAAGGGTTGACTCAAACCACTCCAGCATGGCCACCCGCTGAGCATTGAGCGGGTCCAACTGGCGCGCCAGCACGGACTGGATCAGGGCGTCTTTGCTGCCAAAGTGGTAGTTGACCGCCGCCAGATTCACATTGGCCGCCGTGGTGATCTGGCGCATCGACATCGACTCGAAACCGCCAGCGATGAACAACGCCTCCGCCGCATCCATGATGCGGGATTTGGTGTCTGTAGCAGACAGGCGGGTCGGGGGCGACAGCTTGCTCAACGGAGTCTCCAGTAGATACAAACGTTTCAAACGATCGTTTTATCGTTGGGTGGGTATGGTATTGCACCTTGGCCTTGCGTGCACGTTGTTGCAGGCACATTTTTTGGTGATCCCCCCGAATGTCGGGGGTGGAAGTGCGCCAAATACGACGCGTTAAAGTGGCGCAGTCTGTCGTGCAATCACCAACTACTTTTGTGCCATGTCCACAATTCTCTACCTGACCCAGATTCAATTTGAATTCGGCGCCATCCAGCTCCTGGCATCCGAGTGCGAGCGCGTAGGCATCAAGCGACCGTTGATCGTGACCGATGCGGGCGTGCGCGCGGCCGGGGTCCTGCAAAAAGCATTGGATGCGCTGAAGGACTGGCCGGTGACGGTGTTCGATCAGACCCCGTCAAATCCAACCGAAGCCTCGGTGCGCGCCGCGCACGAGGTCTGGGAGCAGGCCCAATGCGACGGCCTGATCGCCGTGGGTGGTGGCTCCAGCATTGACCTAGCCAAAGGCTTGGCCATCATGGCAACCCACCCTGGCGCGCTCAAGACCTACGCCACCATTGAAGGCGGTTCGCCCAAAATCACGGCGCAAGCGGCCCCGTTGATTGCGGTGCCCACGACCGCAGGGACCGGCAGTGAGGTGGCACGTGGCGCCATCGTGATCGTGGACGATGGTCGCAAACTGGGCTTTCATTCCTGGAACCTGATGCCCAAGGCCGCCATCTGCGACCCGGACTTGACACTGGGCTTGCCCCCAATGTTGACCGCTGCCACGGGCATGGACGCCATCGCGCACTGCATGGAGACCTTCATGGCGCCCGCCTTCAACCCTCCTGCCGATGGCATTGCGTTGGATGGTCTGGAGCGCGCGTGGCACCACATTGAACGCGCCACCCAAAATGGCAGTGACCGCGAAGCGCGCCTCAACATGATGAGTGCCTCTATGCAGGGCGCCATGGCGTTTCAAAAGGGGTTGGGCGCCGTGCACAGCCTCAGCCACAGCTTGGGCGGAGTCAACCCGAAATTGCACCATGGCACGCTCAATGCCATGTTCCTGCCCGTCGTGATTCAGTTCAACGCCTCGGCCGAATCCATCCAGAAAGAGCGACGCATGGAGCGCATGGCACACGCCATGGGATTAACCAATGGTGGCGACATTCCCCAGGCTGTGCGTGACCTCAATGCCCGACTGGGCTTGCCAACAGGGCTGGCCGAGCTGGGCGTTCAACGCGATTGGTTTGACCGCATCGTGACTGGCGCACTGGCCGATCATTGCCACAAGACCAATCCACGCATTGCGACACCTCAGGAGTACGTTGAACTGTTGTCGGCCTCAATGTGAAGCTGACCACTGCGGGCAGACCACACGATTACAAGGCCCGCACGTCACCCAACGGACAACCCCGCACCAGCCAATCGTCCCACTCTTGGGCCAGTCGTTCGCTTTCACCGACCGCGGCCAACCACGTTTTGACGCGGGTGGCGTAATCCAGTCCGGTGAAGTCATTGCGGTCCGGCAACTTGCCGCCGGGCAACTGCGCGACCCACGCGGGGTTGGGTACCAATAAAACGAGGTTGCTCAACCCCGGTGTGGGACGGTGGCGCCGCTTGAAGGCCTTGTCCAGCCAGCCCGGCACGATGGCTTGCTGGAAATGCGGATAGAGCACCAAGCCCTTGTCCATGGACGCATAGTTCCAGTGGAAGTGGTAATCGACCAACCCGCCGTCCCAGTGGGCGCCGGGGGTGGCACCCGGAATGTCGCGCACGGCATCCAGCAAAAATGGGATGCTGCACGAGGCCTGCATCGCGGGCTTGAAATTCTCGGCGGTCAAGGCCCAGCGGGCGGTGGGCAAGTCATGCAATGCCACGGGCAGCTCCTCACCGACCGACGAAAACACATTGCGCTCAAGAAAGGCACCCACACTGCGGCGGGACATCGCATTGCCCAACGCCAGCCCGGCAAAACCCATGGGCGTGCGGACTCGGGAGCCACTGCGCAAGAGCTGCCTCCCTCGTGAGGTCACCACATGCAAACGCCATCGAGGGTGGGTCAGCACATGATCCACATCGGAACCAAAAAACATCTCAAGTGCTTCACCAAAGCCAGCGCTGATGCGCTGTGGCGACGGCATTTTTCGGCCAGGCTCTGGATCGTAGTTCTGGTGGATGTAGTCATGTGCCAGCCGCTCAAACGCCCTGACCGGATCGGGCATGTTGGCGGTGGCCATGCGCCGTGCCCCGATGGATGCCCCAACCAAATGGAGCTTGTGATCGGTTTGATCCAGCCATTGACCAAACAGGTGCCGGTCCAGGTGCGACAGGATCAAGCCCTTGGGGCCGCCCGCTGCGGCGGGGATCAGGCGGACATCGTGGGGCAGCAGACCGTGTTGCTCAATGTGCCGACGGGCATCAATCCCGGCATGAATGTGCAGCGCTTTCATTGAAGCAGGATACCTCAGCATCTCCCGCTGGACGGCTGACATATATCAGCGCGCTAGGCCAGCCTTTGGCTTCGGAAGGTCACGCTGGCCTGTTGATCTGCAACACAAAGCAAGACCAATTCCTTGTTGCGTTTAATAACCCTTCAGTTATCCTGACAACAAAGATGGAGGAGCTGCTACGCAGCCGTCAATAAAAACAGATGAGCCATGCGCACTTCTAACACTGACCCATGGATCGGTTCTCGCTCATGCAAGCAAGGCAAGCACGAAGGCTATCGTTTGGACTCTCCAGCGCACTGTGCGCACTATTGGCGGTCTCGGCACTACCCCGCGCAGCCATCGCAGAGACCTCGTCTGGCGCGGTGATCGCCAGCAAGAATGTCACGATCCAACGCCACGATGCGCCAAGCGACCCAGGTCACTATCTTTTGTATACCTTGGTCGGTGCCTTGGCCGGAGGTATCGGTGTGGCCGCATGGTCAGCCAATCAGCGGCGCCAAGCGGGCCTGCGCACGCAAGCCCTGCAAAACGAACGCACTCAGTTGCGAGCGCTGATTGCAGCCATTCCAGACCTCGTCTGGCTGAAAGATGCACAGGGCATCTACCAAACCTGCAACCCTGAGTTTGAAAAATTCTTTGGTGCCCAAGAGGCAGACATCGTCGGCAAGCGTGACCACGACTTCGTGAGTCGTCAGCAGGCGGACACGTTTCGCCAAAGTGATCAAGCCGCCATGGCTTTGGATCAGCCATTTGTCAGTGAGTCGCTCATCACTTATGCCAGTAACGGGCAGCAAGTCTTGGTGCAGACCGTCAAGACACCGATGCGCAACTCACTGGGCCAGGTGACGGGTGTCCTGGGCATTTCACGCAACATTACCAACTTGCGTCAAACCGAAAACGCCCTGAAGAAAATCAATCGCGCCTCCAGGCTCTTGGGTGAAAGCAGCACCGTGCTGATCCACACCGAGCGGGAGGCCGATCTTCTGCAACGCATCTGCGAACTGGCTGTGGTTGACGGCGGCTATTTGATGGCCTGGGTCGGTTTGGCAGAGCACGATGCGGCCAAGACAGTGCGCCCTATCGCACGCGCTGGCGTGGGCATGGACTACTTGGACCACGCCCAATTTTCTTGGGCCGATGACGACAGCGGACGCGGCCCCTGTGGTGTGGCCGTGCGCAGTCGGGCTCCGGTGTGCAACCAAAACTTCCTGACCAACCCCAAGATGGCGCCCTGGCGCGAGTTGGCACTCAAGCATGGCTTCCAGTCATCAGCCGGCTTGCCCTTTGTGGTTGATGACAACACCATCGGCGTACTGTCTCTGTATGCGACCGAACCCGATGCCTTCCAGAAAGAAGAGGTCGACCTGCTGATGAAGTTGGCCAACGCGCTGGGTTTCGGGCTGGGCGTCATCCGTGCGCGTGAGGCTCGCGACCAGGCACTGGCCTCGCTCAAAGAGAGCGAGTACCTGTTTCGGTCTCAGTTCGACCTGGGCAACTTCGGCATCAACATCACCATGCCCGACAAGCGTTGGGTGCGCTACAACCGCTGCTATTGCGACATGCTGGGGTACACCGAGCACGAGATGCAGTCCATGAAGTGGGAACAACTGGTGCACCCAGACGACCTCCCCGCTGCCCTTGAGCAATACCGCCGACTGATCAGCGGAGAGATCGACCGCTACCAGATGGATCAGCGCGCCATTCGGA
>JAZJZP010000300.1:0-3698 GCA_040389805.1 Pseudomonadota bacterium
CGTGCTGGTGCTCAGCTTGCAGCCTTGGGCCACGAGAGGCGCGCATTCGTCTGCTGCCGCGCCCGATGCGCAGGACAGCGTGCGTTCGTATGACCAGCAGGCGCGGGCTACCGTGCGGCCATCGATGACCTTGGTCGATGGGCCATCAATGCAGCGTTCGGCGGTGATCACGGTGCAACGGCCACTGGCCTCGACAGGCGCACTCTTGTCGTCCCACACATCGGTTTCGGTGTGGTTCATGGTTGGCTGCTGGAAGGCCAGTGGCACGCTCCAACCCGAGGCGCCGACGAGGACGGCGGCGCCCGATGCTTTGACGCATTGCAGGCCTGCGCGGCCAAAGATGGCGGTTCCACCGAAGCCGCATCCGGCGCGGGGCACCGCCGTGGTGAGGGTGTAGCAGCGGTCGGCAGGCCCGGCGGACAGGACGCGGCTTGACCAGTGAGCTTGCAGAGAGTCGCCCCGGACGGTGCCAGTCGGACATGTGTACACCGGCGTGCCGAACTGGAAGGTGTAGTTGCAGGCGCCTGCGCTGCAACCTGACCCAGGCATCATCACGACCTTGAATGGCCGCCGACAGTGCCCATTCCAGTGCGGAGCCAGGTCGGCCACGAACGACGCTTGAGCCGAGGGTGTGATGGGCAGCTCGATCGTCTGCCAGCCCATGCATGCCCCATTGGCGCCTGCCGCGTAGAAGCGAAATCGCTGGCGCTGGTCCGTGCGGATTCGGCACTCGGCTTCAGCCACCATGTAGTCCCAGCCATTGCGGTTCACTTGAGCATGTGCGAACCAATCGCCAGCGTTGCAAGTGGGGATCAGTTCGACCTGCACCGTGAGGTCTCGGTGGGTGGCGTAGTGGCCAAGCCCATTGAAGCGCTGGCACTGCTTGGTGATGTTGCTTGCGGGCTGGGACACCTCGGTTGTCTTGCAGCCGCTGTAGAACGACGCGAGGCTGCCCAACTCCAGCGAAGGGTTGCGCGCGATGTCGCGTGCCGCCGTCACGGCGGGCTCGTAGGGGGAGATGGCTGGACGGGGTATGTTCGCCGAGGTGAGTGCTCCCTGTTGGGCCTGGCAAACCGGGTCATTCGGTATCGTGGCGCAGGCGGCCAGTCGTGCCTGGGCCGGGCCTGACAGGCTGGGACGGCCATGGTAGGCCACCTCGGGGGGCGTGCTGGTATAGCCCGGGACGTTGGTCGATGCGGTGGGCGTGTTGACTGTGCTGCGGATCACCGGGTTGGCCGCTTGCCCTGCGGCGGTGCCGTCTTCGTGAGGTCCGGCCAGGGCCGTCGTCTGGGTCGTGACGAAGCACCAGAGCGTGAACCAGATGAAGAGTCGGCGCAGCATGGCGGTGCCTTTCCTATCCTTTGATCCGCTGGAGGAAGGGCGCGGCTTCCTTGCCGAAACGTGGCGCGTGACGCTGGATGTGGGATAGCGCGTAGTCCAGGCTCACGTCTCCGGCCAGACGGACAAAGTCATCTGGTGATGCACAACTGCCGTTCGCGCAGGCTGTCGTGCTTGCAAGGCGGGCATCGCTGCGAACGATGACGAAACTGGGCACCTGCACCACGGCATAGCGCTCAAAGGCCTGGGGATCGATCTGGATGGCTACTTTCCGTTGGCCGATGAGGCTTTGGACCTGCGCGACGGTGTCCCGCAAGGAGCCCTTGGTCAATCCACGGATCAGGATCGATGCCTTGGCGCGGGAAGCTTGATCGACCAGGCGTTGCAGGGTGGCTTGCGGCATCGACAGGCTGATGAAAACCATCAGGATGGGGCCTGAACTCAGCTCGATGGCCTGGGGCTCGGATGCGATCTGGGCGGCATAGCCTTTGGCCAGGGCTTCCAGGTCGATGGGGGCTGCTGACCTGGGTTGTGGAAGGGCCTCGATCCTGGGGCTCGCCGAGATCGGTACGCGGGCCAGCTCGGCCTCGCTGGGCATGGGGTGGGTACGCCGGGCCTGGTTGATGTCTTGCTCGGTGACCGTGGGTTGCGAGCCTCGGGCTTGCGCCATGTCCGCATCAGTCACTGTGGGCGCGCCCTGGGCCAGCAGCATGCCGGGCGCGATGAGGCATGCCCCCATCAGCACCCGCCGTGCATGCAGTGAATGCGGTACACGCAGCACCCCACGTCGAAGAAGGGGAAGGTCAGTAGCCCACACAGCAGTTCCTTTTGCGAAACAACATGAAGGCGAAGTCTTCGCCTCGCACCGGGTACTCCTTGCCCGCGCCCCAGATGACGGTGCTGCGTCCGAACGGCTGGCAGCATCTGCCGCCGTCCTTGTCGGTGTTGGGGATGGGGTAAGTGAGCTGGGTCTTGTAGGCAGTCTTGTCCATGACCGGCTCAAAGTAGGGGCCACACAGCCCCGGCGTGCCGTGCCAGCCCCAGGCGATCAGCTCGCGGTGCATCTTGGCGGTCAGGCGTTGGGCCAGCAGCGCGGCGGTGCGCACGCCGCCCAGGTGGTAGGGCACCTGGCCATTGAGCGGGTAGATGCCGCCCTGGCAGCCTGCGCACCAGAACAACTCCTTGATGCCAAAGCCCAGCGAGGCGGCCACGCAATCGGCTGCGCATGCGGCAATGGCCACCGGGTTGGCAAACAGCACCGCATCGGGGTTGAGGATCAGGGTCAGCTCATCGTCGTTCCACAGCGGGTCAACCTCGGTGAGGTAGGCCAGATCGAAGGAGCCTTTCTCCAGGCAGGGGAAATCGGTGACGACTTCGAGCCAGTACAGCATCGGGTTCACGTAGAAATGCGCCTGGTAGAAGCTGCCGCCATCGCCGTCGCCTTCCGGGTGGGTGAAGCGGGCGGCTTCGGGGGCGGGGATACCGGGGTCCAGGTCGATGCCGCCCAGAGAGGTCAGGCAAAAGGGTTTGCGCACGACCTCGACATGGCGCGCCGGTTCCCAAAAGCCGATCGACAAACCGATGACTGGGTTCACGCCACAACTGCAAACGGGGCTGCCCGGGTTGTCGGTGTCTTCCTGGTCACCAAAGTTGGCAATGCGTGCGGCGCCGATGCTGATGGGCAGGATGCAGCTCCAGCAGATGTCGGTGACGGGGTTGGGGAACTTGCCGGTGCAGGTGGCGATGCCTGCGGCCTGACTCGGCAGGCCGATGAGTGCGCATAGGAGTGGCAGAACCATCAGCATCGTCCGGGCGAGCAAACGGGCGAGGAGCGCGATGAGGGTGGGCAGGGGCTGTTTGTGGCGCAGCGTCATTTGGGCACCTCCAGCTCGTCAATGCGCAAGCGCAGGCCGTCCTGCGAGACCAGGGCTGGCACCTGGGTGATGCCGAAGCGGTGGGTGAGTGCGCCTTGCTGGTCGTAGTAAACCGGTGTTCGCCACGCCTTCATCAGGTCCAGGTATGACCCGGCGGTGAGGATCGGTTTGACGCGACCCTGGTAGGTGGCGATCAAATCGCGGGCGCGGGTCACCTGGCGGCGATCTCGTGCGTCGAAGAACAGCAGGTGTTTGGACAGCGAGACGATGTCCAGCGGGTTGTGGCGAGTCCCAGCCGTGAAAAGGACATGGCCTTGCGCGTCCAGGATGTTGCGGTCCAGGGTGAAACTGGGGTCGAAGTAGAAGGTGCGGGGGCGCTGTGTCGTGCGCAGTCCGGCCACGGGCAGCGGTTGGCGCACGGCCTGGATGCCACGCTCACGGGCCTGGGCTTGCAGACGCGCCATCTCGCCACTGCGCGCCTTGTCT
>JAZJZP010000301.1:0-1693 GCA_040389805.1 Pseudomonadota bacterium
CAGGGACATCTTGGGATCAGGATAAAGGCAAACAGGGGTAAGTCGGCTGGCGTGCAAAGGCAAGTATTGGCGCACGAGGTCGGGCAAGATGTTGGCTTCGATGACTTGATGTCTGGACTGTCTGGCATGACGACCCTCACACGCTACGGCCTTCGGGCCTTGAACCACATGGCCGCTTCGCTCAGCCTGGATCGTCTGGGCCTGCGCAAGCCGACTGAAAAGGTGCTCTACCACGGCACCAAGGCCGGTTTCAAAACCGTGACCGCCGTCAGCCGGGCCTTCAAGGCCCTCAAGGGTTTGGGCGCGCCACAGCGCTTGCCAACGCGCGCCGCAGGCGAGTTGTTTGACCTCACGCCGAGCGATGATCAACGCCAATTGCAGGACGCGGTGCGGGTGTTCTCGATGGAGCAGCTGCGCCCCGCCGCTTCGGCCGCGGACAGTGCGCATGCGGCTCCGTCCGCCTTGTTGTCGCAATGCGCCGAGCTGGGCATGACGGCCCTGGGCATCCCCGAGTCGCTGGGTGGCATGGGCACGGAGCGATCCGCCGTGACCCATGTCCTCATCGCCGAGGCCTTGGCCGAAGGCGACATGGGCCTGGCCTTGGCGGCCTTGGCGCCTTCAGCCGTCAGCACCGCCCTGGTGCTGTGGGGGTCGGCCGAGCAGCAGGCACAGTACCTGGGGGCCTTCGCGGGCGAGAACCCACCGCCTGCGGCGCTGGCCGTGCAAGAGCCTCACGCTTTGTTCGATCCGTTCGAGCTGCAAACCGTGGCCCGCCGCGTGGGGGATGGCTATGTGATTGATGGGCTCAAGTCCATGGTGCCCTTGGCGGCGAGCGCCGAACTCTTTGTGATCGCGGCGCGCATCGAAGGGCAGGGCCCGGCCCTGTTCCTGGTCGAGTCTTCCAGCACGGGCCTGTCGGTCGAGGCCGACAACGCCATGGGGCTGCGTGGCGCCGCGTGTGCCCGCTTGCGTCTGGAGGGCGTGTCGGTGCCCGCCACCGCCCTGTTGGGCGAGGGCTCGGCGCAGGTGTACGCCGAGTGCATTCACTTGGGTCGCCTGGGCTGGTGTGCCTTGGGCGTGGGCTGTGCGCAGGCCGTGCTGGACTACCTGATCCCCTACGTCAACGAGCGTGAGGCCTTTGGTGAGCCCATCAGCCATCGCCAGTCGGTGGCGTTTGCGATCTCGAACATCGCCATTGAGCTCAATGGCATGCGCTTGCTGACCTGGCGCGCGGCCAGCCTGGCCGATGCCGGCTCGCCATTCTTCGAGGCGGCGGCCTTGGCCCGCCGATTGTGCGCCGACAAGGCCGTCCAGATCGGCAGTGACGGGGTGCAGTTGCTGGGGGGGCATGGGTTTGTCAAGGAACACCCGGTGGAGCGCTGGTACCGCGACTTGCGGGCCGTCGCGATCATGGAGGGCGGCTTGCTGATTTGAGTGCGCTGGTCCCCCTTCACTGACTGAAACGAGTCGATATGATCTACCTCGAAATTCCCCGCAAATTCAAACCGCTGGTGCGGCAAGCCCAAGAGGTGGCTGGCGAGTGCCTGCGTCCTATCTCTCGCAAATACGATCTGGCCGAACATGCCCGCCCGGTGGAGCTGGACATGCTGGCGGCAGTGATCGACGGCATGAACGATGGCAATGGCGAGCTCGGTGGCACGGGTGCCACCGGGGTGCGCCGCGAGGCCGCTGG
>JAZJZP010000302.1:0-2949 GCA_040389805.1 Pseudomonadota bacterium
AAAGTCAGAGGCGATTAAGCCGCTTCGTTGACTTCCACGAATTCGTCGCTTCCAGCAACAGCGTGAACAACTTCGTTGACAGCATTGGCACGGCCTTCCAGCACGGCGTCAGCCACGGCCTTGGCGTACAACACCACAGCCTTGGAAGAGTCGTCGTTGCCAGGAATGACGTAGTCGATGCCTTCGGGCGAGTGGTTGGTATCAACCACGCCGATCACGGGGATGCCCAGCTTTTTGGCTTCGGCGTTGGCAATCTTGTGATAGCCGACGTCGATCACGAACAGCGCATCAGGCAGTGCATTCATGTCCTGAATGCCACCGATGTCTTTTTCGAGCTTGGCCAAGTCGCGTTGGAACAGCAGGCCTTCCTTCTTGCTCAATTGCTCCAGACCGGTCTCAACTTGAGCCTGCATGTCCTTGAGCTTCTTGATCGAACCTTTGACGGTCTTGAAGTTGGTGAGCATGCCGCCCAACCAGCGCTGGTCCACGAAAGGCACGCCAGCGCGCTGAGCTTCAGCGGCGACGGTTTCACGGGCTTGGCGCTTGGTGCCGATCATCATGATCGTGCCGCGCTTGGCGGACACTTGGCGCACAAACTTCAGAGCCTCTTCAAACGCGGGCAGCGTCTTTTCGAGGTTGATGATGTGGATCTTGTTGCGATGGCCGAAAATGTACGGGGCCATCTTGGGGTTCCAGAAGCGGGTTTGGTGACCAAAGTGGACACCAGCTTCCAGCATTTCGCGCATGGACACTGCCATAAGTAACTCCAGAGGTTAAGTCTAGAAGCCATCAACAATCACAACACGGCTGCGTTATGACACCTGAGGTTTGACGGCTTCGCGATTCATTTATCCGAACCATTTCGGACAAACCCTCGGATTATAGCACCATTATCGCTTTCTAGGAACCTTGCGCCCAGCGGCCTTTTTACCAGCCGCAGGTGCAACGGCTCGCCCGGAGGCGCCTCCAGCGCTCGCCTTCCCTGCACCTGCACGCTTGGTCGCTCGTTTGGTTTCTCGATCCACCCGCTGCACCTCAGCCAACTCGTCTTGCGCAGACCCACCAGCAACACGTTCCGCCCCATCCCCGGCTCGCCCACGGCGTCGCGCCGCTCCAGCACCAACGGCAGGATCCTCACCTTCGCGCACCAAGCGGAAATCGATCTTTCGACTGTCCAAGTCCACTCGACTGACCTGCACCCGAACCCGCGCACCCACGGCATAGCGAACCCCACTGCGCTCACCTCGCAACTCTTGGCGCGCCTCGTCGAAACGGAAGTACTCACCACCCAACTCGGTGATGTGAATCAAACCCTCAACGTACAAACCATCCAGGTGAACGAACAAGCCAAAGCTGGTCACCGTACTGACCGTGCCACCATATTCCTCACCCAAACGCTCGCGCATGAACATGCACTTGAGCCATGCCTCCACATCGCGCGAAGCCTCATCCGCCCGTCGCTCGTTGGCACTGCAATGGATTCCGGCGGTCTCCCATGCGGCCGCCTCTTCCGGCGGCAACTTGATGCGCGCAGCCAATTTCTCAGGCACCTTGGGCAAGCCCTTGGCCGGCACTCCGCCCCCCTTGCGCCCCTTGAAGGTCCCCACCGAATGCTGGACCGCAGGCAGCTTGATGACGTAGCGACCACTGCCCAGCAAAGCCTTGATCACCCGATGCACCAACAAGTCTGGGTAGCGTCGAATGGGGCTGGTGAAGTGGGTATAGGCCTCATAGGCCAAACCAAAGTGACCACTATTGGTGGGGGTGTAAATGGCCTGCTGCATGGACCGCAGCAACATGGTGTGAATTTGCTGTGCGTCCGGACGGTCCTTAGTCGCGTGAGCCAAGGCCTGAAACTCAGCAGGAGCCGGATCCTCACTGATACTCAAACCCAGACCCAAGGCCTTCAGGTAATTTTTGAGCAAGGTGCGCTTCTCTGGCGTTGGCCCCTCATGCACCCGAAACAATGACGGCTGTTTGGCGCGCGTAATGAAGTCCGCCGAACAGACATTGGCCGCCAGCATGGCCTCTTCAATCAGGCGATGCGCCTCGGTGCGCACACGCGGCACGATTTTGGCAATGCGGCCGTTGTCGTCGCAAACGATCTGGGTTTCAGTGGTCTCAAAATCAATCGCACCACGCGTGGCACGCGACTTGAGCAAGACTCGGTAGACCTCATGCAAATGCAG
Source organism: Pseudomonadota bacterium (assembly GCA_040389805.1). GTDB lineage: Bacteria > Pseudomonadota > Gammaproteobacteria > Burkholderiales > Burkholderiaceae_C > Aquabacterium. The sequence continues at coordinate 2,190 of JAZJZP010000302.1, forward strand.
CAGATGAGGCACCAACTCTTCACGACGCTGAGCTTCAGGCCCTCGCGTATTGCCAAGAATGGCCGCCACCTCGGTATAGGTGAAGCGCGCGTGGGAGCAAATCACTGCGGGATAAAACTGATAGGCGTGAACCTCCCCCTCGGCCGTGACCAACATGTCGCACACCATAGACAAACGCTCAACCTCGGGGTTGAGTGAGCACAGTCCGTTGGACAATTTCTCGGGCAACATGGGAATCACGCGGCGCGGGAAGTACACCGACGTCGCTCGCTCGTAAGCCTCCCTGTCCAAGGGGTCACCGGGTTTGACGTAATGACTCACGTCGGCAATGGCCACCAGCAATCGCCAACCATTGTGTGCTTTCGTACGCCCGATCTTGACGGGCTCGCAATACACCGCATCGTCAAAGTCACGGGCATCCTCACCGTCGATCGTGACCAACGCAACGTCCGTCAAGTCGATGCGATTTTTACGATCTGCGGGCCGCATCTTTTCGGGCAATTTCCCAGCCTGGGCCAGCACATCCTCACTGAATTGATAGGGGACCTCGTACTTGCGTACGGCAATTTCAATCTCCATCCCCGGATCATCAATGCCCCCCAACACCTCAACCACACGCCCTACCGGCTGGGCATGAAGCGACGGCACCTCGGTCAACTCCACCGAGACCACCTGCCCCGGCTCGGCATTGGCCGTCCCCCTGGCAGGAATCAGAATGTCCTGCCCAAAACGCCTGTCTTCGGGAGCCACCAGCCAGGCA
>JAZJZP010000303.1:0-1743 GCA_040389805.1 Pseudomonadota bacterium
AGCCTGCACGCGCCAGAGACTCGGATGGCAATGACACCCCGAAAGCTTTGATGCCAAGGACCTGTTCGCTGTATTCCCACAGCTGGCGAGCCAACGCCTGGTTGCGATTGGCGGGACTGCCCTGACGCACTTTGCGACCTGACCAATATTCGCCACTGACGTTCAGGCCCTCGTGAGACGCCAGATGAATCTGCGTCTTGGCGCCCACCGCTTCAGACACCAAAAACGGCCCGACGAGCGCCGTGATCCACGCGGGGGTGTCGCGCCAAAAGTCGCTCTTGATCCCACCGGGATGAAAGCCATTGACCTTGACGGACGACCCTTGCAAGCGCCGGGCAAGCTCGCGCACAAACAGCATATTGGCCAGCTTGGAGCGCCCATAGGCTTGAAACGGTGCCAGTTGTAGAAATTGATGGGGGGAAGGGTGACGCAAAGCATCCACATCGATACCGCCCCCCACCCAATGCGCCACTGAACTGCTTACCACGATGCGCCCATCCGGCGCAGCGGTCACATGGGGCAACAAGTGGTGAGCCAACAAGAAATGGCCCAGATGCGTAACGGCAAACATCATTTCAATGCCCGCCTGGTTGGTCGTCAACTGCTTGGTATAGAGCCCGGCATTCAACACCAGGGCATCGATCACAGGCAGCCTGCGCGCCACCTCGTGGGCAAACGACCCGATCGAGTCAAAGTCGGACAAGTCCACCGGCAACCAATCGATCTGAGCACCGGGCTGTTCCGCCTTGATGGACCGAACCACCTCGCGGCATTTGTGACTGTCACGCGCCGCAATCAGCACCTGGTAGCCCTGGCGAGCCAGGGCCCGCGCGGTTTCTTTGCCGATGCCGCTGTTACCGCCAGTGATCAGAGCTGTCTTCATGGTGCAACCATCCTTGATGCGAACATAGAGTCCGGCATGATCCCCCAAATTCAGGGGTTCTGCACCACCCTGCGGTACTGAATGGCCTCGGCCACATGGGTCAGCGTCACGGCATCGGACTCTGCCAAGTCGGCAATCGTGCGGGCCAGTCGCAACACGCGGTGGAAACCGCGACCCGACCAACCCAGGCGGGCACTGGCGGTCTGCAAAAAGGCCAGGGCCGCCGGTTCGGGCCTGGCCAGGGTGTCGAGCGCGGCACCATCCAGGGCCGCGTTGACACAGCCTTGCCGGTCGATCTGGCGCTGACGGGCACGCGCCACCCGGTCAGCCACCACGGCACTGGACTCGCCATCGGCGGCCTGGGCCAGGAGTTCAGGAGCGACGGCAGGCACCTCGACCTGTACATCGACCCGGTCCAACAAGGGACCACTGAGTCGGCTCTGATAACGAGTAATCTGATCAGGCGTGCAGCGGCAAGCCTTGAGTGGGTTGCCCAGGTGCCCGCAAGGACACGGGTTCATGGCCCCGATCAGTTGAAATCGGGCCGGAAAATCATGCTGGCGCGCCGCCCGGGAGATGGTGATGTGCCCGGTCTCCAGCGGCTCACGCAAGGCCTCCAGGGCCATGCGCGGAAATTCGGGCAACTCGTCCAGAAACAGCACGCCGTGGTGCGCCAATGAAATCTCACCCGGTTTGGGCGGCGAGCCACCCCCCACCAGCGCCACGGCGGAGGCACTGTGGTGCGGGCTGCGAAACACCCGGCGCCGCCAGGCACTGGCGTCAAATCGCCCCGCCAGACTCAGGACGGCGGCCGACTCCAGGGCTTCGTCCTGCGTCAACGGGGGCAACAAGCCCGCAAA
>JAZJZP010000303.1:1753-14287 GCA_040389805.1 Pseudomonadota bacterium
TGCCTGCCGCCGCCACCTCCAGCGCCCGCTTGGCGGCGGCCTGTCCTTTGACGTCACTCAAATCGGCCAAAGCGCCGGTCGCCTGCTGGAACGGCGCCGCCTGCGCGGTCACCAAGGGAACGCGCGCCGCCTCATCGGCCACCAAGGCCTGCACCACGTCCATCAGGTGCTTGGCTTCAAACAATTGCACGCCAGAGACCAAAGCCGCTTCGCGGGCGCTGGCCTGCGGCAGCACCAACCCTCGTTTGAGCAAACCGCCTTGCACCCGCCGACGAAGCGCGAGGGCCATGGGCAAGGCACCGCGAACCGGACGCAACTCGCCCCCCAAGGACAATTCGCCCGCGAACTCCAGATCGGCCAAATGGCGAGGGTCGATACGCCCCATCGCCGCCAGGATACCCACCGCAATCGGCAGATCGAAACGCCCCGACTCTTTGGGCAGATCTGCTGGCGCGAGGTTGACCGTGATGCGCTTATTGAACGGAAACTCCAGCCCGCTGTTACTCAAGGCGGCCCGAACACGCTCTCTGGCCTCTTTGACTTCGGTATCGGCCAGACCCACCAAGGTGAAGCTGGGCAGCCCATTGGCCAGATGGACCTCAACGGTGACTTCAGGAGCATGCAGCCCATCAAGGGCACGACTGTGAACAATGGCAAGTGACATGGGCCGCGATTGTGACGATTCATGCCGGATAGGGAACTCCCTCTAAAGAGGCCCTGTGCACAACGCACCACGTTGACGCACAAAGCTTGTGCGTTTCAAATGGCGACATCAAATGATGTGACTACTGGCGCCCATGCATGGTGCAGTCCGCGCCAAAACAATCCATGCTGGTGCGCCGCCCCACCGCCCGGACATGAGTTCCCTGTTTTGGAGCGTTGGCACAGATCATGCAGACGTAACCGTCGTAACCCATTTTTTCACCCAACCTCATCGGAGAACCAACCATGAAAATGGTGACAGCCATTGTCAAGCCCTTCAAGCTTGATGAAGTGCGTGAAGCCTTGTCCGCCATTGGCGTGCAAGGGATCACCGTGACCGAAGTCAAGGGCTTCGGACGCCAGAAAGGCCATACCGAGCTGTACCGCGGCGCGGAGTATGTGGTCGATTTTCTGCCCAAGGTCAAGATCGAAGCCGCCGTCGACGAGTCCATCCTCGATCGCGTCATCGAAGCCATCGAGGCATCAGCACGTACCGGCAAGATCGGTGACGGCAAGATCTTCGTGACCTCGCTAGAGCAGGTGATTCGCATCCGAACCGGCGAAACCGGCTCAGACGCTTTGTGACCCTGGCGGCGCCTGTCGCCACGTTGAATGCATGGATTGCGCCGATCAGCGTCTTTCCTTGGCCCACTTTTGTTTTTCCAAGAGGCATTACATGAGAAAACTCCTTGCGTCGCTCGCACTGGGGCTCGCCGCCCTCGGTGTCTTTGGCGTCTCCCACGCTCAAGACACAGCGGCCCCCACGACTGTCGCCGCTTCGGCTGCGGCGGAAGCTCCACCCTCCGTCGCTGATGCCGCATCTGCGGTAGCCCCGGCGCCAGCGGAGGCCGCATCGGCTGCGGCCGCCCCCGCACCCGTGCCCAACAAGGGCGACACCGCCTGGATGATGGTCTGCACCCTGTTGGTCATCCTGATGACCATCCCCGGCCTAGCGCTGTTCTACGGTGGCTTGGTGCGCAGCAAGAACATGCTGTCTGTGCTGATGCAGGTGATGGTGACGTTCTCACTGATCGTGGTGCTGTGGTTCATCTATGGCTACAGCCTGGCGTTCACCGAGGGCAATGCCTACATCGGCGGCCTGGACCGCCTGATGATGAAGGGAGTCTGGGACAACGCCGCGGGTACGTTCGCCAATGCGGCCACGTTCAGCAAGGGTGTCTACATTCCCGAGATCGTGTTTGCCGCCTTCCAGGCCACGTTCGCGGGCATCACCTGCTGCCTGATCGTCGGCGCCTTCGCTGAACGCATCAAGTTCTCCGCCGCGTTGATGTTCATGGTGCTGTGGTTCACCTTCAGCTACGCACCCATGGCCCACATGGTCTGGTTCTGGATGGGCCCGGACGCTTACTCATCGGCCAGTGTCGCCACCGAGATGACCAGCAAGGCTGGCCTGCTGTGGCAGTGGGGCGCGCTGGACTTCGCGGGCGGTACCGTGGTGCACATCAATGCAGCCGTCGCCGGTCTGGTCGGTGCCTACATGGTGGGCAAGCGCATCGGTTACGGCAAGGAAGCCTTCACGCCTCACTCGCTGACGCTGACCATGGTGGGCTCTGCCCTGCTGTGGGTGGGCTGGTTCGGTTTCAACGCCGGCTCCGCCCTGGAAGCCAACGGCTTCGCCGCCCTGGCCTTCATCAACACCTTGGCCGCTACTGCTGCAGCCGTGCTGGGCTGGATCCTGGGTGAGTCGCTGCTCAAGGGCAAGGCATCGATGTTGGGCGCCGCCTCCGGTGCTGTCGCTGGTTTGGTCGCCATCACCCCCGCCGCAGGCAACGTCGGCATCGGTGGCGCACTGATCATCGGTGTGCTGGCTGGTTTGGTCTGCCTGTGGGGCGTGACGGGGCTGAAGAAGATGCTGGGCGCCGACGACTCGCTGGACGTGTTTGGCGTGCATGGCGTGGGCGGCATCCTGGGTGCCCTGCTGACCGGCGTGTTCAACTCGCCCAACCTGGGTGGCCCCAGCATGGTCGCTGACTGGACCACCGTGGCCATGGTGTCCGGCGACGCCTACTCGATCGCCAGCCAGGTGCTGGTGCAAGCCAAGGCCGTCGGGGTGACCATCCTCTGGTCGGCCGTGGTCTCGGTGATCGCCTTCAAGATCGTGGATCTGGTGATTGGTTTGCGCGTCTCTGAAGAAGAAGAGCGCGAAGGCCTGGACATCGCCTCGCACGGCGAGACCGCTTACCACAAGTGATCCCATCAGGTCGCTGATATGGTCAAGGGGCTGCCTTCGGGCAGCCCTTTTTTTATTTTGCGCCCACATTCCCCATCATCTTTCTAGAATGGGGGCCTCTTTGCCAACGCCGAATGCCCAAGTCCCATGGTTCCACATCTGATCACCGCGCTGACCGGCCCCATCAACGAGCTTGAGCAACGCATGCTCGAGTCCATGCCCGCGATCGAGCGTTGGTTCCGCCTGGAGTGGATGGAGCACACACCACCCTTCTACAGCTCGGTCGATTTGCGCAATGCTGGATTCAAGCTGGCCCCGGTGGACACCAACCTCTACCCCGGCGGCTTCAACAACCTGACCCCGGAGATGTTGCCGCTGGCCGTGCAGGCGGCCATGGCGGCCATTGAGAAAATCTGCCCCGAGGCGAAGAACCTGTTGCTGATCCCTGAAAAGCACACCCGCAACCCCTTCTACCTCTCCAACATCGCCCGACTGGTGCAGATTTTCAGCGTGGCGGGCTTGAACGTCCGGTTGGGGACGCTGGACGACACCATCAAGGAGCCGACCGAGTTGGCCTTGCCCGATGGCGGCTCGCTCACCATTGAGCCGCTGCTGCGCAGCAAACGTCGACTGGGCCTCAAGAATTTTGATCCGTGCACCATCTTGCTCAACAACGACTTGTCAGCGGGCATTCCGGACATCCTGAAGGATCTGCACGAGCAATACCTGCTGCCGCCGCTGCATGCGGGCTGGGCCGTGCGCCTCAAGAGTCAACACTTCGAGGCCTATGAGGGTGTGGCCAAGAAGTTTGCCAAGCTGTTGGGCATGGATCCGTGGCTGATCAACCCCATGTATGCCGTCTGCGACGAGGTCAACTTCCAGGAAGGGACCGGCCAGGAATGCCTGCAATCCCAGGTCGATGCCTTGCTCGGCAAGATCCGCCGCAAATACAAAGAGTACGGCATCAACGAGAAGCCCTTCGTCATTGTCAAGCCGGACAACGGCACCTATGGCATGGGCATCATGACCGTGCGCGATGCCAAGGAGTTGACGGAGCTGAACCGCCGCACCCGCAACAAGATGTCGGTGGTCAAGGACGGCCAGGAAGTCAGCCGGGTCATCATCCAGGAGGGGGTGCCCACCTACGAGCAGATCAATGCCGCCGTGGCCGAACCCGTGGTCTACATGATTGACCGCTATGTCGTGGGCGGCTTCTACCGCGTGCATGCCGACCGAGGCATCGACGAAAACCTGAACGCACCGGGCGCCAGTTTTGTCCCCCTGGCGTTTGCCGAATCCAGCCAATTGCCGCGTCCGGGCGCCAAACCAGGCATCAGCGCGCCTAACCGCTTTTACATGTATGGTGTGATCGGCCGTTTGGCCATGTTGGCGGCCAGCTACGAGCTCGAAGCCACCGATCCAAACGCGGAAACCTATGAATAAACGGGCAGAATGAGCCCTTCGCCGATTCGCGCCCAATTCCCCAGTGCAACACCGTCCTAAAGCATCCCTCAGCGGCTCGCAACTGGCCGCGCTGACACTGGGGGCGATCGGTATCGTCTACGGCGACATCGGCACCAGTCCCCTGTATGCACTCAAAGAAGTGTTTGCGCACGGGCACCTCCAGCCGACGCACGAGAACATCCTCGGCATCTTGTCGATCATGTTCTGGACGCTCACCGTCATCGTGTCGCTCAAGTACGTCACCTTGATTCTTCGGGCGGACAACAACGGCGAAGGTGGCTTGATTGCCATGCTGGCCTTGGCCTCGACCGCTGTCAAAGACCAGCCTGCCCTGCGACAGGTACTGCTGGCCATCGGTATTTTTGGCACCGCCATTTTCTTTGGTGACGGGGTGATCACGCCCGCCATTTCAGTGCTCTCGGCTGTCGAGGGCATGGAGGTGGCCGCCCCGGGTCTGAAGCGGTTTGTAGTGCCCATCACCCTGGTGGTGCTGACGGTTTTGTTCCTCGTGCAAAAACACGGCACCGGAGGCATCGGCAAGTTCTTTGGCCCCATCACGGTCGCCTGGTTCGTGGTGCTGGCCTGGCTTGGCGGCATGCACATCCTGGAAAACCCCGCCGTGCTGGTGGCCCTGAGCCCCCAATACGCCGTGGGGTTCATCATCAAACACACGGGCTTGGCTTTCATCGCCTTGGGGGCGGTGGTGCTGTGCGCCACCGGAGCAGAAGCGCTGTACGCCGACATGGGCCACTTTGGCAAAAAGCCCATCCGCCTGGCCTGGTTCATGTTGGTGATGCCCTCCTTGGTATTGAATTATTTTGGCCAAGGCGCCATGCTGCTGGAGCACCCCGAGAACGTCGGCAATCCCTTTTTCGAGATGGCCCCTCAGTGGGCGCTCTACCCCTTGGTGATCCTGGCCACCTTTGCGACCGTCATCGCCTCTCAAGCCCTGATCTCTGCGGCGTTCTCGGTCACCAAACAGGTGATTCAACTCGGCTACCTGCCTCGCCTGCGCATCCTGCATACCTCGGTCGATGAAACGGGGCAAATTTACATCCCCTTTGTGAACTGGAGCCTCTACGGCTGCATCGTCATGGCCGTGGTGTTTTTCGGCTCCAGCAGCAAGCTGGCGGCGGCATATGGCATCACCGTCACCATCGACATGCTCATCACCACCGTGATGACCTTTTTTGTCATCCGTTATGCCTGGCGCCTGGCGCTGCCCTTGTGCATCTTTGCCACGGGCTTTTTCTTCGCGATTGATGTGACTTTCTTTGGCGCCAATGCCATCAAGGTGATCGATGGCGGCTGGTTCCCCTTGCTCATCGGCGCGGTCATGTTCATGCTGATGATGACCTGGAAGCAAGGCCGCGCGCTGTTGAGCGAGCGCCTGCGCACCGACTCCATCGACCTGCACCCCTTCCTGGATGCGGTGTTCTCCAGCCCGCCCACGCGCGTGGCCGGCACGGCGGTGTTCCTCAATGCCGACGCGGGCACGACACCGAATGCGCTGCTGCACAACCTCAAGCACAACAAGGTTCTGCACGCTCAGAACCTGTTTGTCACGGTCAAATCCCATGAGGTACCCTGGATCAGCTTGAGCGATCGCATCGAGATCGAAGTCCTGGGCCACGATTGCTGGCAGGTGATGCTGCACTATGGCTTCAAAAATGAACCCGACGTGCCTGAAGCCTTGAAACTGCTCAAGGAGCACGGCGTGATCATTGAGGACATGGAAACCAGTTACTTCCTGTCGCGCGACATCGTCATCCCCACCATTGGCAGCGGCATGGCGCCCTGGCGTGAAAAGTTGTTCGCCAGCATGCACCGCAACGCTTCTGGGGCCGCTGACTTCCTGAGCCTGCCGACCAACCGCGTGATCGAAATGGGCTCCAAGGTCGAGATCTGAACACCCTACTGTCATCGCTGCGCAGACTGCCCCAGGACAGCTCCCTGGCCGCGTTGTCCGCCGGTTTTGTCGCCACCCTGGTGGGTTTTACCAGCACGATTGCGCTGGTGTTTCATGCGGCCCGGTCGCTGGGGGCGTCACCCGAGCAGATCAGCTCATGGGTGTGGGCCTGCGGTCTGGGCATGGGCCTGACCACGCTGGGGTTGTCGCTGCGCACGCGTGCCCCCATCCTCATCACCTGGTCAACCCCCGGCGCCGCGGTGATCGCGGCCTCGGCAACGGGCATCAGCCTGCCCGAAGCCGTGGGAGCCTTTCTGGCCTGCGGCGTTCTGATGTGGTTATCGGGCGTCTCCGGCCTGTTTGAGCGCTTGATGAGCCGCATTCCGATGGCCTTGGCCTCGGCCCTGCTGGCGGGCATTCTGGCCAAATTTGCGCTACTGGCCTTTGCCGCCACCACCGTGCAACCCAGTTTGGTGTTGAGCATGTTCGCGGCCTATGTGGTGGGCCGAAGATGGTGGTCCCGCTATGCCGTGCTGGGCGTCCTGCTGGTGGGCATGCTGGTGGCCAGTGCGGCCGGGCAACTCAATCCTGAGGCGCTGCACTGGCAGTTGGCCACCCCGGTCTGGGTCATGCCGCAATGGTCCTGGCATGCCATCATCGGCATGGGGCTGCCACTGTTCATCGTCACCATGGCCTCCCAAGCGGTGCCCGGTGTGTCGGCCATCCGTGTCGCGGGGTATCGGCCGGCGGTCTCGCCCTTGATGACCTGGTCAGGCCTCTCCACCCTGCTGTTCGCACCGTTTGGCGGCTACACCTTCAATTTGGCGGCCATCACCGCGGCCATTGTGCTGAGCCCACACGCCCAAGCAGAGGCCTCCAAACGCTACACCGCCGCCATCTTCTCAGGCCTGTTCTACATCGTCATGGGGCTGATGGGTGGGGCCGTGGCGGGGGTACTGGCGGCCTTCCCGCCCGCGCTGGTCATGGGGGTGGCGGGTCTGGCCTTGCTGGGCACCATTGGCTCAGGACTGGCCACGGCGCTGCGCGATGAACCCCACCGTGAAGCGGCCCTGATCACCTTCCTGGTCACCCTGTCAGGCATGACTTTGTTGGGCATTGGCTCGGCCTTCTGGGGCTTGGTGGCTGGCACGGTTTCTTTATTGGTGCAACACTTCAGGGCCCCCGCACCCGACTCAACTGACTCACCATGAACCTCCTTTTTCTGGCCGACCCGCTCGACAGCTTCCAAACCTACAAGGACAGCACCTTCGCGATGATGCGTGAAGCGGCGCGGCGTGGACACCAGATCTGGTCATGCGAGCAGCCCGATGTCCTGTGGCAACACGGCGCACGCGTGCAGGCACGTGCGCAAAAAATCGAGCTGACCGGCCACGAAGACGCCTGGCTCAACATCGCGGACACCAGCACCGTCGTACTGGCCGACATGGATGCGGTGCTGATGCGCAAGGACCCGCCTTTTGATGCCGAATACCTCTACACCACACACCTGCTGAGCCAGGCCGAACGCGAAGGCGCCACAGTCTTCAACCGCCCGCTCGCCTTGCGTGAGCACCCAGAAAAACTGGCGCTCCTGGAGTGTCCGCAGTTCACGGCGCCGACCCTGGTCACCCGCAGCATCGAGGCGGTGCGTGCGTTTCATGCAGCACACCGCGACATCATCCTCAATCCCCTGGATGGCATGGGTGGTGCGGGCATTTTCCGTGTTCGAGACGATGGCCTCAACCTGGGCAGCATCGCCGAGACCTTGACCCGCAACGAGGCCCAAACCATCATGGTGCAAGGTTTTTTGCCCGCCATCGCTTTGGGCGACAAGCGGGTGCTGCTGATCGACGGCGAACCCGTGCCCTACGCCCTGGCCCGCATCCCGCAAGGGGGTGAAGTGCGTGGCAATCTGGCCGCGGGTGGCAAAGGAGTGGCCCAACCCTTGAGCGACAACGACTGGCACATTGCCCGCACCCTGGGCCCCATCCTGGCCGCGCGTGGGCTGCTGCTGGTGGGCCTGGACATCATTGGTGACAAGCTCACCGAAATCAACGTGACCAGCCCGACTTGCTTTCAAGAAATCACGCAGCAAACCGGCTTTGATGTGGCCGGGCGTTTCCTGGACGCACTCGAAGCCAAGCTCAGCGCTTGAGCGTGTCGTCCAGCAAGCCCAGGCGGTTGGCTTGAAACACGGCTTCGCTGCGCGAGTGCACCGCCAGCTTGCCATAGAGTTTTTTGATATGGGTCTGCACCGTGTGGACCGTCACCCCTTGCAGGCGGGCAATCTCGGCGTAGGCAAACCCACGGGCGATGTACTGCAGCACGTCTTGTTCACGCGGTGACAGGGTAATGGCGGGGCTCGGAGAGCTCGGCGCCCGAGGGACTGGTGCGGGCCCCGGCTCCACCGGCCGCATGCGCAACAGCAGCTGGCGCGCGATCATCGGTGAAATCGGTGAGGCCCCGCGCTTGACCGCCAGCAAGGTCTCCGCGATGTCGGCGGCCTCATCATCCTTGTGGACATAGCCCACGGCGCCCGCTTCAATGCTGGCCACCACATTGGCCTCGTCCCCAAACATCGACACCACCAGCATGTCGCACTGGGGCCAGCGGCTCCTCACCTCGCGCATCAGGGTCAGGCCACTGCCATCGGGCAAGCCCAGGTCCACCAACAGCAGATCAGCGCCCGTCTTGGCAAACCACTGCCGCGCCGAAGCCAGCGTGACAAAGGACGCCGCCAGGGTCAATTCGGGATGCGCTTGGATGCACGCCACCAAGAACTGACTGGTCAGCGGGTTGTCCTCCACCACCACGACGCTCAACCGACCTTGTTCATCACCCATTGAATGTTCCATTCACTTCATACACCGTCATTGGCAAACTCAAACGCACTTGATAACCCCCTTGCGGTGGGCTGAAAAACCCAACCGTGGCGCCGATGGTCCCGGCACGGCTGCGCATGGCCTGAGTGCCATGGCCTTCGGGCTGGAGCCCCTGTCCCGACCAGCCCTGCCCGTCGTCAATCAACACCAGCAACAAATGATCGCCCACCACACGGGCACTCAAGGTGAGTTGCCTGGCCCCAGCATGCTGCAGGACGTTGGACATGGCTTCGAACAGGATGTATTGCAACTGACGCAAGGCAGCTTGGGTGCCTGACGGCCAGATGGGCAACTCGTCCACCTCCCAACGCAAGGTCAGGCCTGCCGCCTTGAATCGAGGAGTCATGCGAAAGCGCAGGCTGGCCAGCAACCCCACCACATCGCCCCTTGGCATGGACATCGCATCGATCGACAATTTGAGCTGGTCCAGTGACTCGCGCAAGGTGCGCGTCACCATGCGCAGATCCACCGGCCGTTGATCCGGCGGATTGAGCTGACGCAAAGCCGCCGTCAAGTGAGCCCCGACCCCATCGTGCATGTCTCGCAGGATGCGCGCACGCTCGGCCGACACGGCCTGGTCCTGCTCCAACGTGGCCACCTTCTGGAAGCTCTCGCGCAACTCGGCCTCGCGGCGCTGGATGTTGCCCAACAGCTCCTGGTTGAGCCACGCCAGGGCACTGCGGGAGCGGGCGTAGTCACCCGCCACGATGAAGGCCATGCACGCCAAAAATACAGGCCCTGCATACGGCATGATGTACACCGCATCAAACGGCAAATAGTTGAGCTGGTGCGCAATGTCGTACAAAGTCGCCGGAATGCTCACCAGGCACCCAAAGGCAAACAAGCCCCGGTCGGGCCTGCGAACTTGGTAGGCATGCCACAGCGCCACGGCAAAGCCTACTACCCACATCGAATAAACCAGGGCGTTGGCCAAACCCATCGCCGCCTGTGTAGGCACCGCGATCAAGGCCAAGGGAATGACCCCGCCCAGCGCGAAAATCACACGTTCAGGCCACACCCAGCGGCGTTCGGCAAATCTCAGAAAAAACAAGCACATCAACAGTTCGGACCACACAATGGCCGCAGAGCTCAGGTGCTCCCAGACAAGCCCGTTGAACAGAGGTTCAGGCACCACCGTGGCAGACGAGCCGATCCCCCACCACACCGCCGCCAGACCGACGTAGCCAAACGCGCTTTGACTGCGATCTCGCCGCCACAAGACCACCAGAAATGCGCCCAGCAAGCACAAGCCCATGCTGCTGGCATACACGCCGGCCACTTGTAACCACCACCGTTTGGCATACATCACGGACAACAGCTGGCTGGGGCCAACCCACACCGGCGCCAGGCCCGAACGCCCGGCATAACCACTGCGCACCCGCATCATCAGCACGTTGTCCCCCTGCTTCCAGAGGCTGGGCGGCACATTAAAGATCAAGGGCGTGTACCAGTTGCGGGTCACGCTCGCCTCCATCGAACCCGTGTAGCCCAAAGACACCCCGTTGACAAACACCTCGATGTTCATGCTCACACGGGGCACATAAACTGCCCAGGGCCGCCCAGGCAATGCTGACACAGGCATCGTCATCCGATACCAGAGCGTGCCTTCCAGATCGCCATGGGTTTGGGTCCATCGGTGCGGCAAGCTCACCCGCACCCAATTGCCCCGCTCGTCGGGTGGCATGCCTTGACTGGAGGCCAGCACCTGCGCATCGGCCAGCTCAACGACCGGGGGGTGAGCCGCCCGGTGATCCAACGGAAACGCACTCAACCAAGCCCCCGCCGCCAACACCAAGGCCCCCGCCAACCACCAAATAGCGGTCAACACACGGGATTGGTAACGGCGAAATAAGGGTAAACGGGGCATGGGTGCACATTGTGAGGCGCTCAGGCCTGACAATGCCGACTTCACGAATCACAAGCACTCAAACGAATGGCCCTCCTGACCCTCAACGACGCCTGCCTGGCTTTTGGCCACGTGGCCCTGCTGGACCACACCTCGTTCGCACTCGAACCCGGTGAACGGGTGGGCCTGATCGGGCGCAACGGCACGGGCAAATCGTCTCTGCTCAAGATCATCGCCGGGTTGGAAAAACCCGATGACGGCACCCTGCAATTTCAAAACGGGGTGCGCCTGGCCTACGTCGCACAAGAGCCCCAATTCGCCGATGGCATCAATGTGTTTGATGCCGTCAGCCTCGGCCTGGGCGACATCCGCCAACTGCGCGACCGTTTTGAGGCCCATCAAGAAGGCGACGACCTGGACGCCCTGATGACCCAGATCGAAGCCCGCGATGGCTGGAACTGGGAGCAGCGGGTCGAACAAACCCTGCAGCGCCTGCAGCTGTCGGCCGAGGTGGCCATTGCCGACCTGTCCGGCGGCATGAAAAAACGCGTGGCCCTGGCCCAAGCCCTGGTGGCGGCCCCCGACGTGCTGTTGCTGGACGAACCCACCAACCATTTGGACCTGGACGCCATCACCTGGCTGGAAGAGTTGCTCGTCGCCTTCAAGGGCAGCGTCATCCTCATCAGCCATGACCGCGCCTTTTTGGACAACGTCTGCACCCGCATTGTGGAACTGGACCGTGGTCAACTGCGGACCTACCCCGGCAATTTCACGGCCTACGAGGGCCTTAAAGCCCAACAACTGGCCGACGAGGCCGTGAGCAACGCCAAGTTCGACAAGCTGCTGGCCCAAGAAGAAGTCTGGATCCGCAAGGGCGTCGAAGCCCGCCGCACCCGCAGCGTGGCCCGCATCAAACGTCTGGACGACCTGCGCGGCGCCCGTGCGTCACGTCGCGACACCATTGGCCGCGTCAAGCTGGAAGTTGCACAAGGCGACCGTGGCGGCAAGATCGTGGCCGAACTGGAAAACGTCAACAAGCGCTACGGCACCCGCGACATCGTCAAGGACTTCTCCGGCACCTTCTTGCGGGGCGACAAGGTGGGCCTGGTCGGCTCCAATGGCGCTGGCAAGACCACCCTGCTCAAGATCATCCTGGGTGAACTGGCGGCCGACAGCGGCATCGTCAAACAAGGCGCCAACCTCAACGTCGCCTACTTTGACCAAATGCGCGACCACCTTGACCTCAACGCCACCCTGGCCGACTTCATCAGCCCGGGCAGCGAGTGGATCGAGATCAATGGCTCGCGCAAGCACGTGATGGGCTATTTGCAAGACTTTTTGTTCTCACCCGCCCGCGCCAACTCGCCGGTGCGCACCTTGAGCGGCGGTGAGCGCAACCGCTTGCTGCTGGCACGCCTGTTCGCCAAACCCTCGAACGTGCTGGTGCTGGACGAGCCCACCAACGATCTGGACATCGACACGCTCGATTTGCTGGAAGACCTGCTGGTGATCAATTCTGATTCCGACTATCGACGTGCCC
>JAZJZP010000303.1:14297-17054 GCA_040389805.1 Pseudomonadota bacterium
ACTACCCCGGCACCGTGTTCCTGGTCAGCCACGACCGACGCTTTCTGGACAACGTGGTCACCAGCACGCTGGTGTCCGAGGGCGAAGGCCGCTGGCGCGAATACGAAGGCGGTGTCGAAGACTGGCTGCTGCAATCGCGCCGCGCCCAAACCCTGGCGGCGGCCAACGCCAAGGCAGGCAATTCCACCCCACCCACAGCACCAAACGCCGTGACGGCCCCTGCGCCGACTGCACCCGTCGTGGCCACCAAAGCCCGCAAGCTAAGCTACAAAGAGCAGCGCGAACTCGACGAACTGCCCAAGCGCATTGCCGATCTGGAAACAGAGCAAAAAGCCTTGTCGGCGCAACTGGCCGACCCCGAGGTCTACAAAAAAGACCCCAAGGGGATGCCGATCATGCAAGCTCGTCACGATGAAATCGACGCCGCCCTGCTGATTGCGCTAGATCGCTGGGAGACGCTGGACCAACGTTGACGCCAAAGGTGGCCGGCCTGTGTTCAGGAGTCCTAGGCCGCTACCGAGGCCAAAACTTGACCATGTGGCGCCGCAAACCCTGAGCCCGCAAACACCTCGGCGTAGGTTTGCTCGGGGTCATCACTGAGCAACACGGGCTCCAGCAAGGCCGCCAGACGCCGTGTATCGGCGCGCAGCACCCGCTGTTTGACCGACGCGATCTGAGACGGGTGCATCGAGAAACTGCGCAGCCCCATGGCCAGCAGCAGTTCCGTAAAGATCGGGTCGCCCGCCATTTCACCGCACACACTCACACCGCGACCTGCCGCACGCGATTGCGTGATGGTGCTGGACAACAGATTCAACACCGCCGGGTGCCAGGGGTCATAAAGATGCGCCACGGCCTCGTCGGCCCGGTCAATCGCCAGGGTGTACTGGATCAGGTCATTGGTACCGATCGACACGAAATCAAAGTGCCGCAAAAAGATCGGCAAGGTCAGCGCCGCTGCGGGCACTTCAATCATCGCGCCCAGTTCCACTTGCCCAAAAGGCTTGCCTGATTCGGTCAGCTGGCGCTGCACATGGGCGATGTTTTCAAGCGTCTGGCGAATCTCGTGCAGGCTGGCCAACATCGGGATCAACACCTTGATCGGGCCATAGTAGGCCGCCCGATACAAAGCCCGCAACTGACGGCGAAACATGCTGGGCTCTGACAAGCTCCAGCGGATCGCCCGCAGCCCCAAGGCCGGGTTCAACACCGACTCATGCCGCAACTCGCTGGGCGACATGCCGTCGAGCGGCTTGTCCGCGCCAACGTCGACCGTGCGAATCGTGACCGGCAGGCCCTTCATGGCATCGACGGCCGCCCGGTAGGCCAGGTACTGCTCTTCTTCATCAGGCTGGTTGTCGACGCCACGGTTCATGAACAAGAACTCGCTGCGGAACAAACCCACACCGACGGCACCCGCCTCCAGCGCCGCCGCGCCGTCTTCAGGCATCTCAATATTGGCCAGCAACTCCACCCGCTCACCATCCAGGGTGACTGCCGGGGTGTGCCGCAAGCGGGCCAGACGGCTGCGTTCCAGTTCGCTCTGGCGCTGCCTGAAACGGTACTCCTCCAGCACGATGGGCGAGGGGTCGACAATCACCAGGCCCGCATCGCCATCAATGATGATGCAATCGTCCTGGCGGATCAGGTGACTGGCCTGACGAGCGCCCACCACGGCCGGGATGTCCATGCTGCGCGCCACAATGGCCGTGTGCGAGGTCTTGCCCCCCACATCGGTCACAAAGCCTTTAAACACACTGCGCTTGAAGCTGAGCATGTCGGCTGGCGCAATGTCGCTGGCCACCAGCACCAGGGGCTCATCGCCCCCAAAATCTTTGGCGTTCGGATCAGTGCCCGGCACGGCCGAGGGCACACCACGGGCCAAGGTGCGCAAGATGCGTTCAACCACCTGCTCCAGATCGGCCTTGCGCTCGCGCAAATAGGCGTCTTCCATTTCGTCGAACTGACGCGCCAACACTTCCAACTGGGCAGACAAGGCCCACTCGGCGTTGTAGTGCCTCGACGTGATCCAATCCGCCGTCGCCCCGATCAAGGCCTCGTCTTGTAGCAGCATCTGGTGCACATCCAGCAAGGCGGCCAACTCACTCGGCGCATCGGGCGGCAGGTCGCGTTTGAGCACCTCGAACTCGTGCGCCACGATGTCACGAGCTTTCAGCAGACGCGCGATTTCTTCGCCGACCCTGGCAGGGTCCACGAAATGGTGGGGCACGTCCACGCGGCTGGATGCGACCAGCACCGCCCGGCCAATGGCCACTCCGCGCGAGACGGGCAAACCGAAAATCTGGATGCTCATGGTTCAATGCTAACAGCGCTCGACACCCTTGAGCGTCGGGATTTACAGGGGGTAAAAAACCGCCAAATAGTGCCCACACCCCGAGGGTGTCATTGATTTGTCATGCGGTATTCACGCCAGCGTCACCGCCACCCACAACACTCGCACCTCGTCACGTTCACAGAACTTTACGAGGAGTTGACCATGAGGGATTTTCCATCGCCGACGCTGCCCATTGCAGACCTGCGCCCCAACTTTACGGCCGAGTCCCGCGCCGCCCGGAGGTCACTTCACCCAAGCTCACACGCACTTGAAGTCGTTTGGGCACGCACTGAAGAAGATGTTCTCGCGGCCCAGCGCCTGAGATACCAGGTGTTTGCCCAAGAAATGGGCGCCCGTCTGAGCGTGCCTGCCGGCAGCCCCGCAGAGCACGACATTGACCTGTTTGACCCCTACTGTGAGCA
>JAZJZP010000303.1:17064-17581 GCA_040389805.1 Pseudomonadota bacterium
CCGGCCTGGTCATTGGCACCTACCGCGTGCTCACCCCCGCATCGGCCAAACGGGTCGGCGGTCTCTACAGCGAGACCGAATTTGACCTGACCCGTCTGCGCCAACTGCGCAGCCGCATGGTCGAGCTGGGCCGCTCCTGCGTCCACCCCGACCAGCGCAGCGGCGGCGCCATCCTGGCGCTGTGGGGCGCCCTGGCCGAGTTCATGGTGCGCAACGACCTGGACACCATGATCGGCTGCGCCAGCATCAGCATGCGCGATGGTGGCCACGTGGCGGCCAGCCTGTGGGAGCAACTGCGCAAAACCCACCTTGCCCCCATCGAACTGCAAGTGCGCCCACGCCTGCCCCTGCCCGTTGAAGACCTGGATCGACATCTGAACGTCGAAGCCCCGGCCCTCATCAAAGGCTACCTGCGCTGCGGCGCCAAAATTCTGGGTGCGCCCGCCTGGGATCCTGACTTCAATACCGCCGACCTGCCCATGATGATGCGCATCGACGACCTGCCACTGCGCTACCG
>JAZJZP010000303.1:17591-21249 GCA_040389805.1 Pseudomonadota bacterium
TTGGGCGCCTGACCCCAGCAGGGACAAACGCGCATAGACTGCGCCCCATGACGCAGTCCACCCCCTCTTCCTCCTCCACACCACTCAGCCTGCCCCTGTGGCAATTGCTGGCCGGCTGTGCCGACGCCGTGACCGCCGTGAGCAGCGGCAAATCGCTCACTGAAGCGGTCGCCGCCTGCAAACCGGCAGAGCGCCCTGGCGTGCAAGCCCTTTCATTCACCGTCATGCGCCGCATTGGCCGCGCGCAGGCGCTGCGCCAAGCCCTCGTACCCAAAAAGCCCGCCCCCTGGGTCGACAGCTTGCTGCTGTCTGCCCTGTCGCTGGCCTGCGGCACCGAGTACAACGAACACACCCTGGTCGACCAGACCGTCGAAGCCGCCAAACGCCGGGCCGAACGCTCCGCCGGCTTGGTCAACGCCGTGCTGCGCCGCTTCTTGCGCGAGCGCGAGGCCTTGATGGCCAGCACCGACCAAGACCCCATGGCCCGCTACAACCACCCCCAATGGTGGATCAGTCGCCTGCGCAAAGACTGGCCGCAACACTGGGAGGCCCTGCTGGAGGCCAATCAAACCCAGCCGCCCATGACCTTGCGCGTCAACACCCGCCATGGCAGCGCCCAGGCCTACCTGGAGCGGCTCCAGGCCGCCGGCATCGATGCCCACCTGCTGCCAACCCGCAGCGAGACGCCCCAAGGCCTCGTGCTCGCCCAAGCCGTGCCCGTCACCCGTCTGCCCGGGTTTGACCAAGGCGAAGTCTCCGTGCAAGACGCCTCCGCTCAGCGCGCCGCCCCCTTGCTGCTCGCCCCGATTGAAGGCCAAACCTTGCCCGCCGGTGCCCGCGTGCTCGACGCCTGCGCCGCCCCCGGCGGCAAGACCGCCCACCTGCTGGAGCTGGCCGACCTGAACGTCACCGCCGTCGACTCCGACCCCGAGCGCCTGCTTCGCGTCCAGGACACCTTAAACCGCCTGGGCTTGAAGGCCCGCACCATTGCGGCCGACGCCAGCCAACCCGACAAATGGTGGGACGGCCAGTTCTTTGACGCCATCTTGCTCGACGCCCCTTGCAGTGCATCGGGCATCGTCAGACGGCACCCGGACATCCGCTGGCTGCGCCGTGAAGCCGACATCCAGGCACTGGCCCGCACCCAAGATGCCCTGCTCACCGCCCTGTGGCCCACACTGAGCCCAGGCGGGCGCCTGCTGTTTTGCACCTGCTCGGTCTTCAAACAAGAAGGCCAAGCCCGTATCGACTCATTTTTGCAACGAACCCCCAGCGCCCGTGCCATCCCGGCACCCGGCCATCTGCTGCCTGTGGTCGAATATCAGAACGACCCTGCCGTCGCGTCCACACCAGAGGCGATGCAGGACCTGGGCGACGGATTTTTCTACGCCCTGCTGATCAAGACACCCTAGGTGGTCAATGCCCCCAATGCGTCGCCGAGACCTGCTGCAACGCAGTGCCTCTGCCCTGCTGTCCGCCGCCCTGGCGCAGACAGGGCTCGCTGCGCATGCCCAGACAACGGCCGGCCGCAGCATTGAGCTGACCCACCTGCAGGCCGAACGAAGTGACGAAGGGCTGGTGCTCAGCTACACCGTTCGACTCGAACTGCCCAAAGACGTTGAAGACGCCCTGCTCAAAGGGGTGGCCGTGGTGTTCCTGGCCGAAGCCGAGCTGTTTCGCAGCCGCTGGTACTGGAGCGACAAAAGCAAGGGGCGCGCCACCAGGCGTTGGCGCTTGGCATTTCAGCCGCTGACCCGGCGCTGGCGCCTGAGCTTTGACGGGCTCAGTCGCTACTACAACTCCCTGCCCGAAGCCCTCAGCGTCATGCAACGCGCCACCCGCTGGCGCATTGCCGACAACGTGGCCGCCTCAGACGAGCGCGACTACCACGTCGACTTCACCTTCAAACTGGACACCGACGAGTTGCCCCGCCCCCTGCAGATGGGGCTGGCCATCCAAAGCGACTGGAACATCGCCGTCCAACGTCAAACCAACGTGATCACGCCCCGCTGACCCTGCATGAGTTCAAGAAAAGCTACCCGCTGGGCCTGGATCATTTCAGGCGTGGCCATGACTGGCGCAGGACTGGTGATGGCCTTCCTGCTCGTCTTTGCCACCCAAAACAGCGACCGCTTCGAGCCCCACTTCACGTGGCTGTTCTGGACCAACGTGGCCATCGCGTCATTGCTACTGCTGATCATCGTGTTCGCCGTTGGGCGCCTGGCCATCCGCTTGCGCCAGCGCAAATTCGGCAGCCGATTGCTGCTCAAACTCGCCGGCATCTTTGCCGTCGTGGGCGTCATCCCCGGCCTGCTCATCTACACGGTGTCCTACCAGTTCGTCTCGCGCAGCATCGAAACCTGGTTTGACGTGCGCGTCGAAAAAGCCCTCGAAGCCGGCCTGAACCTGGGCCGCAGCACCCTGGACACCCTCAGCAGCGACCTGGGCGCCAAAACCCGCGTGGCCGCCGAACGCCTGAGCGATGCCACCGGGGGCCCTGAAGGCACCGCCAGCCCCGGTGTGCTGGACCTGGAACGTGTGCGCGAACAACTTGGCGCGCAATCCGTGGTGCTGCTCAGCGAAGCCGGCCAGGTGCAAATTGGCGCCAGCGGCGACTCCTTGCGTTTGATGCCGGTTGAACGCGTGCCACTGGCCATGCGGCAAGAAGCCCGCAACCGAGGCATGGTCAGCCAGATCGAGGGATTGGAAGACAAAACCGACACCACCGACACCCTCAGCGAGCGCCGCCTCAGCGAAGCCCGAATCATGGCCCTGGCCTGGATGCCCGACCACAGCTTCAGCCTGCAAAGCAAAGGGCATTACCTGCTCGTCACCCAAAAAGTGAGGGCCGATCTGATCAAAAACGCACTGGATGTCCAGAGCGCCTACCGCGAGTACCAACAGCGCTCACTGGGCCGCGAAGGCCTGCGCCGCATGTACATCGGCACCCTGACCCTCGCCCTGATCCTGGCCGTGTTTGGCGCCCTGCTGCTGGCCGCCCTCCTGGGCCAACAACTGGCGCACCCGCTTTTACTGCTGGCCGAAGGCGTCGACAAAGTGGCCAAGGGCGACCTCAGCCCCAAGGCCATCTTTGCCACCAAAGACGAACTGGGTGGCCTGACCCGATCCTTCGCGGCCATGACCCAACAGCTGTCTGACGCACGCACGCTGGCCCAGCGCAGCGTGAACGAACTCGACAGCGCACGCGGCCACTTGCAAACCATCCTGGACAATCTCACCGCGGGCGTGATCGTGTTCGATGAACAAGGCTGCATCGACACCGTCAACCCCGGCGCCACCCGCATCCTGCGCCTGCCCCTGTCGGCCTACCGAGGTCGGCCACTCTCCGACGTGCCCGGCCTGCAAGACTTTGCCCGCTCACTGACCGAACGCTTTGAGCTGTATGCCAGCGACCCCACCCCGGGCGAGCGCCAGCAATGGCAAGAGTCGTACGAGCTGCAACTCCACCCGCAGCACGAAGCCCAGACCCTACTGGTCCGCGGCGCCGACCTGCCCCCCGACTCGCACCTGATCGTGTTCGACGACATCAGCGAAGTCGTCTCGGCTCAGCGCGCGGAAGCCTGGAGCGAAGTAGCCCGCCGCGTCGCCCACGAGATCAAAAACCCGCTGACCCCCATCCAGCTGTCGGCCGAGCGCC
>JAZJZP010000304.1:0-6122 GCA_040389805.1 Pseudomonadota bacterium
GTTACCCCAACCGGACCATTGGGTTTCATTACCTCAAGCTGGTGTTGCTGATCGTGATGGTGGGGTTGGCGCTGGGCATCCTGATTGGTGATCGGCTGGGCACGATGTTCACCGGGCTGTATGCCGAGTTCTTCCATTTCCCGAGCTTTGAACACCGCATTGCGCCCTGGCTCTTGGTGGTCAGCTCCGGCATCACCGTGGCCACGGCGGTGCTGGGAACCTTGAGTGCGATTTTGGCCACCGTGCGCTTGCCGCCTGCAGAGGCGATGAGACCGCCCGCCCCGGGCATCTACCGCCGGACCTTGCTGGAAAGGCTGGGCTTTCAGCGCATGAGCCCGGCATTGCGCATGATTCTCAGAACGATGGAGCGGCGTCCGTGGCGCACCGGGCTGTCGATCTTTGGCGTGTCGGCGGCGGTGGCGATCGTTGTCATGGGCAATTTCTTTCGGGATGCGATTGAGGTCATCGTCGATACCCAGTTCAACCTGATCGTGCGCGGCGACGTGACCCTCTGGACGGCGGAAGCTCTGGACAACGCTGTGCGGCATGATCTGGCCCGCTTGCCCGGGGTGAATCATGTGGAAGCGACGCGCTTTGTGCCCGTCACCTTCATCAACGGCCATCATCGGGAGCGCAGCATGATCCGTGGCTATGCTCCGCGCGCCATGTTGTACCGAGTGATCGATGTTGACCAGCGCGAGACATTGCTGGAGGGACGCAGCCTGGTGCTTACCGATCGCCTGGCCGACAAGCTGGGCTTGCGGGTGGGCGATTGGGTGCAAGTCGAAGTCCTGGAAGGGCGCGAGCGCACCTTGCATCTGCGCGTGAACGCCACGGTGCGCGAGATGATGGGGTTGAACGCCTACATGGACCGCCGCGCGCTCAATCGTGCGTTGGGTGATGGTGACGTGTCCACGGGTTTCCTGCTGTCGGTCGATGCGAGACGTGAGGCCGTGGTCCTGGAGGCCAGCAAAGCTCTGCCACGCCTTGCGGGCGCCTGGAGCAAAGCCACGATGTTGCGCAACATGGAGGAGATCAGTGCGCGCAATGTGCGGATCATGAGCACCATCCTCACGGTGTTTGCCAGTGTCATTGCGGTGGGGGTGGTCTATAACAACGCGCGCATTGCCTTGGCCGAGCGGACTTGGGAGCTGGCCAGCCTGCGCGTCTTGGGCTTCACGCGGGCCGAAGTGTCAGCGCTGCTCTTGGGCGAACTCGCCATCATCATCGTCATCGCCTTGCCTTTGGGCATGCTGCTGGGCTGGGGGCTCACCCACTTGGTCACGCAGTTGCTGAAGTCCGATCAGTTTCTTTTTCCGGTCGTGATCCGTGCCCGCACCTATGCCTGGGCTTCCATTTGTGTGGTGACCGCCGGCGTGGTCAGCGCCCTGGTGGTGCGCCGGACCATTGATCGACTCGACATGGTGTCCGCCTTGAAGACGAGAGACTGACATGAAAGCAAGGACGTGGATCTATACCGCAGGCGGGGCGGCCATGGTCGTGGCGCTGCTGGTGTGGGCCTTTGCGCCACGGCCGGTGGAGGTGGAAGTGGCCACCGTGACGCAAGGCCATTTTGAAGCCACGATCGATGAAGATGGCAAGACGCGCTTGCGTGAGCGCTATGTGGTGTCGGCTCCGCTCGCCGGGCTGCTCAATCGCATTGCGTTGCGCGAGGGGGACCCCCTTGAAGCGAACACCGTGGTCGCGACGCTGACCCCGGTGCTTTCGCCGATGCTGGATCAACGCACGCTGAGCGAGTACCAGGTACGTGTGCAGATTGCGCAGGCGCAAGTGCAGCGTGTCAACGCACGCATTGAGGGGGCGAAGGTGGCGTTGCTGCGGGCCCGGCACGAGGTGCAACGCAGTGAGCAACTGGCGCGGGAGTCATTTGTCTCGCCAACCAAATTGGAAACCGATCGCTTGGCGGCGCTGGCCGCACAGAAGGAGTTGGATGCCGCCAACGAAGAGCGCCACATCGCCACCCATGAAGTTGAGCAAGCGCAGGCTGCGCTGATCGCCGTGCGCAGCCCCGATCGCCAGGGGCCACGCTCGTTTGCGTTGCGCGCACCGATCTCTGGCCGTGTCTTGCGGGTCATGCAGACGAGTGAGACCGCTGTGACGCTAGGCACCCCTTTGCTGGAATTGGGCAATACACAAGACCTGGAAGTGGTGGCCGAGTTACTGACGACCGATGCCTTGCAAGCCACCCCTGGTCGCCGCGTGTTGATTGAGCGCTGGGGTGGCCCCGGGGTGCTGCAAGGCCGTGTCCGACTGGTGGAGCCTGGGGCCTTCACCAAAATCTCAGCGCTGGGGGTCGAAGAGCAACGCGTCAAGGTTCTGATCGACATCAGCAGCCCGGTTGATCAATGGCGTGGGCTGGGTGATGGCTTTCGGGTGGGCGTTCGCATCGTGACCACGGCCATCGACCAAGCGGTGATGGTGCCTGTGAGCGCAGTCTTCCCGCAAGCTGGCAGCGAAGGCGGTCAGCCCGGGGGGATGGCGGTGTTCGCCGTGAAAGATGGGCGGGCGCAGATCATGCCAGTCCAAGTTGGCGCCCGCAATGGCGCGGATGCGTGGGTTCAGAAAGGGCTGAATCCCGGAGCGACCGTGATTGTCTATCCTCCATCGAGCGTCAAGGATGGCGCGCGCGTCAAAGTTCGCAAGGTGTAGGCGTGGCCGTTGACATCTTGTGGCTTGACCGAGCGCAAAGTGCTTGGCAGTGCGCTGCCTAGACTGAGCCTTGTCAGGCAGGCCAATCACGTGCCCTACCGACGCCATGCCAACCCTCTCATCAGGAGATGCCCCATGAACGCACTGACCCGTGTCGAACGGCTCGACGACATCTTGCCCGAAATGATTCGCCGCATCGCACGCCCACTCTGGCTTGCCCAAGAGGCCACCAACGAGATTTGCCTTGACGTGTGGGAGCGAGACAAAGATTTCCAGGTTCGCGCTGAAATCCCGGGGGCCAAGAAGGAAGACATCCACGTGAAGGTGGATGGCAACTTTGTCTCCATCAACGCCGAGCTTAAAGGCGAGCAGGCAGCTCACTGCCTCAGGATGTAGACTCCAAAGGGGTGATGGCCAAGCTCGAAGACGGTATCTTGCATATCACCTTGCCTAAACGCGAAGGCAGTGGCAGTCGCGCCATCACGATTCAGTGACCCTTGGGGGCTGACATCCACATGCTGCCCCCATTCAATCCCTGGCTATTGAGCCGCATCGCTGCCGACGTGGTGGCCGCCTCGCATGCGGACGCCGAAGCCTTGGCCGCCCGTCAGTCACAGCGTTTGGCCGACCTCTTGGCTTCAGCGGCGAGTTCATCGCCGCTGTACCGTCGGCTGCTCAAGGGCAGTGACCCCGCTCATTTGCAACTGGACGAGCTGCCCGTCATGGGCAAGGCCGTTTTGATGAGCCAGTTTGACGACTGGGTGACCGACCCCGCCCTGCACCTGGATGCCTTGCGTCGCTTCACCGCAGATCGGTCGCGCATTGCCGAGCCGTTCCTGGGGCGCTATGTGGTCTGGGAAAGCTCAGGCAGCAGTGGCGAGCCGGGCATCTTTGTACAAGACGCGGCCGCGATGGCGGTCTACGATGCGCTGGAAGCCGTGCGACGGCCCGTGTTGCGGCCTTTGCAGCGATTGCTGGACCCGTGGTGCATGGGCGAACGCATCGCGTTTGTTGGGGCCACCGATGGTCACTTTGCCAGCACCGTGACCCTCGAGCGGATCAAGCGCCTGAATCCCGCGATGTCCCGCTGTCTGCATGGCATCTCGTTTCTGCTGCCGCCTGAACAACTGATGGCCAAGGTGCAGGCGCTGGATCCGACTGTCATCGCCACCTACCCCAGTGCGGCGGTGCTGCTGGCCGAAGAGCGCTTGGCTGGCCGGCTGGAAATCGCCCCTCGGGAGGTCTGGACGGGCGGCGAGACACTGTCGGTCTCCATGCGCAAGCTGGTGCAGCAAGCCTTTGGATGCCAGGTGGTTGACAGCTATGGTGCCTCGGAGTTCATATCGATGGCGATTGATTGCCCTTACGGACACCTGCATCTCAACAGCGACTGGGTGATCCTTGAGTCGGTCGATGACCAAGGGCGCGTTCTACCGGCCGGGGAAGCGGGCACCAGCACCTTGTTGACCAACTTGGCAAACCATGTGCAGCCCTTGATTCGCTACAACCTGGGAGACAGCATCCGGCTGTATTCCCATGCCTGTGCCTGCGGCTCGCACTTGCCTGTGATTGAGGTGCAAGGCCGCAGCGATGACACGTTGCGGCTAGGACGGCCTGGTGAAAAGGCCGTCAGCGTTCTGCCCTTGGCATTCAGTACGGTGCTGGAGGAGGGGGCTGGCCTGTTTGACTTCCAGATCGTGCAGCAAGGGCCCAGCGAGCTGCTGCTGAGCACCGGAATGCGAGGTGAGGCGGCCATTGGCATCGTGCAACGTGCGGGCGTGGTCCTGGCGGCCTTTCTGGCGCAGCAAGGGCTACCCGACGTGACCATACATTGCCTCAGTGACCACCCCGCCAGACAGGGGCGCAGTGGGAAAATTCAACGCGTGGTGGCGCTCAAACCATGAAGACTACCCCGACACCGGCAAGTGCGGCGATCAACAGCGATGCTGTCAAATTGGTCGAGGCATTGCGAGTCAAGCTCAAGGCGACGCTCGTGGAGACGCACATTTCGTGGGTGCTGCTTGGCGCTGAGTTTGCCTGGAAAATCAAGAAGCCCGTGCGGCTGTCTTTTTTGGACTTCGGCGACTTGGCCAAGCGGCAGCACTTGTGCGAAGAAGAGTTGCGCTTGAACCGACGATTGGCGCCCACCCTGTACCTGGATGTGCTTGCCATACGAGGCACCCCGGACGACCCCAGTCTGGAGGGCGACGGACCGGTTATCGAGTACGCCCTGCGCATGAAGCGCTTTGCGGAGGGTGCGTTGTTGAGTGAACGCCTCGCGGCAGGCCAACTGGAGCCTGCACAGTTGGATCGTTTGGCGCAAGGTTTGGCGTCCTTTCATCGGACGGCCGACGTCGCACCGGCTCACTCACCTTATGGCACTGCGCGGGCCATAGAGGAGACGGTGCTTCAGGTCGTCGACGGGCTGTCTCAGCAAGGCTGTGCAGCCGACTGCGCTGTACTGCACCCGTGGCTGAAGGAACAGTCGAGGCAATTGAGCGATGTCTGGCGCCAGCGCAAGGCTGAAGGGCAGATACGAGAAGGACATGGCGACCTCCATCTGGCCAATGCCGTTGTACTGGGTGAGGAGGTCACCGCGTTTGACTGCATCGAATTCGATCCCGCTTTGCGCACCATCGACGTTCTCAGCGATGTGGCATTTTTGGTGATGGACCTCCTCGCCCACGAACGTCCCGATTTGGCTTTTCGTTTTCTCAATGCCTACCTTGATGAAAGCGGCGATCAGGCGGGTCTGCCGGTGCTGCGTTACTACCTGGTCTATCGGGCATTGGTTCGTGGGCTGGTGGCGCGCCTCTCTGGGCATGGCAAGGCAGCCGACCAGCCGGATTACCTGGCGCTGGCACGGCGGCTGACCGATCCCCCCGATGCCCGCTTGCTGATCATGCACGGGGTCTCTGGTTCTGGAAAAAGCGTGGTCGCGCAGCAATTGTTGGAACATGCGCAGGCCATTCGGTTGCGCTCCGACGTCGAGCGAAAACGATTGTTCGGGCTGCAGGCGCTGGACGATTCGACGGGCCGCGGACCCGGACCGAGTGGAGTCTATGAAGCTGAGGCGACCCGGCGAACCTACGCGCGGCTGCGCGAGTTGGCCGCCTGCGTCCTCAGCGCCGGGTATCGCGTGATCGTGGATGCCACCTTTTTGCGTGCGGCTGACCGAGCCGATTTTCATCGCTTGGCCAAGGAGCTGCGGGTGCCATTCACGATTTTGCATTGCCACGCCCCACCTGAGATCTTGCGCGAGCGTGTACACACGCGGCGAGCGCGTGGCGACGATGCCTCTGAGGCTGATCTGTCGGTGCTGGAGCGTCAGCTTGTCATGTGTGAGCCCTTGCTGGCACCGGAACAGGTGTGTGCGATCACGGTTGACACGGTCAAGCCACCCGAGTTCGACAGTTAACGACGTAAGTCTATGATTTCATTGGGGTCGGTTT
>JAZJZP010000305.1:0-2845 GCA_040389805.1 Pseudomonadota bacterium
CGCCGGCGTATTGATAAAGTGCGCCGGTTTTTGACCCGTACCCGTTGCCGTCACGAGTCCGGATACTGCCGTCATGGTTGGGACCGAGTCCTGATGTCGTTGACTTTATAGAGATAGGAGTGCGTGATGGAACAAGCTTCGGCCGCCCCCGTTCGTTGGACAGATTCGAAACGTTATTTGTGGCTGCTCAGCCCTGCGGTGACCATGGTCGCGGGCATCGGCCTGTTGGGCTTTTGGCAGTTCGAGCAGCCCTGGATGTTGTGGCTGGGTTTTGGCATCTTGTATGGCGTCATTCCCGCCATGGACTGGATCATGGGTGAAGACCGCAACAATCCGCCAGCCGAGGCTGTGGCCGAGCTGGAGGCTGACCGCTATTACAGCTGGATCCTGTACGCCTTTGTGCCGCTGCAGCTGAGTATCCTGGCCCTGGGTGGCTGGTTGGCCGTGACCCATGAGCTGCCTTGGTACCACCTGATGGGCCTGGCCATGAGCGTGGGCATCATCAATGGCTTTGGCATCAACACCGCGCATGAGCTGGGCCACAAGAAGCCCAAGTTCGACCGCTGGCTGGCGCGTGTGGCCTTGGCACCGACCGTGTACGGGCACTTCTTTGTCGAGCACAACCGTGGGCACCACAAGAATGTGGCCACGCCGGAAGATCCGGCCAGCTCGCGCTTTGGCGAGTCCTTCTATGCCTTCTTGCCCCGCACTGTGATTGGCAGCGTTCGTTCGGCCTGGAACCTGGAAGCCGAGCGCCTGGCCCGCCAAGGCAAGGGCGTCTGGCACCAGGACAACGAAAATCTGCAATCGTGGGCGATGTCGGTGGTGTTGTTCGGCGTGATGATCGCCGTGTTGGGGTGGGCGGTGGTGCCCTTTCTGATCATTCAGGCGGTCTATGGCTTCTCGTTGTTGGAGGTGGTGAACTACCTGGAGCACTACGGCTTGTTGCGCCCCAAAGGCGCGGATGGGCGCACCGTGCGTTGCGAGCCTGAGCACTCGTGGAACAGCAATCACATCGTGACCAATCTGTTTTTGTACCACCTGCAGCGCCACTCCGATCACCACGCCAACCCCACGCGTCACTACCAGTCGCTGCGCCATTTCGAGAACAGTCCTCAATTGCCATCGGGGTATGCGGGCATGATTGTGCTGGCCTACCTGCCGCCACTGTGGTTTGCCGTGATGAACAAGCGCGTGCTCAAGCACTACAACGGCGACATGAGCCGCATGAACCTGCAGCCGTCCAAACGTGCGGAGCTGCTGGCGCGTTACCAGGGCGATGTCGAGCAAGTTCGCATCTGAGGAGGTCGGCCATGCAATACCGTTGCCCCAACTGTGACCACGTGTACGACGAAGCCAAGGGCGCACCCTACGATGGCTATCCGCCGGGCACCGCCTGGAAGCTCATCCCCGAGGACTGGGCGTGCCCCGATTGCGCGGTGCGTGACAAGGTCGATTTTGCGCCGGTCCCGGCGACGAGCACGGGTGCCGTGTCAGGGGCCTTGTCACACTGAGGCGCCGTTCTGGCCCATGAGCTTGTCCTCATCGCCGTTTGGGCGTATTTTCGAGGCTTGTCGAGAGGGCCGCATCATGATGAATTGCGAACAAGCCACCCGTTTGATGTCCGAGGGCGAAGAGAGGCCCTTGAGCGTGTCCGAGCGAACCACCTTGCACATGCACACCTGGTTCTGTACGGGTTGTCGCAACGTCAAGGGGCAACTGGGTTTTATTCGCCATGCCATGAAATCCTGTGCCCAGGGCCCGGAGATGGAGGGCGCCGTCAATGACGACATCAGGCCGCCGTCCAGTCCACTGTGATCAGGGCAGTTCAACACCGCCCATGCGGGCCGCGATGGTGGCGCCCCGGCCACTGACGTAGGCCGAGCCGGGGTTCTTTTCAAAGCGCTTGGGGGCCGGCAACATGACCGCCAGCCGCGCCGCTTGGTAGGCGCTTAACTGCTGGGCCTCGACACGGTAGTAATAGCGCGCTGCGGCCTGGGCGCCAAAGATGCCTTCACCCCATTCGACGTTGTTGAGGTAGATCGCCAGGATGCGCTCTTTGCCGAGCAGCCCTTCGAGCATGAAGGTGATGACGAACTCCTGGCCTTTGCGCAGCAAGTTGCGCTCGCTGCTCAAAAACAGGTTCTTGGCCAGTTGTTGTGTGATGGTCGAGCCGCCGATGACCTTGGGCGTGGCCGGGGTGGCCAAGGCGGTGGGCGGCTCGGGCAGTTGGCGTCCCCGCGCTTTGGCTCGGGCCAGGGCGCGTTCGTAGCGCGCTTGCGTTTGTTGGCGGGCTTTGTCGACGCGGGCTTGGGCCTGGTTGTTGCGCTTCCAGGCATTTTCAAGGGCATCCCACTCGACGCCGCTGTGGTCGACAAAGTTGGCGTCCTCGGAGGTGATCACGGCGCGTTTGAGGTGATCCGAGATGTCGTCGTAGCGGCGCCACTCCTGGCTCCACAGCACGTGGCCTTGCTCGCGCAGCAGTCGGCTGATTTCACTGCGCTGAAAGGTGGTGGACTGTGGATCGACCACGGCCATCAAGGCAATGCGGGCCGCAAAGAACAGCTGCAAGGCCAAGCTGCCCAGCACGATCAGGCCGAGGAGTCTCCAAACTGAACGCATCATTGGTCTACCTGGGTTCGCAAGGCGGTCAGCACGGGCGCGGTGTCGGGGCGCAGGCCGCGCCAGAGTGCAAAACTCTCGGCGGCTTGCTCGACCAGCATGCCCAAGCCATCGCGGGCCACGGCGCCCTGTGCGCGGGCCCAGTCCAGAAACGGCCGAGCCGCAGGGCCGTACATCATGTCCAGCGCCAGGGTGCCAGGACGCAGCACTTCGGGGCCGACCG
>JAZJZP010000306.1:0-6471 GCA_040389805.1 Pseudomonadota bacterium
GCATCACCGACTTGGCGGGCAACGCAGGCACCGGCAGCGACACCAGCGCCAACTATGCGGTCGACACCGTACGACCAGCATTGGCCTCCGCGATCACCGTGTCCGACACTGCCCTCAAGATCGGCGACACCGCCACGGTGGCCATCACCTTTGCCGAAGCCGTGAGCGGCTTCAGCATCGACGACTTGACGGTGACCAATGGCAGCTTGTCCAACCTGTCGTCCAGCGATGGCGGCATCACCTGGACGGCGACCTTGACGCCCAATGCCAGCACCACAGAGGCCACCAACCTCATCACGCTAGACCACACCGGCATCACCGACTTGGCGGGCAACGCAGGCACCGGCAGCGACACCAGCGCCAACTACGCGGTGGACACCGTCCATCCGACACTCACCATGACCAGCGATGTCAGTCGCTTGCAGATTGGCGAGACTGCAACGATTACATTCTCCTTCAGCGAAGACCCGGGGGACACCTTCAACTGGGATGGCAACCAGGGTGATGTAGTGGTCTCTGGCGGCATCTTGAGTGCGGTATCTGGCTCCGGCCTGACGCGTACAGCCACCTTCACCCCCCTGGTCAGCGCCAATGGCGGCACAATCAGCATCACCATTCCAAACAGCACCTACTCTGATGCCGCGGGGAATAACGGGGGGTTGGGTGAGCCCAGCAGCCTCAACCTGCCGGTCAGCGCCATGGCGCCGCTTACATCGCCAGCGGTCGTCATTCCTGTCGCAGAAAACAATGCTCCACCGTCCAACACCGCTGCCGTGATGATTGCGCCTTTCGCCCCCGATTCTTCGATCCCAACGGCTGAGCCCAGCATTGGATTGACGTCTGTCAGCACGTCAGTACTCACGAGCATTCTTGGCTCGCAACTCGACCAGAGTCCAGCCAGCAAGGGCGTGACCGCCAATGTCCCAGCGCCAATGACTTCGGCCACACCGACTCCGTTCAGTCCAGCGACGTTGACTACAGCAAGAACCACGGAGCAAGCCTCCGCGACCCGCCCAGCCACCGCCAACCCGCCCGCATCGACCGATGCTCCAGGCCGTGGCTCAATGCCATCGCCCGCTGCAACAGACAGCGCCGCACTGGTCGTTAATCGGCCCATTCCCGAGGCCAGCATCACTTCGGGGCTTGCCTTTAATTTCACGATCCCAAGGGATACCTTTGTATCAACGGGCGGCGGGCAAATCACTTTCAGAGCGGTATTGGTGGGAGCCCAGCCGGACAGCGCTGTGCCATTACCCAGCTGGATTCGATTCGACCCGGCGACCGGGACCATCAGTGGTCGGCCACCCGAAGATGCGCCAGCGGTGATGCAGATCCATCTCATCGCACGTGACAGCAAAGGCAATGAAGCCAGTGTCACCTTCACCATCAAAAACCCCAAGTTTGATCGGAACGGCAGCAAGAACACGCCCGACAAATCCCTGTCGAAGTTAAAGAGTGACGGCGCTTGGATTGCTTTGGAGAACGGCGATTCTGATGTTGGACTTGCACATCTCGATCCGCAATTGGCCACTGTCAAAGATGTGGCGAAGGGTCGGATTGATGTGCCAGGCCGAGCCAGCCTGAGCGAACAAATCCGCCAGGCTCATCGCAACCCTGCATCGGTTGATCGATTGACAGAACGCTTGGCACTGGCGCACCGGGTGGTATGAGGCACCAGGTTCAAGAGCCACAGCAGGTTTCAGCGCAAGCCCTGGGAACACTACTGGAGTTGGGCCGACGCGCACGAGAAGCCATGGATACCCAGGTGCTGGGCTTCATGGCGGTCAATGACAGCCACGCCCTCGCCACCTACCGACAAGCTGCGCTGTGGTTGACTGCGGATGGCATCAAGGCGTTGTCCGGCGTGGTCCAGATCGAAGCCAATGCCCCTTATGCACAATGGCTACAAGGGGTGTGCCAACACTTGGCATTGGATCGATCTGTGCCGTCATTGGTCAACGCATCAGAACTCCCTGCCCATCTCGGTTCGGAGTGGTCCGCATGGCTGCCGAGCTTCGGCCTTTGGTTACCCTTGCCAGTTGATCCGCGAGATCATCAAACCACCAGCCCCCTGGGCGGCTTGTTGCTGGCACGTGACACCCCTTGGCAAAATGCCGAGATCGCACTCTTGAATGAATGGATGGCCATCTGGAGCCATGCTTGGCATGCACATCGACCAGCGAACCCGTGGTCCTGGTCGTCACAACATTGGCTGAAAGTTGTGCGGGCCCAGTTTCAACGCAAGCCGGACAAGGTTTGGTGGAAACAACGCCGCTTGCACTGGACCGTAGGTGTTCTTGCCGTTTTGCTGTGTCCCATTCGACTCAGCGTGCTGGCTCCTGGTGAACTGGTTCCCACCAACCCGGCCGTCATCCGTGCGCCACTGGAGGGTGTGATCGGCAATTTTTTGGTCAAGCCCAATGAAGTCGTGCAGGCTGGCCAACTGTTGTTTAATTTGGATGATGCGCCACTGAAAAGCAAACTCAAGGTCGCTCAACAAGCACTCGCCGGGGCCGAAGCAGAATACCGCCAGTCCGCCCAACTGGCTGTATCCGATGCCAAGTACAAAGGTCAGTTAGCCCTTTTGATGGGCAAAGTGGAGGAGCGGCGTGCCGAGGCTGAATATCTACAAGGCCAGTTGGAACGCGCTCATGTTGTGGCACCTCAGGCGGGTGTTGCACTGTTGGATGACCCCACCGAATGGATTGGCAAGCCTGTGAGCACGGGTGAGCGCATCATGCGCATTGCGGCCCCGGACGATGTTGAAGTGGAGGCCTGGCTGGCCGTAGGCGATGCAGTTCCCCTTGAAAGAGGGGCACCAGTGAGTCTTTACCTCAATGCCAGCCCACTCAACGCGGTCTCGGCCCAATTGCGCTATGCCGCCCATGAAGCAGTGCAACGCCCGGACGGCAGTTACGCCTACCGGGTCCGTGCCAGCTTGCAAGACAAGACGGCCCATCGAGTGGGTCTGAAGGGCACCGCCAAGGTGATGGGGAATTCGGTGCCTCTGATCTACTGGGTATTGCGCCGCCCAGTGGCCGCCGTGCGCCAGATGATTGGCTGGTAGCCCCATGGCGCTGCCCATCCTTCGAGAAGAACTGGCCCTCTATCCGGGGCCCCACCTGGCAGATGGACAGCCCAGTTGGGCCCTGCATGATCCCGTGCGCAACCAGTTCTTTCGGATCGACTGGCTGACCTTTGAGATCATCAGCCGCTGGACTCTGGATGAAATGCAGTCGATTGCGCACGCGGTGAATGCGGATACCGCATTGCGTGCAGATACAGGGGATGTCGAGTCGGTTGCACGCTTTTTGGTTGACAACCAATTGGTGCAACCAACCGGGGCAGACAGCGCCCAACAATTCGCGCAACGCTTGACTCAAATGCAAGGAAACTGGCAAAGCTGGTTGCTGCATCACTACCTGTTTTTTCGGATTCCGCTGGTCCGCCCGGATGCCTGGCTACAGCGCTGGATGGGACGCGTTGCACCACTTTACAGCCGAGGCTTTGCCCAACTGACCATGGCGGCCCTGGTGTTGGGACTGGTCGAGGTGTACCGAGATTGGGGGCGGTTTTCTTCGACGCTGATGGATACCTTTTCCTGGAGCGGCCTGCTCGGGTATGGGCTGACACTGACGTGCGTCAAGGTGCTCCACGAACTGGGCCACGCTTTCACGGCCAAGCGTTTTGGATGCCGGGTGCCGGCCATGGGGGTGGCTTTTTTGGTACTGTTCCCGGTGGCCTACACCGACACCAACGAAGTGTGGAAGCTCCCTGATCGCAAGCAAAGACTGGCGGTCGCGGGTGCCGGTGTGGCCACTGAGTTGATGGTTGCCGTATGGGCCACGTTGGCCTGGGGTTTATTGCCCGAAGGCTTACCCAAATCTATCGCCTTCATGCTGGCCACAAGCACCTGGATTGCAACGCTGGCAATCAACACCAGCCCTTTCATGCGCTTTGACGGCTACTTCTTACTCTCCGATTGGCTGGACATGCCCAATTTGCACCAACGCGCCTTTGCGTTGGCACGTTGGGATCTGCGTGAGCGGCTATTTGGTTTGGGGTTGGCTGCGCCAGAACATTTTGCTGCTCCGCGCAGGACCGGACTCATCCTCTTTGCTTATGCAACCTGGGTTTACCGGCTGGTGGTCTTCCTGGGGATCGCTGCCCTGGTCTATGCGTTTTTCATCAAGGCCGTGGGGATACTGCTGTTCCTCGTCGAGATCGGCTGGTTTGTGCTGCAGCCCTTTTGGAGCGAGGTCAAACTGTGGCCAGGTTTGTTGAAAAATAAAACCGAGGACGCCACCATGCTGTCCA
This sequence comes from Pseudomonadota bacterium, assembly GCA_040389805.1. Lineage (GTDB taxonomy): Bacteria > Pseudomonadota > Gammaproteobacteria > Burkholderiales > Burkholderiaceae_C > Aquabacterium. The sequence goes on from JAZJZP010000306.1 coordinate 4,318, forward strand.
TCTGGAAGACCAAACCGCGCGTGCGACGCAGTGTCATGCTGGCAGTCCTGCTGTTGCTGTTGTTCGTATTGCCCTGGCCCACACGCCAAAGTGCTTCGGCCCTTCTCAAGCCCATTGAAATTTATCCCATCCATGCACCGGCCGGAGCGCAAGTGGTAAAGCTGCCTTGGCACGAAGGCAGCATGGTGGGCGTCGGCGAGGTTCTGCTTGAACTGACCTCTCCTGAGCTGACACTGCGTTGGCGGCGGGCTCAAGCGCAATTGGAGCGTTCGCGCTGGCGGGCAAGTTCTGCAGGCGTTAACGCCGAGCAGCGGCAGAACATGCAGGTATTGGATGAAGAAGAAAAGTCAGCCCAAGCCGAGCTGGCCAGTGTTCAAGCTGAAATGGATCTGTACGCGCCTAAAGCCCCTTTTACCGGGGTTCTGCGTGATCTGGAGCCCGAACTGAAATCAGGCGTTTGGGTAGGCAATCGGGAGCGTCTGGGCGTTTTGATCAAACCCAACAGCTGGCAGGTAGAAACTTATCTGGATGAAGATGCGGTGCGTCGCATAACGGTGGGCGACAGTGCGAGATTTTTCACCGATGGATTAGAGGGCCCGGTACTGACTTTGGCGGTCAGCGCCATTGATGCTGACGCCACCCGCATTCTGCCAAATGGTCAATTCGCAGCGCAGTTCGGTGGATCCATCATGACCCGAGAAAAGCATGGGCAATGGGTGCCGGAGCGGGCTGTCTACCGTGTGACCTTGACCGGCACCGCAGACATCGGCAGTCTGGCGCGCCAAAGCTGGCGTGGGCATGTGGTGATACACGGTCAGTGGGAGGCCCCAGGCTTGACGTTTATGCGCTCGGCCATGGTGCTGATCTGGAGGGAGCTTGGCTTTTGACCAGCTCTGGAATGGAAGAAGCTCCACCAATCGATAACTGGCGAGGCTTCTGTCGGACTGAGCTTACTTTGGGGTGGGTTGGGCAAACTGAGCCAGTTTCTCCACCGCAGCAGGCTCGCCGCGTACGCGGAAAAACGCACCGTCCTCGTCCGCGCGCTCCTCCAGCACATCACAACCTTCGTAGATGTCTTTGCGGAACTGCTGAGCCGACCAAGGCAGGAACAGCTCGACCTCCACCAGATCCTCTTGGAAAAATTCCATGATCTGCTGATGCAGCTTCGAGACATCCTGCGGGTTGCGGGCACTCATCACCACGCAATCCGGGTATTTGGCCCGCAGCGCCGCCTCGCATTCAGCTTGCGCCGCCGCATCACCCACAAAATCGATCTTGTTGAACACGCGCAGGCGCGGCACCACATCCGCACCAATCTCCGCCAGCACGGTGTCGGTCACCTCCAGCTGGCGCTCAAAGCCGGGGTCGCTCGCATCGATCACGTGCAGCAGCAACGACGCATCCAGCGCCTCGTCCAGCGTTGACTTGAACGAGGCCACCAGCCCATGCGGCAGATTCTTGATGAAGCCCACCGTGTCGCTCACCAGCACGCGCGGCACGCCCTCGGGTTGCAGGGTGCGCACGGTGGTGTCCAGCGTGGCAAAGAGCTTGTTGGCCACCAGCACGTCGCTACCGGTCAGCGCCCGCATCAGGGTCGATTTACCCGCATTGGTGTAGCCAACCAGCGTCACACTGGCCAGCCCTTGATTCACCTGCCGCCGCGCACGCTGCGTCTGGCGCTCAGCCTCCATCGCGAGGATTTCCTTTTGCAACTCGGCGATCCGGTCACGGACCTTGCGACGATCCAGCTCGGTGTGCGATTCGCCCGACCCACGGCCACCAACACCGCTGCGCTGCCTGCCTTGCGGCCCAGCCAGCTTCGCAGCCTCGCGCAAACGCGGTGCCATGTAGCCCAGGCGCGCAATTTCAACCTGCGCCTTCGCTGCGCGGGATCGTGCGTTGCGATGAAAAATTTCGAGGATGACCATCGTGCGGTCCATCACCTCGCAATCGGCCTCGACCTCCAGGTTACGTGCCTGGGAGGGTGAAATCTCATGATCCACCAGGATCGCGTCGATGTCGCCCCCATCCGGCTGAGCGGGCAGCACCGTGCCATCGCCCGCATCAAAGCCGGGCTGGCCCTTCACGAAGGCGGCGATCTCCTGCCGTTTTCCCACGCCCAAATAACCCGTGCGGTCAAAGCCTGAACGCTTT
>JAZJZP010000307.1:0-6196 GCA_040389805.1 Pseudomonadota bacterium
TTTCTCCCCAATGCAATGAGACGATGACCAGGTCACCCGCGCGCCGTTGGGCGACTATGTGTTCGGCCAGGCGCTGCGCCATCGCGTGCGACAGGTCGGTCAGCAAGGCGACGCCTGCGCGTTGCGCCCCGGCACTCCAGGCCGGTGGGATGCCGCTGCTGGAGGTGCCCCAGGCAAACAGCAGCACACGGTGGCTGGGGCTGACGGGCAGCACGGCCGGTGCGATGGCCGCCTGGAGGTCATCGCCCGCGCCTGCGGTTTTCAGACCGGCCTGGTGCAGATGGCTGAGCGTTTCGCGCAGCCCCTGGTGCCCCCAATCGAGCACATGGTTGTTGGCCAGCACGCAGGCATCCAGCTGGGCGGCGGTCAGGCAATCGATGTTGGCCGGGTTCATCCGGTAGTGGATGCCTTTGCTGGTCCAGGCCGCATCGGAGGTGGTCACGGCGGTTTCGAGATTGACGATGCGCAGCGTGGGCTGTGCCTTGTCCAGCACACGCAAGGCGTCGCCCCAGATGTAGTCGGGTTGGACGGGCGCGGGGACCGTGCCGTTCGTCACCTCGGCCAAGGCCACGTAGCTGCGCGCATCACGCACATGGGGCTCGTACAGCTTGGGGTTGCTGGGGTGTGCCAGCACCTGGTCGATGCCTCGACCGGTCATCACATCGCCAGCCAGGAAGATCTGCACGTTCATGTCTGGCATCCTTATCCTTTGATGCAGATGAGCGGCTCCAGCCGCGCGACCTTGCGGGCCAGTCCCGCCGCGTCGGCCGCATCGACCACGGCGGTGACATCCTTGTAGGCCAGTGGCGCCTCTTCGGCCACGCCTCGCTGTGAGGGGCTGCGCACCACAATGCCGCGCGCCGCCAGATCGGCCAGCACCTGGCTGCCTTGCCAGGTCTGCATGGCCTGGTGACGGCTCATGGCGCGGCCCGCCCCATGGCAGGCTGATGAAAAGGCCAAGGCCTCCGACGCGGCAGTGCCCGCCAGTACATACGAGCTTGTGCCCATGGAGCCGCCAATGAGCACCGGTTGGCCCGCCGCCCGCAGGGATTCTGGGATGTCGGGGTGACCTGGGCCGAAGGCCCGCGTCGCGCCTTTGCGGTGCACATGCAGCGTGCGCAGTTCACCATTGATGCGGTGATCTTCGACCTTGCAGGTGTTGTGCGACACGTCGTAGAGCAGCGTCAACCGGGCGTCGGGCAACTGACGTGCGAACACGTGGCGGACCAGGTGCGTGAGGATCTGCCGGTTGGCCAGCGCGCAGTTGATGGCCGCGCGCATTGCGCCCAGGTAGTCGCGGCCGAGGGTGGAGTTCAGGGGTGCACAGGCCAGTTCACGGTCCGGCAGGGTTAGGCCAAAGCTGGGGGCGGCCACGACCATGTCGCGCAGGTAATCCGTGCCGATCTGGTGTCCCAGTCCGCGTGAGCCGCAATGGATCATCACGACGACATCGCCCTGCTTCAGGTCGTAAACAGCGGCGATCACATCGTCAAATATTTGCGTGACCGCTTGCACTTCGAGGTAATGGTTGCCGCTGCCCAGCGTGCCCATTTCGTCGCGCTGGCGCTTCTTGGCCATCTCCGAGACCTTGGCGGGCTTGGCATGCCGCATTTGCCCTTGCTCTTCAATGCGGTCGAGATCGGCCAGCGTTCCCCAGCCTCGTCGCACGGCCCACTTGGCGCCGCCCGTCAGCATGTCATCCATCTGTTCCTCGCCCAGGCGGATCGCGCCGGTGCTGCCCAGTCCGGCGGGAATGTGCTCGAACAAGGCGTCGGCCAAGCGCTGCTGCACCGCGACGACCTCACCGCGAACCAGCCCGGTGTGCAAGCAGCGCACGCCGCAGGACACATCAAAGCCCACGCCACCCGCCGACACTACGCCGCCTTGCTCGGCATCAAAAGCGGCCACCCCGCCGATCGGGAAGCCATAGCCCCAGTGGGCATCGGGCATGGCATAGGCGGCGCGCACGATGCCCGGCAGCAGGGTCACATTAACCGCTTGCTCATAGACCTTGCTGTCCATGTCACGCAGCAGGGCCTCGGTGCCGTAGATCACGGCGGGCACGTGCATGCCGCCTTGCTGGGGGATCTCCCACTCGCAAGGGCCGCGTTGTTTGAGGGCTTGCAGATCCATGGCGTTACACATCCACGATGGTTTGGGCCATCCACTGGCCACTGTCGCTTTGCACGACGCGCAGGGCGGTGTAGGTCGCGCCCTTGACCTCGACGCTGGGTTGATGGCGGGGCAGCGAGATGGGCTCTCCCCAGGCAATGCCCTTCAACTGCGTGCCCTCCAGGGTCACCTCAAAACGACCGAACAGCAGGTGTCGCACGGCCATCTGGTAGATCAGGGCGTTGAGCCATTCGACGAGCAACAGTTCGCTGTCCTGTGCCTTGCAGGTGATCGAAACCGACTCGTGGCTTTGAATGCTCGATGGATCGGCGATCACGCCGGTCAGTGCCAGCGCCGCCTGTTCGAACGCGCGCGCCTGGGTCGCACCAAAACCGCGCAAGCCGATGTCGGCGCCGTGGGCGAAGTGTTCCCAATGGTCTTGCATGGGCGTTGACCGATTTCAACGCTCCGCAGCAGGGCCGATGCAAGCTTGACACCGATGAATATGCCTCATCAAGCAGCCCTCGGAGACCAGGTTGCGGGCCGCACCACTTTTGAGCTGTCTTCTGTGTCTTGCACGGCCTTGCCGAACGCCTGCAAGCGACTGGCGCAACTGCCGTCTTCGACCTCGCGCGAGGTGAAGGCGGTGCTCATGATGGGGGAGCGCTTCAGCAGCCGAGCGATCTCGGCCACGGCATTGGGGGCCCCACGGCTGCCCATGACCGAAATCACGGCCACGTCGCGCAATTGATCGCCATAAAAATTGATGAAGCTGCGCATGGGGCTTGCCAGGCGGTAGGCCCAGATGGGGGAGACGAGCACGACGGCATCGTACTCACGCAATGCAGGCCCTTTGTAGCGGATGGGAGGGCTGCGGTGAAAGAGCGAGTCCATCACGCAACGCCATGTGCCCGTCCACCCACTGCGCGGTTGGACCTCCAGCACCTCGGCACTGGGCCAGGACTGGAAGTCGCGCAGCATCTGTGCCAACAAGCGAGATGTTCCGGTGTACGAGTAAGAGATGACCAAAACTTTGCCCATGGTGGATCTCCGGTAGCCAGTGATTTTTTGACTTTAGGACGGTGTCAGCAGGGGGCTTTGTTTTTGATCAAACGGTGGGACGAGAACCAGCGGCCCTCATGCGAGGGCTCCGCTTTGCGTTCAGTCAAGCAAGGCCATTCGGTGCTTGCTATGGTGAATTGACATCACGACGAGGGCCCTCTTATGGAAAAAAATCTGTCCCTTGCCGCGCAGCTGCCCACGGATGTGGTTGCGCTGGTGCCCATGCGCAATGTGGTGCTGTTTCCTCATGTGCTGATGCCGATCAGTGTGGGTCGTCCCAAATCGGTGGCCGCGCTACAGCAAGTCTTGCGGGCCGGTGCGCAACTGGGCATTGTGTTGCAGAAGGATCCGGCCTTGGATGAACCCGGGCGCGATACCTTGTGCGACATCGGCACCTTGGCCAATGTGGTGCGCTATATCGGCGCCGAGGAAGGCGTGCACCACGCGGTGTGCCAGGGGATGCAACGTTTTCGCATCCTTGAAATGGTCAAGGGCTACCCGTTCCTTGCTGTGCGCATTGAGCGCATCGAAGAGTCCACGCACGCGTCTACCAAGGTTGAGGCGTTGGCCGTGCAATTGCGCGAGCGGGGGGCTGAATTGCTGTCACTCTTGCCGGGCGTGCCCGCAGAGTTGGGGCATGCCCTGCAAGCCACGCAAATCCCTGCACAACTGGCCGATGCGGCCGCCAGCCTGCTGGATGCCGAAGTCAATGAAAAGCAGGCCCTGTTAGAGAACCTGGACGTTGAAGCGCGGCTGCAAAAGCTGTTGGAAATCGTGGCGCACCGCACCGAAGTCTTGCGTCTGTCGCGTGAGATTGGCGAGCGCACGAAAGAGCAACTGGGCGATCAGCAGCGCAAATATTTGCTGCGCGAGCAACTGAGGGCGATCCAGAAAGAGCTGGGCGAGGATGGCGGCAATGCGCAAGAGGTGGAGCGCCTGGACGAGGCGATCACCAAAGCGGGCATGCCCGCCGATGTGGAGGAGCAAACGCGCAAAGAGCTGCAGCGCTTGAGCCACATGGCCGATGCCTCGGGCGAGTACTCGATGTTGCGCACCTATCTGGAGTGGATGACCGAGCTGCCCTGGAAGCTGGCTGAAGAGGCCCCCATCGACCTGAACGCTGCACGGCAGACCTTGGAGAACGACCATTTCGGGCTGGACCGCATCAAGCAGCGCATCATCGAGTTCTTGGCGGTGCGCAAGCTCAACCCCAATGGGCGGGCTCCGATCCTGTGTTTTGTCGGTCCACCCGGGGTGGGCAAAACATCGCTGGGACAGAGCATTGCGCGGGCCTTGCAGCGCAGCTTTGTGCGGGTGTCCTTGGGCGGGGTGCATGACGAGGCCGAGATCCGCGGCCACCGACGCACCTACATTGGCGCGATGCCCGGCACCATCGTGCAGCAAATCCGCAAGGCGGGCGCCCGCAACTGCGTGATGATGCTTGATGAGGTTGACAAGGTCTCATCCAGTGCGCACGGCGATCCCTCCTCGGCCCTGCTGGAAGTACTCGACCCCGAGCAGAACTCCACCTTCCGCGACAACTATCTGGGTGTGCCTTACGACCTCAGCCGCGTGGTCTTCATTGCCACGGCCAATGTGATCGACAACGTGCCACCCCCTGTGCGTGACCGCATGGAAATCATCGAGCTGCCAGGCTATACCCAAGAAGAAAAACTACAGATTGCGCAGCGCTATCTGGTCAAGCGCCAGCTTGAGCACAACGGTCTGAAAGAGTCGCAGTGCGAGCTCACGACCGCTGCGTTGAGCACGATCATTGCGGAGCACACCCGCGAGGCCGGCGTGCGCCAGTTAGAGCGCGAGATTGGTCGCGTCATGCGGTTTGTGGCCATGCAGGTGGCCGAAGACTCGGACAAGCAGGTCAAGATCGACGCTGCGGATTTGGAGCCCATCCTGGGGGCGGCCAAGTTTGAGCACGAGAGTGCCTTGCGCAGCGGCTTGCCGGGTGTCGCCACCGGGCTGGCCTGGACGCCGGTGGGGGGCGACATCTTGTTCATTGAGGCCACGCGGGTGGCGGGCACCAACCGCTTGATCCTCACCGGCCAGTTGGGTGATGTGATGAAGGAGAGCGCGCAGGCCGCCTTGACCTTGGTGAAATCGCACGCCAGTGAACTGGGCATTGGATCGACCCTGTTCGAGAACATTGACGTGCACGTGCATGTACCGGCCGGGGCCATCCCCAAAGACGGGCCCAGCGCTGGCGTGGCGATGTTCATTGCCCTGGCCTCGCTGTTCACCGACCGCACCGTGCGCCCCGAGGTGGCCATGACGGGTGAGATCAGCCTGCGTGGCCTGGTGTTGCCGGTGGGTGGGATCAAAGACAAGGTGCTGGCGGCACAACGCGCCGGCTTGACGCAGGTGCTGCTGCCCGCGCGCAATCAGAAGGATTTGCGCGACATCCCCCAGAGCGCCCGTGAGGCCTTGGAGTTTGTCTGGCTTGAAACGGTGGACGACGCGGTGCGTGCGGCATTGGGAGAGACGACTGTGCGCCGTCCCGTGGGCGAGTTCAAGCTGGTGTAAATGCAAACGGCCCGCCAGATCGCTCCAGCGGGCCGTTGTCATGAGGAGCCAAGCCCCTCACGAGTCGTTCAAACTCAGGCAGAAACCGTCTTGGCCTTGTCGGCGTATTCGGTGATCTGGTCAAAGTTCAGGTACTTGTAGATCTGAGCGCTGGAGGCCTCGAGCACGCCGACACCGTCCATGTACTCGGCCTTGGTCGGGATGCGACCCAGGCGTGAGCAGATGGCGGCCATTTCAGCCGAACCCAGGTACACGTTCGAGTTCTTGCCCAGACGGTTGGGGAAGTTGCGTGTGCTGGTCGAGAACACGGTCGCGCCTTCCTTCACTTGAGCCTGGTTGCCCATGCACAGCGAGCAGCCGGGCATTTCCATGCGGGCGCCAGCGGTGCCGAGCACGCCGTAGTGACCTTCTTCGCTCAACTGCTGAGCGTCCATCTTGGTGGGAGGAGCCACCCACAGCTTGACGGGGATGTCGCGCTTGCCTT
>JAZJZP010000308.1:0-7076 GCA_040389805.1 Pseudomonadota bacterium
TTCATCGACATCGGCCTGGAGCGCGCCGCCTTCTTGCACGTGGCCGATCTGCACCGTGAAGAGCCCAGCCAGCGCGGCAGCGCCCGCTCGCCCGACAGCGCGGTGCCCATTGAGCGACGCCTGCACGAAGGGCAGAGCCTGATGGTGCAGGTCATCAAAGATCCGATCGGCACCAAAGGGGCCAGGCTATCCTCGCAAATCAGCATTGCAGGACGCTTGCTGGTCTTCTTGCCACAAGACGACCACATTGGCATTTCGCAAAAGATTGGTTCGGCCGAACTGCGCGATCAACTGCGCGCGCGCATGCTGCAATTGCTGGGCGAGGCCGACAGCCGCGAGGGCCGGACCCGTTCGGGTGGCTTCATTCTGCGCACCAATGCCGAAGATGCCACCGACGAAGAACTGGCCGCGGACATCTCGTATCTGCGCAAAACCTGGGCCACCATTCGAGAGCACGCGCTCAAAGCAACGCCAGGCTCCATGCTGCACCAGGATCTGAATCTGGTGCAGCGCGTGCTGCGTGATTTGGTCATTGATCAAACCCTGACCATCCGCATCGACTCCCTGATCCAGTTTGATGCGTTGAGGGCCTTTGGCGCCGAGTTCACGCCGAGCTCGGTGGACAAGCTCCAGCACTACAAGGGCGAGCGCCCCATCTTTGATCTCTTCAACATTGATCAAGAGATTGAAAAAGCCCTGGCGCGGCGTGTTGACCTGAAATCGGGTGGCTACCTGATCGTGGATCAGACCGAGGCCTTGACCACCATTGACGTCAACACCGGCGGTTATGTGGGGGCGCGCAATTTTGACGACACCATTTTCAAGACCAACCTGGAGGCGTCTCAGGCCATTGCCCGCCAGCTGCGCTTGCGCAATCTGGGGGGCATCATCATTGTCGATTTCATCGACATGCTGCGTGAGGATCACCGCGACAACGTGTTGGCCGAGTTTCGCAAGCAGATGGCCCGTGATCGCACCAAAGGCACCATCAGTGGCTTCTCACCACTGGGCCTGGTCGAGATGACCCGCAAACGCACGCGTGAATCATTGGCCCACATGCTGTGTCAGCCGTGTCCCACGTGCGAGGGCCGTGGACAGGTCAAGACGGCGCGCACGGTTTGCTACAACATCCTGCGCGAGATCTTGCGTGAAGCGCGCCAGTTCAATCCGCGAGAGTTCCGCGTGGTGGCCAGTGCGGCGGTGGTCGAAATGCTGCTTGATGAAGAGAGTCAGCACCTGGCGGGGTTGATCGATTTCATCGGCAAGCCGGTGTCGCTGCAGACCGAGCCTTGGGTGTCACCCGAGCAGTACGACATCGTGCTGCTTTGAGCTTGGCCTGAGCAAACGCAGCGGTTGCGCCCTGCCGCTTTGGCTGCATAGAGCGCATGGTCGGCGCGTGCCAGGGTCGAGGTGATCGGTTCATCCTGAAGGTGCTCGGCCATCCCGGCCGACATGGTGACTCGCAATGGCGTCGAGCTGGGGCAGAAGGCTTGTTGGGCCACGGCTTCGCGCAAGCGGTTCAATGCGAGCAAGCCATCCTGACCTGGGTTGGTGTCCACCAGCAGGACCAGGAACTCTTCACCGCCCCAGCGGCAGACCACGTCGGTTTCGCGCAAGATGGATTGCGCAATTTTTGCAAAACCGACCAGCACTTCGTCGCCGACAGCATGGCCGTGGGTGTCGTTCACGGTTTTGAAATGGTCCAGGTCAATCAAGGCGATGCAAAAGGACGTGCCGGTGCGCTGGTGGCGATCGCACTCGCGCTCCAGCATTTGTTGCATATGCTGGCGGTTGTACAAGCCGGTCAGTGGGTCGTGCATCATGATTTGGTTGACCTGCGCAGTGGCGTCTGCCAAGGAGCGCTTTTCGGCGCGGACGCGATCACGATGGACGCTGAAGCGGTGCGATTGTGCGGTCAGCATCCACAAAGCAATGCAGGTCATGGCGACCTCAAGGATGTCCCGGCTGGGACTGAAATTGTCTGCGCCAATCACCGCTTTCATGCCCAGCACGCCCAGCATCAGGGCGATGTAGTACTTGCCGACGAACAAGGTCTCGTGGGGGCGCAGGCTTGAAAAACCAAATACCAGCGACAGGCAGATCATCTGCAAGGTGCTGGGGCTGGTGGCGGGCATCATGGCGTAGCCGATGATCACGCCAGTACCGCCCCATAAAATTTGCGGCAGCACGAAGGAGGGGTCTCTCCAGCGCGCCGTGACTCCGAGGCGCAACAGCGTGAAGGGGACTACCGCGGCCAGCAGGTTGTGGCCGACAAAGAGCATGGTCTGCTGATGCGTCAGTATCTTGGCGGGAGCCACGTACAAGAGGAATCCCGCAATCGACGTCAGGTAGACACAGGCCCCCAGCAGGGACATGTATTGAAAGACACGCAGACGGTCATCGCGCCCCAGTATCCATTGCACAAGTGTTGGACCCGGCACAGGTGTTTTTTGCCGGTCTGGCGGTGTCGGTGTCGGTGCCGTGGGCCGCGGTGTCGCGGCCGAGGGCTCAGCGTGCGCGGCCACCGTGGTCGTGGTGTGCCTCGCCAGGGGCCGTGGCTCTGCTACGGAGGTGTTTAGCGCAACCGGCATGCACGAGGGGGCCGCTTCACTGGCAAAGATGCCGTCGCGACCGCCGGCTTTGGCTTGGTACAAGGCCTGATCGGCCTTCTCCAGGGTTTGTTCAAGCGTGCTGCCTTCGTGGTGTTGGCAGACACCGGCTGAAAAGGTGACGCTCAAACCTTCTCCATGCAGCGTCCAGTCGTGGTGATGCACCTGATCGCGCAGTTGCATCAGTGCTGCGACGGACTCGCCTGCGGTCGTCTGTGGTTGCAGTAATAAAAACTCTTCTCCACCCCATCGGGCCAGAGCGTCGGCGGTGCCTGGAAATGCCGCCATGCCCAGTTGCGCGAAGGTTTGCAGAACGGCATCGCCGGTGGCGTGGCCGTATTGATCGTTCACACGCTTGAACCAGTCCAGGTCGAGAATGGCAATACAAAATGGCTGACCTGAGCGTTGCCAGCGCCGAACTTCTTCTTCCAGCAGGTCGAGCATGTGGCGGCGGTTGTACAGCCCTGTGAGTCCGTCGCGGATGGAGAGTTGGTGTAATTGCGCCAGTGCCTGGGTCATTTGCTCCTTCTGTTGGATGTGCCGTTTCCGCATGGCACGGGCCTGTGCCGAAACAGCAAACAAGATGGGCAGCACCACCATCAATATGAGCAGTGTGAACAGTTCGTGACCGTCATTGAGTCCGCTGGGATGCCACCGAGCCCGGACGGCGGTGGCCAATAAGGGCAGCAATACGCACAGTACCGCCGCCACCAGGATCTGACGCGGTTTCAGGCGCCACACGTCAAACACGATGATCACGCTTAGCCACAACAAGGCCGTGCTGCGTAAGTCATCCAGGGCGGCGTAGCCACAGGCCACCATGACGATATTGAGCAGCATTTGAGCGTACGTCAGCAGGGGGTCTTTTGACCGCGCTGCTTTGCCGCTGTGCAGCAGTCCGTAAAACACCATCAACGTAACGATGGTTATAAAGCACAAAGAAAAAGCAATGCTTGCGTGAACAATGCCCAAGATAACGCCCACCCAGAGGATGGCCATCACCGCGCCATACGATGGCAATGTGAGCCAGAAGCGCTTGATGCCGAGCAGTCTGACCTGTTGTAGATCAGTGGGTAGCGTGTTTGTGGTGGATGCAGGCATGCGGTTTTTTGATCGCTTGCGGTGCATCCAGCGATGCAAAGCGGTGCGGTTGTAATCCCATCTGGGCTTTTCGGTCAAATGTCCGATGGACTTGAGGTTGACCTGTCAGTGCAAAAAATGGTGGGCTGCGTTCATGTAGAGCGGGATGCCGATCAGGATGTTGAACGGAAAGGTCAGGCCCAGTGACATCCCGAAATACAGGGAGGGGTTGGCCTCCGGGATGGCTTGCCGTAGCACCGCCGGCACGGCGATGTACGACGCGCTGGCGGCCAGGGCCATCAGCAAGGCGCCGTTCCCGGGTGACATGCCCAACACGGCGGCCAGGACCAGTGCGAGACACGCATGGACCAGCGGCCCTACGATGGCATACGCCAGCAGCCAGGGTGATTTGCCCTTGAGACCGCCCATGTTCCTGGCCGCGAGCAAGCCCATGTCGAGCAGAAAGAAGGCCAGCATCCCCTTGAAGAGATCGCCCGCGAAAGGTTGCATCGTGATCCGACCGGACTCTCCGGTCAGGATGCCGATGATCATGGCGCCCAGCAGCAGGAGTTGCGCCCCATCGGTTAGGGATTCATGCAGGATGGTGCCGATGGGCGCTTGGTGTGCGCCGGCTGTTTCACGCAGTCGAACCAGATTGGCGAGCACCACCGCCATGACGATGGCGGGGGATTCCATCAAGGCCATGGCTGCAGCCATGTGCCCACCGTATGACAAGCCTCGGCTGTCGAGGTACTGCACGGATGTAATGAAGGTGACCGCGCTGACGGAGCCGTACGTGGCCGAGATGGCGGCGGCGTCATACCCGTTGAGGAAGCGCCGCAGTACGTTGTATCCCAGCAGCGGCACGAGAAAGGCCAGGGTCAGGGCACAGCCAAGGCTGACCGCGACTTCGGTGGTGAGGCCCGATTTGGCCAGTGCAAAGCCACCTTTGAGGCCCAGCGCCATCAAGAGGTAGAGCGACAGAAAGCGCGAGATGGGCGGTGGGATCTCTAGATTGGAGCGCAGCGCGCCTGCCAGGATGCCAAAGACGAAGAAGAGGATCGCAGGGTCAAGAAAGCTTTGCATGGAGTGGTCACAGAGGGGGGGCTCTTCGACGGCAGTATGTTCAGTGTAATTGTTTTTAACTCATTGATTCATAAAGATATTTATTGATCTGTGCTTAAATCGGAGACCTGCGGCCGCCAGGCTTCTTTACATGTCTTTGCGTCACTGGCGCCGCCCCTTGTCATGCCGGGCTGACAGGCACGGCACAATTAGACCTTGAACCTTTGCGCCTTGCGGCCCACACGATGCCTGAAACTGCCTTGCTCCTTGCTGCCTTACCATGGCCTTCCCGGCGTGCCTGTCTGAAGACTTGGGCCGTGACTGGCGCCATGGCCAGTGCTGGTCTGTGGAGCGCTGCACCTGCCCTGGCCCAATTTCGCATCGAGATTGCGGGTGTTGGGGCCACGCAGATTCCGGTGGCCATTGCACGCTTTCGCGGTGAAGACCGCTCACCCCAGCCTATCTCGGCCATCGTCATGGCCGACCTGGAGCGTTGCGGTTTGTTCAAGGTGCAAGACGCCTCGGCCGACAAGCTGGATGAGATGTCGCGCCCCTTGTTGGCCGACTGGAAAGCCAAGGGCGCCGATGCCTTGTTGTCCGGCTCCATCATGCCGCTGGCCGATGGGCGCTTTGACATCCGTTATCGCTTGTGGGATGTCGTCAAAAACAAGGACCTGGGGGTGCAGAGCCTGGTCGTGGCCGCAGCGGACCTGCGCCTGGCCGCCCACCGCATCGCCGATGATCTGTTTGAAAAGATGACGGGTGACAAGGGGTCCTTTGCCACCCGCATTGCCTATGTGGCCAAGACCGGCCGCCGCTATGTGCTGTGGGTGGCCGATGCCGATGGCAAAGGCGAGCGTGATGCCTTGACCAGCAACGAGCCCATCATTTCACCCGCCTGGTCACCCGACGGTGCCAAGCTCGCTTACGTCTCGTTTGAAGGTGGCAAAGCCACCGTCATGGTGCAGGAGTTGACGACGGGGCGGCGCAAGGTGGTGGCCAGTTTCAAGGGCACGAACAGCGCCCCGGCCTGGTCACCCGATGGTAAAAAATTACTGGTCACGCTCAGCCGCGATGGCGGCTCACAACTCTATGTGATCGGCATGGACGGTGAGGGTGCCAGGCGCCTGACCCAAAGCGGGAGCATTGATACCGAAGCCGCCTGGTCGGCCGATGGTGCCAGTCTTTATTTTGTCAGTGATCGCGGTGGTAGCCCACAGATTTACCGCATGCCCGCAGCAGGCGGGGCGGCCCAGCGCATGACCTTCAATGGCGCCTACAACATCAGTCCGGCCCTGAGTCCTGATGGACGTTGGATGTCCTTCATCGGGCAGGTCAATGGTGGCGGCTACCGTGTGCACCTGATGGAGTTGTCGAGCGCCACCGTGCGTGTGCTCACCGATACCCGCGATGACGAAAGCCCCAGCTTTGCCCCCAACAGCCGCCAGATCATTTACGCCACCCGAACACAGGGGCGAGATGTGCTCGTGACCACCTCGCTGGATGGGCGCATCAAGGCCAGTCTGGCCACGCCCCAAGCCGATGTACGCGAACCCGTCTGGGGCCCGGATATATCGGGCGCCAAGCGTTGAACCCAATCACCTCAAGCCTAGTTTTGAATCAACACCTGAAGGAGTCTCCCATGGCATTTCCCCTCAACACCTTGACCGTGGCGCGCCGCGCCGCGATGGCCTTGACCGCTGTCTCTGCCTTGTGGCTGGCGGGTTGCAGCTCGGCCGTCAAGCTTGACCAACCCTCGGCGCCTCCGCGCATCGAGTCGCGCAACGTTTCTGGTCAAGGCAACGGCTCGACCTCGTCCTTGCCTGCCTCGAACGTGGCGCCTGTGGTGGTGGCCCCGGACACGTCGGCCGACGATCTGGCGCAGCTGTCGCGCGTCATCTATTTCGACTTTGACAGCTTCCTGGTCAAGGATGAGTTTCGTTCGGTGCTGGAGGGGCACGCCAAGGTGCTGACGGCTGCCCGTAGCAAACACGTGTTCGTCGAGGGACACACCGACGAGCGCGGTGGTCGCGAGTACAACCTGGCCCTGGGTCAAAAGCGTGCCGAAGCCGTGGTCAAGTCGCTGACCTTGTTGGGTGTGTCGGCTGATCAGGTCGAAGCTGTCAGCTTTGGTGAAGAGCGTCCTGCCGCTACCGGCAGCACTGAAGAAGCGTGGGCCAAGAACCGCCGCGCTGAACTCAAAGCCCGTTGATCTAGAGACCTGAGGACTGTCCTGATGACTGCTGTACGGATGCTGACTCCTTGGCGTGGCATGGCGCGAGTGAGGCCCTGGGCGCTTGCCTTGCTCACCCTTTGCGGTGC
>JAZJZP010000309.1:0-2181 GCA_040389805.1 Pseudomonadota bacterium
TTAGATCCCATTGCTTCGCTCGACAGTGCTGCCAAGGTAGCGTTGCTTGAAAACATCGAAAAACGTGCCCGCGCCAAAGATCCGCGCGTCGTGCAAGTCATGGCCGGACTGGGTTGTGAATATGACGTCGTGATGGTGGCCCGGGCCGACGGTACCTTGGCCGCCGACGTGCGACCCTTGGTGCGCCTGTCCCTGACGGTCATTGCCGAGCAAAACGGACGACGTGAAGTCGGTTCTTCCGGCGGCGGTGGTCGACTCGGACTGGCCTATTTCACCGACGAAATCTTGCAGCTCTATGTGGATCAGGCCGTGCATGCCGCCTCCGTCAACCTTGAAGCCCGACCTGCTCCGGCGGGTGAAATGACGGTGGTGCTCGGCAATGGCTGGCCAGGCATCTTGCTGCACGAGGCCGTGGGCCATGGCCTCGAAGGCGACTTCAACCGCAAAGGATCCAGCGTCTTTTCGGGTCGGGTTGGCCAGCGAGTTGCCGCCAAAGGCGTCACCGTGCTCGACGATGGCACCATCCCTGACCGCCGCGGCTCGCTGAACATCGACGATGAAGGCTGTGCCACCCAGCGCACAGTACTGATTGAAGACGGAATCTTGCGTGGCTACATCCAGGACGCCACCAATGCCCGCCTCATGAAGACCCAGCCCACCGGCAATGGGCGCCGTGAAAGCTACGCCCATGTCCCCATGCCCCGCATGACCAACACCTATATGTTGGGTGGCGATAAGGATCCCAAAGAGATCGTGGCCTCCATTGACCGCGGTCTGTATGCCGTCAACTTCGGTGGTGGGCAAGTCGACATCACCAGCGGCAAGTTTGTGTTTTCCGCCAGCGAAGCCTACTGGGTTGAGAACGGCAAAATTCAATACCCCGTCAAGGGTGCGACCCTGATCGGCAATGGTCCCGACGCACTCACCCGCATCAGCATGATCGGCAACGACATGGCCCTTGACAGCGGTGTGGGCACCTGCGGTAAGGAGGGGCAAAGCGTTCCTGTTGGCGTTGGGCAACCCACTTTGCGCATCGATGGACTAACAGTTGGTGGAACTGCTTGACACGATCATCAAAAATCGTGCATAATCGAATTCTTCGCTGAGACGAGGTTTGAATCCAGCCCGAATCCCTCAAGGGTCATCTGATAAAGATGAAGCTTGCTGCGGTGGGTTATTCAGGAGGCAGGCCTTTTCTCAGATCCGCCCGATTCTTCGGGCCCAAGACTGACCGTTCGTTGTTGTGCAGTTGTTTGTGCAGCCGAGTGGGCAAGTTGGGGTACACCATGATCCAAATGCAATCGCGACTTGACGTCGCTGACAACACGGGTGCTAAGAGCGTCATGTGCATCAAGGTGCTCGGTGGCTCTAGGCGTCGTTACGCCGGTATTGGCGACATCATCAAGGTCAGCATCAAAGAAGCTGCCCCTCGTGCTCGCGTCAAAAAAGGCGAGGTCTACAGCGCCGTGGTTGTGCGTACTGCCAAGGGCGTTCGTCGCCCAGATGGTTCGCTCATCAAATTTGATGGTAACGCCGCAGTGCTGCTGAACGCAAAGCTTGAGCCTATCGGTACTCGTATCTTCGGCCCCGTGACGCGTGAATTGCGTACCGAGCGCTTCATGAAGATCGTGTCACTGGCTCCTGAAGTTCTTTGAATCTCAGGCGTATCAGTAACACACCCGGTAAAGGATAGCCCATGAACAAAATTCGTACAGGCGATCAGGTCATTGTGTTGACCGGTCGTGACAAAGGCAAGCGCGGCAACGTGTCGCAGCGCATTGACGACAGTCATCTGGTGGTTGATGGTGTGAATGTTGCTAAAAAGCACGTTCGCCCTAACCCTCTCAAGGGAACCACTGGTGGCATCGTTGATAAGACCATGCCGATTCATCAGTCCAACGTGGCAATTTTCAATGCCGCCACTGGTAAGGCTGATCGTGTTGGCATCAAGCTCCTGGCAGACGGCAAAAAAGTGCGCGTCTTCAAGTCCAGTGGCGAAGAAATCAAGGCTTGATGAGGTTACCAATGGCTCAACAAACTGCTCGCCTGCAAGGCTTCTACCGCGAGAAAGTGGTGCCGGACCTCGTCGCGAAGTTCGGTTACAAGTCGGTGATGGAAGTCCCCCGCTTGACCAAGATCACGCTCAATATGGGTGTGTCTGAAGCGGTGTCCGACAAGAAG
>JAZJZP010000310.1:0-7372 GCA_040389805.1 Pseudomonadota bacterium
CGCGTTCTTTGGCGGGCCACCGGACTGCCGGCGATGGGTCGGATGATCCTGGATTGATTATGAACCGACGAAACTTCTTCACGCGGATCGTTGGCGGCGCCGCGGTCGCAATTGCCGGCTGTCTTGGGTGCGTGCGTGCCGCGACTGTTATTCACGCGGACAACGAGCCGGACGTGCTGCCGAGATGGGTTTATGATGAGACGGGGGTGGTTGTTGGCGTGATCCTGCCAGCAGCGTTGACCTTCAACATCGGCGCACCAGAGATCATGGAAACCGTGGCTGGCAAGGCCACCGTCAAGCTGGCCGGCTCGACCGAGTGGACCACCTACGGCCCTGGCGAGCGCTTCAACGTGCCCGGCAATTCATCCTTCGAGATCAAGATCGAAGGCGAGCCCTACCACTACATCTGCCACTTCGGTTGATGCGCGTCTGGAACGACATGGCCTCAGAGCTTGGGCTCGGGCATGTCTTCCGGGGCGATGGGCTTGCAGTCCATCGCCAAGGTGCCCAGCGACTCGTCATTGAAGTCGAGCAGTTCGCCTTCGAGTTCGGCCGTTTGTCGATCAATGGCGATGCGGATGGTGGCCAGCCGTTTTAAGTTGGGTTGCCACACCAGCCACTGCCCATGCACCCAGTCGTTGTAATAGCGGGTGCCCGGTAAGGGCAGCTTGTACAGCATGGTGTAGGACATCGGCGTGGCGACGTACTTCAGTCGCTCGCCCACGGGCAGCACGTTGGAGCGCTGGATCAGGGCGATGGCGCTGTTGTCGCGCATGGCCAAGTCCAGCGTTGCCGCTTTGCCCTTGCCATTGGCCGACAACTGGCCCGCACAACTCAGGTAGCGGCTGAATTCAGCGGCCATGCACTGGCCACTGATCAACACGGTGAGTGCCAGGCAGGCCGGACGGGCCATGGTCAGCATGGCCGCTTACTTTTTCTTTTTGGTGCTGGTGACGGCAGGCTTGGTCGCGATTTCACGCGATGCGGCGGTATCCCCACCGCTCACGCCCAAACGACCACCGGTCCCCAGTCCACCCTTGACCGTTTGTGCCTTGTACTTGCGCAAGGCCTTGACCATCTGGTTGTAAGAGTCGGCAAACGCGGCCACCACGACCTTGCCTTGCGGGGTCTTGGCATAGCCGCCACCGCCACCAAACCCACCGCCGCCAAACAAGGCGCCGGCCATGCCGAAGTCAAAGTTCTTGGCCGTGCCTTCAGCCGCCGAGATCTGCACGCCCGATCGGTTGTCGATCAACAGCAGCGTCGTTGAGGCTTCGTTGCGACCCACGCTGCCTGCCAGGGTGCCAAACATGCCCAGCACGCCGCCACCACCAAACGCATTGCCGCCCCCCGTGTTGCCCGAGAACTGGATGGCGGGACTCATGGTGTAGTCCGCGGCCACCATCTGGCCTTTGTTGAAGTTGCTGCCGTCGCGGCTTTCTTCACCACGGGCGAACTCGCGCTCACGCATCATGTTGTTGAGGCTCTTGCCGCGCTCAACGATCACAAAGCAATTGCTTTGCTGGATCATCAGGCGCAACACGGGCACGGTCGATCCGAGCTGGTGGTCGTGCAGTTGCAGGTACCAGGGGGCGGACGTGTCTTCTTCAATGGCCAGCGTGCCCAGCGTTTCGGCGCATTTTTCCAGCTGGGAGTTCTCGCCATCAGCGCTCTCGCCGCCTGCGGCCCCTCGGACCGTGCCTTTGTTTTCACCCAGCGTGGGCATGGTCGATCCGCACCCGGCCAGCAGGGCCAGGGTCGCCGACAGGGCGATGAGTTTGCGCATGAAAAATCTCCTTGAATTTTGGCCTCTGGCGGGGACGGCAAAGGCGCGATGAGTATACCGATCGGGTCGCCACGGGCAGCCCCCACCAATGGGGGGAGACAGGGCCGTGGGCCTTACACCACCACCGGCTCGGGCTCCAGCCGGATGCCAAAGCGCCCGTAGACGCTTTCCTGAATAGCGCGGGCCAGGGTGATTACCTCGGCCCCAATGGCGCCGCCACGGTTGACCAGCACCAGCGCCTGTTTTTCATAGACGCCCGCCTGGCCGATGGACTTGCCCTTCCAGCCGCAGGCATCGATCAGCCATCCGGCGGCCAGCTTGAAGGTGCCATCGGTCATGGGGTAGTGCACGACGGCGGGGTCGCGGCCGATGATGTCGCTGCATTGTTCGGCCGTCACCACCGGGTTCTTGAAAAAGCTGCCCGCGTTGCCGATCACGGCGGGGTCAGGCAGCTTGGCGCGGCGGATGTCGCAGATCCAATTGAAGATCTGCCGGGCATCGGGCTGGGTGATGCCCGTCTCCGCCATCTTGCGCTCCAGCTCTAGGTAGCCCAACAAGGGCTTCCAGGGTCGCGGCAGACGCAGCCGCACGCGGGTGATGACGGCCTTGCCGGCCAATTCGCGCTTGAAGACGCTGTCGCGGTAGTTGAACTGGCAGCGCGCCGCGTCCAGCGTCACCGTGCGGCCTGTGGTCAGGTCGACCACGTCGACCGACTCGAAGCGGTCCTGCAACTCCACCCCATAGGCGCCGATGTTTTGTACAGGCGCAGCGCCCACGGTGCCGGGGATCAGGGCCATGTTTTCAAGGCCAGGCAAGCCCTGGCTCAAACACCAGTCCACCGTCGCGTGCCAGGATTCGCCGGCCCCGATCTCGACAATCCAGGCGTCGTGGCGGGTGTCCAGCAGGCGCTTGCCCATGATCTCGATTTTCAGTACGCAACGATCAATGTCCTGGGTAAAAACCAGATTGCTGCCACCGCCCAGAATAAACTTGGGCGCGCGGCCCCATTCAGGGCTGTCCACTACCCGCCGAACGTCGGCTTCCGACGTGATGCGCACCAGAGCCCGCGCCGTCGCGGGCAGGCCAAAGGTGTTATAGGGTTTAAGGCTGGCGCCTTTTTCAACGACAAGGGGTAAGTGCATGGCAGAATTTTCTCAGACCACAGGAGCTTTTTAATGCCTAGTTTTGACATCGTTCTCGATCCCAACCTGGTCGAGGTGCGCAACGCCGTCGATCAAACGACCAAAGAAATCGTCACGCGCTTCGATTTCAAGGGCACCAGCGCCCGAATCGAGATCAAAGACAAAGAAATCACAGTCTATGGCGACAGTGACTTTCAGCTCGACCAAGTTCGAGACGTTCTCACGCTCAAGATGACCAAGCGTGGCGTGGACGCGCGTTTCCTGGACGTTGGCAAGCCCGAGAAAATGGGCGGGGACAAGGTCAAGCAAGTCGTCACGATCAAAGCAGGGATCGAGGCCGAGTTGGCAAAAAAGATCACCAAGCTGATCAAAGAGAGCAAGATCAAGATCGCCGCCAGCATTCAAGGGGACTCCATTCGGGTGACCGGCACCAAGCGCGATGACCTGCAAGCGGCCATGGCCCTGATCCGCAAAGACCTCACCGAAGCACCGTTGTCCTTTGATAATTTCCGCGACTGACCCCACCAAAATCCACAGGGAGACCGTTTGAACACCTTCACCACCTTGTCCGTCCTCTGGCGCGCCACCTTGATGGCCTTTGGCATCTGCGCTGTTGCGGCGACCGCGCAAGCCCAGAGCGTGGCCATGACCGGCGGCATGGGCAACAAAGCTCTGCTGGTGGTTGATGGCAGCCCGCCCAAGGCCGTGGCGGTGGGGGACACCTTCAAGGGCGTCAAGGTGCTCGGCGTCAATACCGGGCAGGCCGTGGTCGAGATCAAGGGCGCGCGGGTCACGGTGCTTTTGGGTGGGGCGCCCGTCAGCGTGGGCGGTAGTGGCGGCGGCACGGGCAGTCAAATCGTGCTGTCGGCCAGTTCGGGCGGGCACTTCATCACCCAAGGCTCCATCAACGGGCGTGCGGCGCAGTTCATGGTGGATACCGGGGCCACCTCCATTGCCATGGGAGCGGACGACGCGCAGCGCATGGGCATCAAGTACAAAGATGGCGAACGCTTCAAGGTGGGCACGGCCAATGGCGTCGTTGATGCGTACCACGTGGTGCTCAGCAGTGTCCGGATTCAGGATGTGGAAGTTTTCAATGTCGACGCCGCCATTGCCCCGATGTCCATGTCTCACATTTTGTTGGGCAACAGTTTCTTGACGCGGTTCCAAATGAAGCGCGACAGTGACACCCTGACGCTGACCAAACGGTATTGAGCGGACAATCGGGGGATGAAGAAATCCGCCGCCCCCCGTCCTCAGACCCTTTCCAACATTCTTTTTCAACAAGGTTTTGGCGCTCGCCGCGAGTGCGATGGCCTGATCCTGCACGGCTGCGTGTCTGTTCAAGGCAAGGTGGTTGATGACCCTGACGCCACGTTCATGACCGAAGGCCTGACCTTCGAGGTCGAGGGCCTGCCCTGGATCTACCACGAGCGTGCCCTGGTCCTGCTCAACAAACCCGCCGGCTATGAGTGCTCGCTCAAGCCGGGCGCCTGGCCAGGGGTGCACAACCTGTTGGCTTTGCCGCTGCGCCGTCGCGGCTTGCAGCCCGTCGGTCGCCTGGACCAGGACACCACCGGCTTGCTGTTGATGACCGACGATGGCGCCTTGCTGCACAAGCTGACCTCGCCCAAACACAATGTGCCCAAGGTGTACGAGGCCACGGTCAAGCACCCCTTGACGGACAAGATGATCGAGAGCTTGATGTCGGGTGTCGTGCTGGACGACGACCCCATGCCGGTGCGCGCCGAGCACGCCGAAATCGTGTCCGAACTGCACCTGCGCATGTCGCTCACGCAAGGCAAATACCACCAGGTCAAGCGCATGGTGGCGGCGGTGGGCAACCGAGTCGAAGCCTTGCACCGCAGCCAGATTGGCCGCTTGACGATTCCAGAGGATCTGGCGCCGGGTCAGTGGCGTTGGCTGGACGACGCCTCGCTGGTCCTGCCCTGAGCCGCGGGATAATCGCCCTCTATGCAAGTTTTTCGCGGATTCCACCATGCGGCTTTGGCCCCGGCCTGTGCATTGACCATCGGTAACTTCGATGGTGTGCACCGGGGCCACCAAGCCATGCTGGCCCTGCTGAGCAACGAGGCCCAGCACCGAGGGCTGCCCAGCACCGTCCTGACGTTTGAGCCGCACCCCCGGGATTACTTCGCCAAGCTGGCAGGCAAGCCCGAACTCGCACCGCCCCGCATCGTCACCCTGCGGGACAAGTTGTCGGAGCTGGAGCGCTGCGGGGTCGATCAGGCGGTGGTCGTGCCGTTTGATCAGCGCTTGGCCAGCCTCAGTCCCGACAATTTCATCGACCGGGTGTTGGTGAAAGGTTTGCATGCCCGCTACGTGCTGGTCGGCGACGACTTCCGCTTTGGTGCCAAGCGCGCGGGCGACTACGATTTTCTCGACGCCGCCGGCGATCAACGTGGCTTTGACGTGGCCCGCATGCGCAGCTACGAGGTGCATGGCGTGCGCGTCTCCAGTTCGGTGGTGCGGGAGGCCTTGGCCGCGGGCGACATGAGCCTGGTCAACAGCCTGCTGGGGCGCCCTTACAGTGTCAGCGGCCATGTCATCCATGGTCAAAAACTGGGCCGCACGCTCGACTGCCGGACCATGAATGTGCGCTTTGGCCATCAAAAACCGGCCACCAGCGGCATTTTTGTCGTGCGCACCCATGGCTTGGCCGAACAGCCTCTGGAGGGCGTGGCCAGCCTGGGCGTGCGCCCCACGGTCGAAGACGCCGGGCGTGTCCTGCTGGAGGTGCATTGCTTTGACTGGCCCGCCAGTCTGGGCGCCGAAGGGGGCTACGGTAAAATTGTGAAAGTGGAGCTGTTGCACAAGCTCCGAGACGAGGCCCGCTACGACGGGCTTGAGGCCCTTCAATCGGCCATCCACCAAGACATGGCAGACGCCCGCGAGTTTTTCGCGGCTCAGCGTCTCCGCACCACGCCGACATGAGCCAAGACAAAACTGCCCCCGCCGCCGCCGATTACCGCGCCACCCTGAACCTGCCGGACACCGACTTCCCGATGCGCGGCGACCTGCCTAAGCGCGAGCCCGCCTGGGTGGCCGACTGGGAGGCGCAAGGCCGCTACAAAAAGCTGCGCGATGCCCGTTGCGGCGCGCCCAAGTTCGTCTTGCACGACGGCCCGCCCTATGCCAATGGCCAGATCCACATGGGTCACGCCGTCAACAAGATCCTCAAGGACATGATCGTCAAGGCGCGCCAGCTCAAGGGCATGGACGCCATGTATGTGCCGGGCTGGGACTGCCACGGCCTGCCGATTGAAAACCAGATCGAAAAGACCTTCGGCCGCAGCCTCAGCCGCGATGACGTGCAGGCCAAGGCCCGTGCTTATGCGGGTGAGCAAGTCGACCTGCAACGCACCGACTTCAAGCGCCTGGGCGTGCTGGCCGATTGGGATCATCCCTACCGCACGATGGACTTCAGCAACGAAGCCAACGAAATTCGCGCGCTCAAAAAGATCATCGAGCGCGGTTTTGTCTACCGTGGCCTGATACCCGTGTACTGGTGTTTTGACTGCGGCTCGTCACTGGCCGAGTTCGAGATTGAATACGCCGACAAAAAATCGCAGACGCTGGACGTGCAATTTTTGTGCGCCGAGCCTGCCCCATTGGCGGCCGCGTTTGGCCTGCCCCAGTTGGACAAAGATGCCTTCGCGGTGATCTGGACGACCACGGCCTGGACCATTCCCGCCAACCAGGCGCTCAACATGCACCCCGAGTTGAGCTACGCCCTGGTGGACACCCCGCGTGGCCTGCTGGTGCTGGCCGAATCGTTGGTGGACAAAGCCGCGGCACGCTATGGCTTCGAGGCCGATCAAGTCACGGTCATCGCCACCACCCCCGGCGCCAAGCTGGAGGGCTTGAACTTCAAGCACCCGCTGGCCCATGTGGATGCCGGCTACGACCGCCTCAGCCCCGTCTACATGGCCGACTACGTCAGCGCCGAAGACGGCACGGGCGTCGTGCATGCCGCGCCAGCCTACGGTGTCGAAGACTTCAACTCCTGCGTGGCCCATGGCCTGAAGTTTGACGACATCCTCAACCCCGTACAGGGCCATGGCGTCTATGAGGCCGAGCTGCCCTTGTTTGGCGGCCAGCACATCTGGAAGGCCGCGCCCGTCATCATCGAGACCTTGCGTGAGCATGGCCGCCTGCTGGCCAGCAGCGACATCTCGCACAGCTACCCGCATTGCTGGCGTCATAAAAAGCCGGTGATTTTTCGCGCCGCAGCGCAATGGTTCGTGCGCATGGACGAAGGCGAGGGCGTGTTCACCACCGCCAAGGCCGACAAGACCTTGCGCCAGTTGGCGCTCGACGCCATCGACCAAACCGCCTTCTACCCAGAAAACGGCCGCGTCCGCCTGCGCGACATGATCGCCAACCGGCCCGACTGGTGCATCTCGCGCCAGCGCAGCTGGGG
>JAZJZP010000311.1:0-1287 GCA_040389805.1 Pseudomonadota bacterium
CACCGGTCAAATAGTTAAGAGCGCCGACCTCATCATCCGGGCCCCACTTGCCCCAGTTTTTGGGAGAGTCTTTAAGCAGCTCGTGAACATGAGGCACGGTTTTTTCGTTCATTTTAGGGTTCTCATTTTTGTATTTATAAGGCAGCACGGCGGCCATTGGTCAAAGCCGAATCACAGGGCGCAGGACTTTACGTTTGTCAGGTGTGAACCGATGTTGTCAGCCTTTGCCAAACCACCAACGAGGCGCTCGTAGTTCAAGGGTGGGTTCATATTTTTCGCGTAGGCAGCCGATAAGGTGGCTTCAACCATGGTGTTGATTTGCGCCGTAGTGAACGGCATGCTCTGACCCAGTTCAGCGAACGTGACGGGCAGTTTCACGTCATGCAGCAGACGGGCGACCTTGTCGATCTCGTCGACAGGACGCCCCTCTACTGCCATCTGCACCAGCGTGCCGAAGGCAACCAGCTCACCGTGAAGCATCGAGGCCATGGTCGGGATGGCGGTCAAACCGCGAACCAGCGCATGGGACAACGACAACCCGCCGCTTTCAAAACCCACGCCACTGATCAATACGGTGCCCTCGACTACCCGCTCGACATCGTCATTGACCTCGTTACGACACACTGCTTGGTAAGCCGACACGCCGTATTGCATCAGCGTGTCGAACACCAGATTGGTCAGCATCAACGCGGTATGCAGCGCAGGTGTCCCGAAAGAATTGTTGCCGCCCGCGGAATGGCATTGGTGGGCTTCGAATTTTTTGCTGATGGCGTCACCAATACCGGCGGCAAAGAAACGCGCCGGAGCCTGAACGATGACATGGGTATCAACAATGACCGCTGAAGGGTTCATTTTCAGGTACTCCACCCCCACCACTTTGTGATCCTCATCGTAGAGCACGATCAGCCGACTGGTGGGCGCGTCACTCGATGCAATGGTCGGGCAAACAATGATGGAGACGTTGAGATTGACAGCCAGTCCCTTGGCCGTATCAATCGTCTTCCCCCCACCCAGCGCAATAATGGTGTCAGGTGCGTGGATCAAGGCTTGCTCAGACAACTGAGCAATGGCTGCGTGTGTACATTCACCCGGAAACTCAATGTGCAAAGGTTCGAAGCCATGCATTTGTAATGCATCGCCAACTCCCGGCCATAAATGCCTGGCGACAAATTCATCGCACACCACCAGAGGACGAGACCGCCCCATATCGGTCAGTACTCTGCCCAACTGTTTTAACGCTCCCGGACCTTGCTCGTACCGCCCTGGGAACCCCATTGTTTTGACCAT
>JAZJZP010000311.1:1297-1978 GCA_040389805.1 Pseudomonadota bacterium
ATGATCGACGCTCTCTAAACAAGTGGTTACCGCTTGAAACCAAGTGATCAAACGCATTGCTTCTGACCTTGAACGGTTACCGCATCAGCCATCCACCCGCCACATCGACGACTTGTCCCGTAATAAAATCGCTTTCATTCGAAGTGAGGAAACACGCCGCCCTAGCGACTTCAAGCGGTGTTCCCAGTCGACGTAACGGCGTCTCGTCAACAACCGCCCGGTTGGCCTGCGCCGAAACTGTTTTGAGCAACGGGGTTTCGATACGCCCAGGCGCCAACGCATTCGCGGTGATTCCAAAAGGACCCAACTCACCGGCCAGATGACGGGTAAAACCAATAATGGCCGCCTTAGTGGCGCTGTAGTGAGCCGCCACAATGGGCAAAAATGCGCTGCCCGCCACTGAAGACATATTGACGATACGGCCAAAGCCGCGCTCCACCATTCCTGGCGTTAAAACCCGGACTAGGTTGAAGGACCCATTGAGGTTGATATTGACAACCCGCTGCCATTCCTCAGGAGTCATTGTCCAAATCGCTGCGGGAGCACCGTCGTGCTTCGGCGAGATACCGGCGTTATTAATCAAGGTATCGATGGGACCCAGCTCATGACTCAAACGAGCACAGGCGTCAGCACACTCTTGATAATCAGCAACATCAGCTTTTGCCCAACCGACCGTATAGC
>JAZJZP010000312.1:0-1570 GCA_040389805.1 Pseudomonadota bacterium
AGAGCAGGCTCGCATTGGCGTTCAAACAGTGATCCAGATCCGCAACCGCATGGTTGAGGCCTATCAGGATCTGACACGTATGCAGATTTGAGTCAGCCATGTCGATGAGTCAGTTTTGGAATGATCTAAGCGGTGCCGCCAAGGCGGGTTTTGTCGTGGGTGCATTGAGCATCGTTGGCGTGGTGAGCGGCGGGGCCTATTGGGTGTTGCGCGCTGAATATGAACCTGTCATGCGCAGCTCCAGCCCTGAAAAAGTGGCGGCGGCTGTGCGCGAAGTTGAGCGGCTCAAAATCCCATACCGTGTCAGCGGTGATGGAACCTCTGTCGAGGTGCAGCGTGCCGATTTGGGCCGTGTGCGTGTCGGTTTGGCCGATGGTGGTGCGGGTTCGTCCGCAGGGGTTGGGTTCGAGTTGTTCAACAACACCGACTTTTCCACAACCGAGTTCACACAAAAAATCAACTATCAACGTGCCTTGCAAGGTGAGTTGGCCCGCACGGTCTCGTCGATTGATGGGGTCGCGTCTTCACGTGTTCATTTGGTCTTGCCGGAGTCCGGGTTTTTGCGGCGTCAAGCCGTGCGCCCAACCGCTGCCGTGACCGTGGTCATGGAGGCTGGTGCACAGCTGAATCCCAATCAGGTTCAAGGCATTCAAAAGTTGGTGGCAGCGACAGTCCCCTCCATCATGATTGATGACATTGCTGTTATTGACCAAGAGGGTGTCGCGTTGACGCGCACCAAGTCCGGCGTGGATGACAGCCTCTCGAACGGTCGGCTGGAGGTCAAGCGCGAGGTGGATGCCTATTTGGAAGGCAAGATCAAGCGCTTGCTCGCCAACATGGATCCGACGGGTGAGTACGGTATCTCGGTGGACGCGACCTTGAGTCTTGATGACGTCAAGGTCACCACTGAAGATGTGCTCCCTGTAGACGGCGGCAATGGAGTTAAGAACACAGGGGTGCTGGTGCGTGAGCGGCAATCGCAGCGCCATGATGGAGCTGGGCCAGCCGACCCATCGGGTGCGGCCAGCAGCCCTGGCGCGGGCAGCGTGACGCGTGAGGTCGAGTACAAGGTGGGTCATCGCATCGAACAAGTCGCAACGGTCCCTGGCGGCATTACGCGCATCAGCGTGGCGGTCATCGCTCGTGCGGACCACATCGAAATGGATCGCGTCAAGGATTTGATCGCCCATGCGGTGGGTGCCGACGAGTCGCGTGGAGACTCTGTGGCGGTGGTGATCTTGCCGGGCACTCGTGGCACTGCCTTGGAATTTCATTCAGCGCCCCATTCTGGTGGGCAGTCCACCACTGCAGCGCTTGGCAACAAGTCAGCTACTGGCGAGACGGTGGCAACCAAGGTGGTGAGCACCATGGCCTGGTTTCTGGGGTTGGGCCTGTTGTCGATGTTGGGGTGGCTCGTACTTCGACGTGGTAACGCAACCCCGGCGGCGTCGGCGCCCACGAGTGAGGACATTGACCGAGTGGTCGGCCGCATCAATCATTGGTTGGACGAGGGCAAGACGAATGGAGCTTGACCAGACAGGCTTGCGCAAGTCGGCGTTGCTGCTGCACT
>JAZJZP010000313.1:0-5125 GCA_040389805.1 Pseudomonadota bacterium
CTCTTTTGGAGACACCGATAAAACCACTGCGGCGTGGATGTTTTCGCTGTCAGGGTGTTCTTCGAGGGCTTCGGCCACACGCACATCCACCTGCTTGGGGTCCGCAGGCAAGTCGATGTAGGCTTCCGGGCCACGCCAGGACTGCCGGCGATCAAAATCCAGCAGGCCTTTGCGCAGCGCCTTGTAGGCGGCGGTTTGCTCGGGCATCTTGATCGACGTATAGACATTGAGCCCCCGCGTGTAGGCATCGGGACCATATTGGTCATGCATCAAGATACGGGCAGCTTCGGCGGCGTACTCTGCGTGCGATGGGATGGGTGCCTTGCTGCGGTAATGCAGCTCTTCTTTTTTGGCCTCGTCGCGTTGCTGCTGGGTGATGAACCCGTTTTCAAACATGCGATCGATGATGTATTGCTGGCGAATCGTGGCCCGTTTAGGGTTTCGAACCGGGTTGTAGGCTGACGGGGCCTTGGGCAGGCCCGCGAGCATGGCTGCTTCGGCCACGGTGATGTCCTTGATGGGCCGGCCAAAATACGTGTCGCAGGCCGCAGAAAATCCATAAGCGCGCTGCCCCAGGTAGATCTGGTTCATGTAGAGCTCCAGGATCTGATCCTTGCTCAGTAGGCTCTCGATCTTTAGCGCCAGCAATATCTCGTAAATTTTGCGGGTAAAGGTTTTCTCAGTGGGGAGGTAAAAATTGCGGGCCACCTGCATGGTGATGGTCGAAGCCCCCTGGCTGCGTGATTCGCCAAAGTTGGCCAAACCCGCGCGCAATACCCCGATGTAATCCACCCCGCCATGCTTGTAAAACCGGGCATCTTCAATCGACAAAACCGCGTCCCGCATGACCTTGGGGATTTGTCTGATGGGCAAGAAGTCACGCTTTTCTTCTCCGAATTCGCCGATCAGGACGCCATCAGCTGAGTAAACCCGCATGGGCATCTTGGGCTGGTAGTCGGTCAGCCCGGAGACCGCTGGTAGTTGTGGGTACGCAACAGATAGGCCCACGCCAATCAGAAAAGCGATGCTTAAGGCCCCCGCCAGCCCCAAACCGGCCAAGGCCAGCAACGGCTTGACGATCCACTGCATCCACCAAGGGGTAGGTTGACGGGAGGAGGGAGAAGAAACGGTTTCGCTCATGTGGGCACGCCTGTTGGGTGGCCGGATTATAGGAAGCTACGAGGGCGCGTGGGCGCTACACCATGGAACGCTGGACCCTTAGGCAGAGGCCCGCTTGCACATGAAACTGTCTGTAAGGCGTGTGCAAGACGCAACGAGGTTGGGATTTGCCCTGCTTTATCTCCGTTCATAAACAAAACCTTTGCTGATAGCATTCAAGCGGTTTATTAACTTTCCAGCGTTATCTTTGGCGCGTGGGGGACGGTGTGAGTTTTCTTGATACGCTCTTGGGTCGCAAGCATCCGCCAATGATTGGGCTGGACATCAGTTCGTCAAGCGTGAAGCTGGTCGAATTGAGCCAGGCAGTTTCTGGCGAATTCATCCTTGAACGGTTTGCATCGGAGCCGTTCGAGAAGGGCTGGATCGCCGATGGCCAAATCGAAAAATTCGATGAGGTGGCTGATGCCGTTCGCAAAGTTGTGATCAAAAGTGGAACGCGCACCAAGCACGTGGCCATGGCGATGCCGCAATCGGCGGTCATCACCAAAAAAATCATGCTGCCGGCGGGGCTGCGCGAAGAAGAGATGGAAATGCAGGTCGAGGCCGAGGCCAACCAGTACATTCCGTTCTCTCTGGACGAGGTCAGTCTTGACTTCTGCGTGGTGGGGCCCAGCCCGACCTCCGCTGGAGATGTCGAGGTCATGATCGCGGCCTCGCGCAAAGACCGTGTACAAGACCGCCAAGGTCTGGCGGAGGCCGCAGGGCTCAAGCCCGCCATTCTTGATATCGAGTCGTATGCGTCGCGCCTGGCGGTGCAGCGATTGGTCGATGGTCTGCCAGGTGAAGGCAAGGATGCCTTGGTGGCCTTGTTCGAAATTGGCGCCGAGAACACCAGCTTGAAGGTGTTGCGAGACAACGAACTGTTGTACGACCGTGATCAGGCGTTTGGTGGCGCTCAGTTGACCCAACTGATCTCGCGTCAGTACGGTTTCTCGTTTGAAGAGGCTGAAACCAAGAAGTTGGCAGGCGACCTTCCTGAGGATTTCCAGAACACCATTCTGGGTCCCTTTGTGGACAGCCTTTCTCAAGAAATTGGCCGGGCCTTGCAGTATTTCTTTACCAGCACGCCGCACCACAAGGTGCACTACGTGATGTTGGCGGGTGGCACAGCAGCACTGCCTGGCCTGAAAGACCGGGTGACCGAGCTCACCGGCTTTGCTGCCATGGTCGTCAATCCTTTTGAGGGCATGAAGTTGGGTTCGTCGATTCGCGAGAGCAAGCTCCGCAAGGAAGCGCCGTCCTACCTCACGGCATGTGGTCTGGCCATGCGGAGGTTCCTGGCATGATTTTGATCAATCTATTGCCTCACCGCGAGGAGAAACGCAAGCTGCGCAAGCAGGCGTTCTTCGTCGGTCTGGGTTTGTCTGTGGTGGCGGGTGCGGTGGTCATCGCCCTGGGCTACGTGGTGCAGCAAAAGCTGATCTCCGATCAGCAAGAGCGCAACAACTTCCTCACGGCCGAAATCCACAAACTTGATGACGACATCAAAGACGTGTCCGGCCTGAAAGCAGAAATTGAGTCACTCAAGGCCCGTCAAAAGGCCGTCGAGGACTTGCAGATCGACCGCAACATGCCGGTTCACCTGCTCAACGAGTTGGTCGCGCAAACGCCTGAGGGAATCTACCTCAAGGGCATCCGCCAAGATGGACAATCTGTGATGGTCACGGGTGTGGCTCAGACCAACGAGCGGGTGTCGGAGTTCCTTCGCAACACGGCCTACAAGTCCGAGTGGTTGGAGCGCCCCGAGTTGCAAGAAATCAAAGCCTCGGCGCAACAGACCAAAGATGCGCGTGATCCCAAGCGCCTGTTTGATTTCTCGGTGCGGATCAGCTTGAAGCGTCCTCAGGACGTCAGCTCGGCTGCTTCAGCGGCCTCTGGTGCGTCAGCGCCAAACCCGGCCGCCTCTGCGGTCAAGAAGTCTCAAGGCTGACCTCTATGGCCAATATCAACTTTGACATCAACGCCTGGTTCGCCGACGTCCAGGATCAGTTTCGGGGGCTTAACCCGAATGAACCTGGGCAGTGGCCGCTCATACCCAAGCTGGCTACCTTCATTGTCACGGCTGTGGCCGTGGTGGTGTTAGGCTGGTTTGGTCTGTTGTCCGCCCAAGACGACGAGCTCACGGGTGAACGCAACAAAGAACCGACGCTCAAGCAAGACTACCGCAGCAAGCTGGCTCAAGCGATCAACTTGAATGAGTTGCGCAAGCAGCGTACCCAAGTGCAAGAGTACGTGACTCAGCTTGAAAAGCAATTGCCAGGCAAAGCCGAAATGGACGCATTGCTGTCGGACATCAACCAAGCTGGCCTGGGGCGTGGCTTGGAGTTCGAACTGTTCCGTCCTGGCCAAGTGTCTGTCAAAGACTACTACGCGGAGTTGCCCATTGCCATTCGCGTGACGGGTCGCTATCACGACATCGGTGCGTTCACCGCCGACATCGCCAACCTGTCCCGGATTGTGACCTTGCACAGTTTGGTGATTGGCGCCCCGACTGCCACTGGCAAAGACGCCAACGGCGGTGCGCTGTTCATGGAAGCCACGGCCCGTACCTACCGCTACCTGGATCCCAGTGAGGTTCAGGCTCAGCGCGATGAACTGGCCAAGAAGAACAAAGAAGGGGCCAAGAAGTGATGCGTCACCCTTACCTGATCTTGACCGTGTTGGCCACCGCCGTGTTGATGGCGGGTTGCGCTTCCGAGCAGGACGAACTCAAAGCCTGGATGGAGCAGCAGCGCCACGAAGTGCAGCCTAATGTTCCACCGCTCACGCCGCCTCAAAAATTCAACCCCCGAGCGTATGTGGGGGCCGATGGTGTCGAGCCCTTCAGCACTCAAAAACTGACGGTAGCCCTCAAGCAAGAGGCGCGTCAGCCGAACTCTGCTGTGGCGGCTGAACTCAACCGCCGTAAAGAACCTTTGGAGGCCTACCCCTTGGACAGCATGTCCATGGTGGGCAGTGTCAACCGCAAGGGGGCTCCTTACGCCTTGCTGAAGGTCGATAGCTTGCTCTATCAAGTGAAGATGGGCGACTATCTTGGCCAGAATTACGGAAAGATCATGAAGATCACCGAGACTGAAATCGAGTTGCGCGAAATCGTCCAGGACGCCGCAGGCGAATGGATTGAACGCCCAATGACGCTGCAACTCCAGGAGACCACACGATGAATCGCATGCAGGAGAAGAACACCATGAAACAGTGGCGTGTCGTATTGGCCGGAGTTTCTCTGGCGTTGGTATCACAGCTGACTTGGGCAGCCGCAGCGATTCAATCCATCACGAGCAGCCAGCAGGCAGGCTCTGATGTGGTTCGAATTGAGTTGTCCGAGCCACTGACACTGGTACCTGCCGGGTTTGTGGTGCAAGCACCACCCCGCATTGCCATTGATTTGCCGGGAGTGACCAATGCGCTGGGGCGCAATGTGGTCGACATCAACCAGGGTAATCTGCGTGGGGTGAATGTGGCCCAAGCCGGGGAGCGTACCCGTCTGGTGTTGAATTTGCGCCAAGCCACCACCTACACCGCGAAATTGCAGGGCAAGACCTTGCTGTTGGTGCTGGATCCTTCGGCGGCGTCCGCACCGGTGGCTGCCGCGCCAATCGCGACCGCACAAGCCAAGGAGGCCAAGGCTGACAGCACGGTGCATTTCGCTGAAGCTCAAAACGCGGCGCCTTTGGCCTTGAAGGACATCGACTTCCGTCGCGGGCAAGATGGTGCCGGGCGCGTGGTGGTGGATTTGCCGAACAACCAAGTCGGCGTGGACATCAAGCAGCAGGGACAAAACCTGGTGGTTGAGTTCGTTCGTGCCACCTTGCCTGATCGTTTGAAGCGCCGTTTCGACGTGGCTGACTTTGGCACCCCGGTGGCCTCGATCACGGCTCGCCAAGAAGGCGATCGGGTCAAGCTGCTGGTTGATTCCAAAGGTGACTGGGAGCACTCCGCCTACCAA
>JAZJZP010000314.1:0-4514 GCA_040389805.1 Pseudomonadota bacterium
ATCTTGTAGAGTTCGCCGAGTTTCTTCGTCGGGATCTTGAGCTTCTCGCCGGTCGAGGTTTGCTTGCACAGGTAGTGCAGGCCCGTCCACGACGACTCCAACTTCTGGAACTCAGCCGCGTGCAGCACTTCGCTGAGCTGTGCAGAGATCAGGCTGTCGATCTCAGCAATGCGGGCGTCCAGCGTGGCCGACAGGTTGTCAGACACCACCACGGTGCCTTGCAACACTTCAGCGACGAGTTCGCCAATGATGTCCTTGGCGCGGGCATGTTCTTTGTCGCTCTTGGCCACCTTGCTTTTGGCAACGATGTCGTCCAGCAGGCTGACTGTTTCAGCGGCCTGCGGCAAGCCGTTGGATTGCATTTGTGCGCTCATGGTCTTACTCCTGATCTTTGCGGGCTTCAGCACCCAGTTGCGCGAGTTGTTCGGTGTTGCTCAGAACAGCTCCCAACATGTCTTCCAGCTTTTCGTTGCCCGCCATCTTGTTGCGCAGGTCCGAGAGCTTGGTGCGCGCTTCAAGCAGCTTGCGCAGAGGTTCCACCTGCTGCACCACAGACTCAGGACGGAAGTCGTCCATCGACTTGAAGTCGAGGTTCACTGCGAACTCACCGCCATCGGCGCTGAGCTTGTTGGCCACGCGGTAGCTGGCGCGCGGCGCCATGCCAGAAATCACTTCGTCGAAGTTGTCCAGATCAACGTTGACGAACTTGCGATCCTTCAAACGGACCACCGCTTTTTCAGGGTCGGCTTGACCCGTGAAGTCACCCATCACGCCCATCACAAAAGGCAATTCCTTTTGCTCGATGGCGTCACCGATTTCAACGTCATACGTCAGTTGGACACGAGGAGGGCGAACGCGCTCCAGACGCTTTTGAACACTGTCGTTCTTGGCCATGACTAAATCCTCTTTTATAAAATTACTGCAAAGCACCGAAGGGATTGCTGCGACCACCCGCGGCGGGTGGTGCAACCTTGCCAACGCTGAGGGTCGGCGTCTTGGCCGAAGCAGCCACCGCTGGTGCGGACTTGGTGGCCACCGGAACTGATGCGACTGGCGCCGATGCGGATGCAGCAGCAGCGACTGACTTGACTCTCCGCGCAGCCGTTGCACGAGGAGCAGGCTTGCTCACCACAGGAGCCGATGCGGCGTCCACAGCGGGCACCAGAATGGGCTCACCCAGGGCCTCGCGGATCAGTTTGGCCACGCTTTCAGCCTCGGTCCGCGCGGAGCCATTGACTTCATTGACCTTGCGCAGTTGCTCCAGCGCCTGAGCACTGACACGCAAGCCGCTGACCGCCAAAATGCTTTGCGCTGTCAAGTCGTGGGTATCGCGCTGCAAGGCCTCTTGTGCCGTCGTGATGGCCAGACCATATTGGCGCGCATCGAAATAAATTTGCGCCTTGCGCAACCAAGGAAGCTTGCTCGCCGGATCAATCTTGATGGCCGAATCCAGTTCGGTCAGCGCATCGTCCGTCTTGCCCAACTTCTGGGCCTTGTCTGCAGCCTGGATGCTCTCGGCCACGCGTTCTGCGGTAGCCGCGCTATCAGCTTGTTTGGGAGCCGTCGTACAGGCCGACAATGCGACAAGAACAGACAAGACAGTCGCGCTCAACAGGCCACGACGAACATTAAAAAAACACACTGTCAAACTCCCCGGATCCACTTATATAACGCACAACAACAGCGCTTGGCGCCATCAACAGGGTCGGATTAGAGCCCAAAATATCCAGCACCCAATCCCCCCTTTTGGGTGCGTTACAGACTCTTGCATCTGGTTGCAATTTGCATCCCCCTCTCCTGGGGGATGCGCGCAACACACCACCTGCCATGTCCTTACACTACCGGCTCATCGACGGGCCCCGCGCCTTCAAAAACAACCATGAGACCAGGGATCCAGACCGGCTTGAAGGCCATGCAATGCGCTGCAGCAGCCTTGCTGCTGAGCGCCTGCGCGTCCACCAGCACGGGCTCAAGCACAAGCCTCGGTGCGCCAAAGACAGACTCGTACACCAAGTCGATGGTTGATGGCTTGACCTCCATGAAGGACAAAGCCCTGGAGGCGGTTGGCTTCAAGAAACCAGAGCTCCCGGAATTACCAGAGGTGGCCATGCCTGATCGCAAAGTGCTGTGGCGACTGCATTCCAGCGAGTCTCTGAACGTGACCCCTTCGGGTGAATCGATTGCCCTGCTCACCCGCATCTACAAGCTGCGCAGCCCCAACGCGTTCATGCAAGCACCCTACGAGGTCTTTGGTGACCCGGCCCGCGAAAAAGCACAATTGGGCGACGATGTCATTGCGACCCGTGAGGTGCAGATGATCCCCGGCCAGCACGATGAGGTGCTCGACAAGGTCGCACGTGAAGCCCGCTATGTCGGCATCGTCGCCCTGTTTCGCAACCCGGCCCCGCAGCGCTGGCGCTATGTTTTTCGCAGCGAGTCGGCCGAGAAAACCGGTTTGTCGATTGGCTTACATGCCTGCGCCATGAGCGTGCAAGAAGGCGAACCCATCGGACAGCCCTTGAGCTCAGCACGCTCTGTTGCTGTGCCCTGCCCTTGATTTCAGTGAGTACCCCTTGATTCAGTCACCCAAGATCCTCTGGGGAGAAGGCCTCTTCCTTCGCCCGCAGCATTTCCAACAGCAAGATGCCTATCACGAGTGGCGTTTGTCTCAGATGTCGCGCCTGCTGCACCCCTATGCCTGGGGCGTTCGCCACATCAAGGTCGACCCCGATGCTTTGCAAACCGGCTTACTGCGCATCCTTGAATTGCAAGTCGTGTTCCCTGATGGTGAACTGTTCAATGCCCCCGCTGAGGACGAACTGCCGCCGCCGGTTGCACTCGATTCATTAAGGGCCGCAGCGGGCACCTCGGCCAACGAGTGGATCTATCACCTGGCCCTGGCTCCCTTGCGCAGCAGTGGCACCAACTTTGCAGCCTCACGCGAAGAAGCGGACACCGCGGTGCGCTACTACCGCAGCCACATGCAAGCGGCCGATGCCTACACCGACGCCGTCACGGCCGAGGTCACGGTGCTACGCAAGTCGGCCAAGCTGCTGCCCGAAACGGACCCGCGCGCCCACCTGATCAGCCTGCCCCTGCTGCGCATCAAGCGCACCGCCACGGGCGGCTTTGAACACGATGGCCGATTCATGCCGCCCAGCCTGAACTTGCAAGCGTCGCCCGCCATGGTGCTGCACCTGCGCCGTTTGCTGGACGTACTGCAAGCCAAGGTCGACGCACTCTATGGCCTGCACCGCGAACCCAGCAAGAACATCATCGAGTTCCGCTCCGGTGATGTGGCCTCTTTCTGGCTGCTGCACACCGCCAGCACCGCCTTCGCAGGGCTGTCACACCTGGCCCGTCATCCTGGCCTGCACCCTGAACGCCTGTTTGAAAAACTGCTGGAGCTGGCCGGTTCTCTGATGACTTTTTCAAAGACCTTCACGTTGGCCGATCTGCCCACCTACGAACACGGCAACCCAGGCCCCGCCTTTGTGCGCCTGGACGCCATCGTGCGCGAGTTGCTCGAAACGGTCATTTCGACGCGTTACTTCTCGATCAACTTGACCGAGTCGCAACCTTCTTTCTACCAAGGTCGGCTCAACTCGGAGCAGATCAGCGCCAGCACCCAGTTCTACCTCGGTGTGTCGGCCACCATGGCACCTGCGGAGTTGGTGGACGTGGTGCCATCGCGCTTCAAGGTCGGCGCCCCAGACGATGTCGACAAGCTGGTGCTGTCGGCGATGCCCGGCGTCAAACTCGTTCACGCCCCGCAAGTCCCTGCAGCGATCCCAGTGCGGCCAGGTTGCTACTACTTCTCGCTGGAGCTGCGCGGCAACCTCTACGAGCGCATGCTGCAGGCTCAGGCCATGACCATTTACGTCCCCTCGGGACTTCATGAACTCAAGCTGGAACTCATCGCGGTCAACCAATGACCTCAACGATGATCACGAGGTGAATTGATGTCTGCCACCACCCTGGCCCCTGTGGCCTCTGCCAGAGAAACACAAAGCCTGCTGGACCTGATGTACGACGGCTTTTATCTGCTGTTTTTACTCAAGGCCAAGCACGCCCCGATTGACGCGGAGGTCTTTCGCGAGCGCGTCAAGCAGTTCCTGACCGCCTTCGAGCGCGGCGCCACTCGCCTGCACGCCAGCTCAGAAGACATCTACGTCTGCAAATACGCCTTTTGCGCCACGGTGGACGAAGCCATGCTGATGTCCTCGTTCAAGGCCAAAGAGTCATGGCAGCGCCTGCCCTTGCAGTTGCAGTTCTTTGGTGAGCAACTCGCAGGCGAGCAATTCTTTGCGAAGCTGGAGGAGCTGCGCTCCAATGGCAGCGCACGAGTTGGCGCACTGGAAGTCTTCCACATGTGCTTGTTGCTGGGCTTTCAAGGCAAGTACCTGATGGAGGGCAGCGAGAAACTGGGCTACCTGACCTCACGCTTGGGCAGCGAGATCGCGCACCTCAAAGGCAAACGTGCGGCCTTCGCGCCTCATTGGGCCGCACCCGAC
>JAZJZP010000315.1:0-6914 GCA_040389805.1 Pseudomonadota bacterium
ATCAGGTCTACGGGGTCGCACGACACAGCGAGACGCTGGAGGCCGTGGTCGTCTACCGGCCCCTGTACGGCGAAGGGGCGCTGTGGGTGAGGCCCTACGCCATGTTCACCGGTGCCGTGCTGGTGGACGGCTTTGAGCAGCCGCGGTTTGCCTGGGTCGAAGGCGGAGATGTCCGCGGCCTGCACTGATCCACCCAAACAAGGCCGAAACGGGCCCTTTGTTTCAAGGTTGGTGGTCGTGCGGGGTCTTTCATACTGAGGTCTGCTGAAAGGATGCCGACCATGTCACGACTCAATCTCATGCAACTGACCGGCTGGATCACCGCCGCGGCGGTCCAGCGTCCGCTTGACCTCAGTGCCTATGTGGCCGAGCGTACCCAGTCGAGCCGCCCTGCGGTGCGCAAGATTTTGGTCAAGCTGATCGAATCGGGATGGCTGGTCAAAGAAGGCACCGTGTCACGCCCGGTGTACAGCCCAGGCATCTTGCGTCAGGTGGTGGCCACCTACCCCTTGCAGCGCTTGGAGGAGGACATCCCCTGGGATCGGGACTTTGCCCCCAACTTCGTGCTGCCGCCCGCTGTGCAGCGCATGGTTCAGCACATCTTCGGTGAGATTTTGAACAACGCCATTGACCACAGTGGCGGCACCACCGTCACCGTGTCCTTGCGCCAGACGCCCAGCCATGTGCAATTGCTGGTGTCCGACGACGGACGGGGTCTGTTTGACCACATTCGCGAGTCGTTTGCCATTGAAGATGCGCAATACGCCATGCTGGAGTTGAGCAAAGGCAAGCTCACCAGCGCGCCAGATCGGCACACCGGCCGCGGCTTGTTTTTTTCGTCGCAGTTGGCCGATGTGTTTGAGATCCATGCCAATGGCTCGAACTTTCAGCGGCGTGGCTGGGACAACGGCGGTTGGCACAGCGGCCGACCTTTGGCGCGCCAGGGCACGTCGGTGTTCGCCTCCATTTCGCTGGACACCACGCGCACGTTGGATGAGATCTTGTCGGCCTGGAGCCGTGATCAGTCGGGCGTGGCCTTTGATTGCACCAAAGTGCCCTTGCGTTTGTTGTTGTCGAGCAGCTCGGCCCTGGACTCACGGGCGCAAGCGCGCCGCGCGGCCGCCCGCTTGCCGCAGTTCCGTCACGCCGAGATCGACTTCAGTGGAGTGACCGAGGTGGGGCACAGCTTTGCAGATGAGCTGTTCCGCGTGTTTGCCCTTCAGCATCCCGACATTGAGTTGGTGCCCGCCAACATGGCGCCACGTGTGGCTCTGCTGGTCAATGCGGTGAGGGCGCCAGCCGCGGTCCACTGAGGGATCGAGAAAACACCAGGCAACAAAAAAGCGGCCGAAGCCGCTTTTTTTAGTGGTCTAGAAGACCTGCGCGCTGATTACAGCGGGCGGATGTTCGAAGCTTGTGGACCCTTTTGGCCCATCTTGACTTCAAATTCAACGCGTTGGTTTTCTTGCAGGCTGCGGAAGCCGCCTTCGCTGCGGATTTCGCTGAAGTGAGCGAACAGATCCTTGCTGCCGTCTTCAGGAGCGATGAAGCCAAAGCCCTTGCCGTCGTCAAACCATTTCACGGTGCCAGTTTGGGTAGTACTCATGGATGATATTCCTTGTTGAGTGATTGAAAAAATGAAACCGCACAGGCACACACCTACGCGGGCAGAAACACTCAAGAAACGTCAAACCGGGAGTTGAAACCTGGGCCGAACAACCAGCGCACCATGAAACATGGCTTGTGGCAATTGGTTTTGAGAACGAAGACCTTGAGGAAACGGTCTTGTGCATATCTGTGGCGCCACTATACCCCACTGGCGGGAAAAGTCACACATATTTTTCAGATGATGCTTTTCGCCCAGCGCGGGCCGCGTCAAGCGACGAATTTCAGCACGGTGAAATAGTGGCTGGCCGTGCCCCCCAGCACAAAGAAATGCCAGATGCCATGGGCATGGCGCATGCGTTTGTCCAGCACGTAAAACACGATCCCCACCGTGTAGAGCAGGCCGCCGCCCAGCAACCACAGCCAGCCATCGCCCTGCAGGCCGTCCATGAGCGGAACTGCGGCAGCCACGCCGCACCAGCCCATCAGCACGTACAAGGGCACTGAAGGGATGGTCTCGCGACCCCACACCAATTCTTTGCAAATGCCCACGGCCGCCAACACCCAGACAAAGCCAAACAAAGCCCACCCCAGGGTGCTGTGCAGCGTCACCAAGGTGAACGGGGTGTAGGTGCCCGCGATCAGGAGGTAGATGGCGCAATGGTCCACTTTGGCCCAGCGCTCTTTGGAGGCCCCTCGGATGCTGTGATAAAGCGACGAGGCGCCATAGAGCAGGACCATGGACAGCCCGAAGATGCTGAAGCTGATGATCTTGAGGACGTCCCCACTGTCTGTGGCGTGGGCAATCAAGACGGCCGACCCGACAATCGCCAAGGCCAAGCCCAGCAGATGCGTGACACTGTTCAAACGTTCGCCGTGGTACATGTAGTGTGACTTTCGCCCAGATTTATGTTGGCAAAGATAATGCATCATTTTGCGCGCCACGATGATGACACCCTGCTGTTACCACTTCGCTGAGTCAGATCATGGGAGAAGTCAATGACCCCGTCACATGACCTGTCCGAATGGACCCACGACCACGTTTTTGACCAAGGCAATGCCGCCGCCGAGCGGGGTGCTCGTCTGGTGATGTGGATCACCCTGGCGATGATGGTGCTTGAAATCGGCGGTGGTTGGTGGTTCAACTCCATGGCTCTGCTGGCCGATGGCTGGCACATGAGCTCGCATGCCATTGCCATCGGGCTGAGTGCGTTTGCCTATGCGGCAGCAAGGCGCCATGCCCAAGATCCGCGCTATGCCTTTGGCACCTGGAAGATCGAAGTGCTGAGTGGCTTTGCCAGCGCCGTGTTTTTGTTGGGGGTGGCGGCGTTGATGGTGTTCGGGTCGGTCGAGCGCTTGTGGTCGCCGCAGGCCATTCATTACAAGGAGGCCATGATCATCGCGGGGCTGGGTTTGGTCGTGAACGTGGTGTGCGCCATGATTTTTGGACAGGCTCATGAACACCACCACCACGATGGCCATGAGCATCACGATCATGATCAGCACCACGACCTGAACTTGAAATCGGCCTACGTGCACGTGCTGGCCGATGCCGCCACATCGGTGTTGGCCATGGTGGCACTGGCTGGAGGCTGGTTGTACGGATGGTCGTGGTTAGACCCGGTCATGGGGCTGGTCGGCGCCGTGTTGGTGGCCGTTTGGGCCTGGGGCCTGATCAAGGAGACCAGCACGGTGCTGCTCGATCGGGAGATGGATCACTCGGTGGTGGGTGAAATTCGCGAGGCCATCGAACGGGACTCGCCCAAAGGCCCCACCCGGGTCAGCGACCTGCATGTTTGGCGGGTCGGGCGGCGCTCATACGCCTGCACCGTCAGCGTGGTGACGCACGACGAAGGGTTGACACCTCAGCAGGTGCGTGGGCAGTTGGCTCAGCACGAAGAGATTGTTCATGTCACCGTCGAAATTCACCAGTGGAGACAGCCGTCATGAGTTCAAGATTGAACCCGATGGAGAGCCGGATGCGCGCCCGCCCAAGGCTGTTCATTTCGATCATGGTGGGTGTGGCAGTTGGCTGGTTGGTGCCGCACAGCGTGGCCGAACATGCGGTGGCGCGCGGCTTGATCGGCTGGAATGTGGCGGCGGTGCTTTACCTGGTTCTGGCGGTGACCATGATGGTTCGCTCGTCCCATGACCACATGCGACAGCGGGCCTTGTTGCAGGACATGCGCCCTTGGGTCGTGTTGGGCCTGGTGGTGGTGGCGGCCCTGGTCAGCTTGGTGGCCATCGTGCTGGAGCTGGCCGTGGCCAAAGAAATGCATGGTGCCATCAAAGGGATTCACATGAGCCTGGCGGCCATGACCATCCTGACGTCTTGGGCCTTTACCCACACCATGTTTGCCTTGCACTATGCCCATGATTTCTATGCGGCGCGGGCCCATCGTCGGCCGGGTGGGGTGATCTTTCCGGGCACGGATCAGCCGGACTATCTGGACTTCATGTACTTGTCCGGCGTGATCGGCACTTCGGCTCAGACGGCCGATGTGTCGTTCAGTAGCTCGTCGATGCGCCGCACGGGGCTGGTGCATTGTGTGTTGTCGTTCGCCTTCAATACCATTGTGCTGGCGCTGACCGTCAACATCGCCGCCAGCATGTTCTAGTCAACCACCAGATCATGCGTCGTCGGATTGCCCACCTGGACATGGACGCTTTCTATGCGTCTGTTGAGTTGCTGCGCTACCCGCAGCTCAAAGGCCTGCCGGTGGTGATTGGTGGCGGTCGGCGTGCCGCCGATGACGCCTTGCAGAGCGCCTGGGCTGATACAGCGCCGGGCGACATTCCTCGGGCAAGCTTCCCCTGTTTGAGCGGCTACACCGGGCGCGGCGTCATTACCACGGCAACCTATGCGGCGCGGCAATTCGGTATCGGCTCCGCCATGGGCTTGATGAAGGCCGCCAAGCTGTGTCCCGACGCCATCTTGTTGCCGGTCGACTTCGACGCCTATCGGCGCTGTTCGAACGCTTTCAAGGAGGTAATCCGAGAGATCGCGCCGGTGGTGGAGAACCGGGGCATCGATGAGGTCTTCATCGACTTCACTGACGTACCGGGTGGTCAGCGCGAGGGCGGCCGAGTCCTGGCCCGGCTGATCCAGAAGGGGATTTTTGACGCCACGGGTCTGACGTGCTCGGTGGGCGTGGCGCCCAACAAGTTGCTGGCCAAGATGGCCAGCGAGTTCAACAAGCCCAACGGTATCTCGGTGGTTCAGCCGCAAGACCTTGAGCCTTTGATTTGGCCGCTGCCTTGTCGCAAGATCAACGGTATTGGCCCCAAGAGTGAGGCCAAGTTGCTGGCGCTGGGCATCCACACCATTGGCGAGCTGGCCCAACAGCCCAGGGAGATGCTGGTCGAGCGCTTCGGCGCCAGTTATGGCGCGTGGTTGCACGACGCAGCCTGGGGGCGGGATGACCGCCCCGTGGTCACCAGCAGTGAGCCTGTCACGATGAGCCGCGAAACCACTTTTGAGCGCGACTTGCATGCCGTGCGCGACAAGGCACTGCTCGGCGAGGTCTTCACGCGGCTGTGCGAACAGGTGTCGGCCGACCTGCGACGCAAGGGCTATGCAGGGCGCACCATCAGCGTCAAGCTGCGTGACGACCGGTTCAAGACCATCACGCGCAATCACAGCTTGCCGTTGCCGGTGGACGATGCCGTGTCGATTCGGCATGCTGCCGGCTTGGCACTCAAACGTGCGCCTCTGACTCGGCCGCTGCGTCTGCTCGGTGTGCGGGTCGATGGCTTGGTCAAAGGTGGCGGGTTGTCGAGTCCGGCGGTCATGCCGGACGAAGACGACCTTCAGCCAAGCCTGTTTTGAGCCCACAGCATTAGCCCAGCGAGCGTGCGTGCCACGCCTTGACGCCTGTGTGCTCACCCACTGGCGCGATCTCGCTGCCCAAGCCCTCTGGGAAAGCTCCTCGAGTTTCTGCTTCTGACCGAAGGCGGGCTGACATAATCCAGCGCCATGCCAAGTGTTTCCCACTATCTACTGGTTGCCATGCTGCGCGTGATGCGCCGTCGGCGCCTCTACGAATCGATCGGGGGGATGCGCGCAGGCATCGAGAAAACGCGGCGCGCTGGTCCTGATCTGCCCTCGGCCTCGGTGCGCAATGGCCTGGATGTGCGCGAGACGAGCGTGGACGGCCACGCGGTGTACACGCTGCAACCTAAGCAGTCGCCCCAGAAAGCACCAGCCCCGCATCTGCTCTATCTGCACGGGGGGGCTTACACCAGGCCCATTACCCGCCACCACTGGCGGCTCATCGCGGAACTGGTGCGATCCACGGGCTGCACCGCCACCGTCCCCCTGTACCCACTGGCCCCGGAGTCCACCTGTCGGGCTACGCTGGCCCATGTGCTGAAAGTGCATGCCGGGTTGCTGCAAGGGGGCGCGCCGCCAAGCCTGACGCTCATGGGTGATTCCGCTGGAGGCGGCATGGCGCTCGCCCTGGCCCAG
The DNA here is from genome assembly GCA_040389805.1 of Pseudomonadota bacterium. Lineage (GTDB taxonomy): Bacteria > Pseudomonadota > Gammaproteobacteria > Burkholderiales > Burkholderiaceae_C > Aquabacterium. The sequence goes on from JAZJZP010000315.1 coordinate 6,074, forward strand.
GCCCTGCGGGATGGTGGACACCCGATGCCGGACCAGATGGTGTTGATCACGCCATGGCTGGACGTGGGCCTTGGGCACCCCGACATCGCCCACACCGCACTGCGTGATCCGATGCTGGCGGTTCCTGGGGCACGGGAAGCCGGCCGCCTGTATGCCGGTGACTGGCCGTTGGACCACCCTTGGGTCAGCCCATTGCACGCCGACCCGAGCGGCCTGCCGCCAGTGACCATGCTGGTCGGAACCCGCGACATCCTTGGTCACGATGCGCAGGATTTCGTTGAAAAGCTTCGCGCCCATGGCGTCCCCGTGCAACTGCATGAAGGGCGGGACATGATCCATGTCTGGCCGTTGCTCCCTACACCAGAGGGCGCTGCCGCACGCACGCTGCTCGCCCGGATTTTGAGTTTGAGCGACCGCGCCTTTTGAGTTCGCTCAGCAGCGCGCTGAGGGCGCTGCCAGCAAGGATGACAGGAGGGTCAGCAAGGCCATGCGCTTGATGTGTGTCCGCTTTCGACCCTTGCGGTCGTTTAGTCGAGGGCCTTCCTTGATGGCGCATTTGCGCGAGATCAGGTCGGCGGGGCGCTCTGCTCCGCTCGTGTCCCCCGGAATAGGCTTGCAGCCCACTCCTCCTCCTTTACCTCGCTATACAGAACGCCCCGCCGACCTGATCCCGAGACGCCGTGGCTATTGAGCGGTCACAGGCCACTCATGTCTCAAGCCGTGGATGTCGGGTGGGCAACGCAGCGAGGTAAAGGAGGAGGGGTGGACGCAGTCCGCCCCGGGGGGCAGGAGCGGAGTTGTCCACCCGGCGTCCGTGGCCCACACACAGTTCGCACACGAA
>JAZJZP010000316.1:0-2435 GCA_040389805.1 Pseudomonadota bacterium
GGCCAGCTCGGCGCCGACCTGGGCAAAGCTGTAGCCAAACGAGGTGCGCTCCATGTCGATGCGGCGCGAGTCCAGCGGCGTGGCCAGCTTGTCCAGGTGCAGCATTTGCTCGGGCATGCCGGCGTGCATCACCAACTGGCCAATGCCATGCATCAGTCCCACGGTGAAGGCCAGGTCCACATTCTGGCCGGCCGCTTTGGCCACCCAGCGTGACACGGCGGCGGTCTGCATGCTGTAGCGCCAGAACTTGTTCAGGTCCATGCCGGGCATGGACTTGTAGCCGCCCGTCAGGCCTGAGCTGATGACCAAGGTGCGCACGGTGACAAAACCGAGCATGGCCACCGCATCATTGACGGTGCCAATGCTGCGCGAGACATGGTAGTAGGCCGAGTTGCTCAGACGCAGCAATCGCGCCGATAACACCGGATCTGAGGCTATTTTGCCCACAATCTCGTCGATCGAGATGTCTTCGTTGTTGAAGCTGTCAATCAGCTCGTGAACGATTTTGGGAACGGCCGGGAGGGCCTGCGGTTGTTTGAACAGTGCTTCGAGCTGCATGTTGCCAGTCTCCATCTCGATTGAAAATAAATGACTTTTTCCCGCCGATCAGGCGGATCTTCTTGCATATCGGCTTTCGGGGCCTTGACTTGAGCATCGCGGACTTTGTGCATTTTCGGAACGTGGAAATGAGCACGCACAACCCCCCACTTGTCGGCATCAAGCGGTGGGCCCATGATGGCGAGACCGAGGCGACATGGAGGTTCTCTGGCATGGTGGCGTTCAAACGGTGGGGGTTGGCGGAGGGCTTGCGGTGGCTGTGCGTGCTCACGGGGGTCATGGGTGCGGCCTCTGTGCAAGCCGAGACGGCCTTGCCTCAGCGCAATGTGTTGGTCGAGTGGCGCCTGAATTCGTCCAGCGATCAGCAAGGGGGTGGCCTCGGGCTGCGCTCGGGCGAGGTGGTGGTCGACAGCCGCACGGGCATGTCAGGGCGGGGCACGGTGGTGGTTACCTCCACCACGCGGACCCGATCGGTCAGTTCGTTGCAGCAACTTCAGGTGCTCAACGGCGGGCAGGCGCGGCTGTACCTGGGCACGAGTCGCCCGGTGACGCAGTGGCAGTTTTCCTTGGCCGGTGCGGGGCGTGGCGCCCCCAGTGTTGGCAGCCCCGGTCAGGGTGGCAATCCGGCGTGGCAGGCTTGGTCGTCGACCACCTGGGTGGACACCGGGCGAGGCTTCACGGTGCGCCCGCGCTGGACAGGAGACGCCCACCGGGTGGTGGTCGAGCTGGAAGCCCGGGTGGCCCAGGCGGCGTCCAGCTCAGGCTATGCGCCTGAAGGGCAGGTCGAGTCGTCCGAGGTCATGACCACGGTGCAAATGCCCTTGGGCGAATGGACGGCGGTGGCCAAGCGCAACCGCCAGTCCCAGCAGCGCCAGCGTGGCCTGGTCTCGACCGAGGCGCTCAGTCAAGATGAGCAAGAGGTGTTGGAGCTGCGCATTTCGGTGCCCTGATCCGCAACAATGGGGGGTGGGCCACTGTGGCCCGATCCGTTGTTGTGGAGACTCCTCATGGCCAATGCCGCCGACCTATTGACCGACATGACCCGCGCTTTGCTGGACAAAGTGCAGCGCGCGGGGTTGCCCCCCTTGCACAAGCAGCCGGTGGAGCAGGCGCGCCAGTCGTACCGCATGGGGGTGGGCGCCATGGAAGGCCCTCGGGTCGAGGTGGCCCGCGTGCAGCATTTCACCATCCCGGGCCCGGCCGGGGCGATGCCCGCCCGCTTGTGGGCGCCCAGCCACGAGACGGGGCTGCCCGTGTTGCTCTATCTGCACGGCGGAGGCTTTGTGGTGGGCGGCATCGACACCTGCGAAGGCATGTGTCGCCGCATGGCCCAGCAAAGTGGCGCGGCCGTGGTGGCCATCGACTACCGCCTGGCGCCGGAGCACCGCTTCCCGGCGTGTCTGGACGATTGTTTTGCCGCCTTGCAGTGGCTGGTGCATGACGGCGCAAGCATCGGTGTGGATGGCACACGCATTGCCGTGGGGGGCGACAGTGCGGGGGGCTCCCTGGCCGCCGTGGTGGCACTGATGGCTCGCGATGCGGGCATCCCGCTGGCCTTGCAGGTGCTGTTCTACCCGTCGGTGCAAACCTCGTCCGTCACCGAGTCCTACAAGGCCTTTTCAAAAGACTTGTTTTTGGACACCGATTTGATGCGCTGGTTCGAGGCCCACGCGCGTGGCGATGGCTTCAAAATGAATTGGCACCGCGAGCCCTTGCACGCCCCCAGCCATCAAGGCCTGGCGCCGGCCTGGATCGGCCTGGCCGAATGCGACCCGCTGGCTGATGAAGGGCGCCAGTACGCCAGGGTGTTGCAGGAGGCCGGCGTGCCGGTGCAGCTGACGGTGTGGCCGGGCGTGGTGCACGATTTCATCAACATG
>JAZJZP010000316.1:2445-5873 GCA_040389805.1 Pseudomonadota bacterium
GGTCGTACGACGACTTCGTGGATCTGTCGCATCTGCAGCGGGTCGAGCACGAGGGCTTCTCGCTGACCTACCCGGCGACCTGGTTGCTGCGGCGCGACCCCGAGCAGAACGACGGCCGGCTGCGGACCAGCGGCCACAGCACCCAGGTCGACAAGGGCTGCTTGGTGCGGCCGGCTTGGGTCAGGGCCTCGTCGCCCCAGCCCCAGAAAAAGTCGGCCCGCACGGCGCCGAGAATCGCGCCGCCCGTGTCCTGCGCCATCATCAGCCGTTGCAGGGCCTGCGGCATCGGTGGGTTGGCACTCCAGGGCTGAGGCACGGTGCTGTCGATCCACACGGGGGTACCCAGCGGGATGGATTCACGGTCCACGGCCACCGATCGACCGGGGGTGAGCGGCACGCCCTGGGCGCCTGCCGGGCCCACGCTCGGATCGGACAAGGGCTCTTCTTTGAAAAAGACCATGCGGGGGTTGGCGCGCATCATGTCGGGCACCCGTTGCGGGTTCTGGGTGGCCCAGGTGCGGATGGACGGCCAGGAGGCCTGCTCCAGAGGGAACGCGCCCTGATCCACCAGCCAGCGCGCCACCGACTGGTAGGGCTGGTCGTTGTGGCCACCAAAGGCCAGGCGCACGGTGCGGGCTTGGCCGTCCGCCGCGACCTCGTCGGGCAGGCGCACCCGGCCAGAGCCTTGCACCTGGATCAGCAGCACGTCCAGGGCGTCGGCCAGGTAGACCAGTTCACGACCACTCACGGCCGCGCGGGCTTCGGGCAGCAGTTCCAGCTCGGAGCGGGTGTAGTAGGGCTTGCGTTGTCCCAGGTCGGCCGGCGGTCGGTAGAGCGGGTACTGAAAGCGCTCGTCGGGCTTGCGGCGGCCTTCCAGCAGGGGCTCGAAATAACCGGTCAGCAGGCCGCTGCTGCGGCCATCAAGCGCGGTGACGCGCCAGGGCTGCAAATGGCCTTCCAGCCATTGGCGCACAAAGTCGTCGGACACCAGGCGGCCCCACTGGGGGCCCAGCTCGCGCACTTCGGCGCAGGTGCTTGTCCAGCCGGGGCTGGGGCGCTGGCAGCTTTGCCACAGGGCGGGCCACCACTCGCTGAGGCGGTCTTGCCGCCAGCCCGGCAGGTCAGCAAAGAGGGCCGGCGTCCAGTGGGCCTTGGGCCGGAGCAGGCCGCCTTGGCCGTCAGGTTGTGGCAGCACCGTGCCCGAGGGTGCTCCGGGGAAAATGGGGCGGGGCGCAGGCTTGCTGGGCCACCGGGTCGGGCCGCTGCTGCAGGCGCACAAGCTGCCTACAATCAACGCGGCGCTCGTGCGCCTCAACAACTGGTAAAACTTCATGTGGCTGATTGTGCTGGAAGCGATGGGGGCCTTGGCCCTCTTCTTGTTTCTCATGTGGTGGACGATGTTCTCGGGCCGCGCCAACGGCGAGCTGCCTGACCTGGCGTCGGATCACGACACGGCCGGTGCCGTCAAGGAGGCTGACGCGGGGGCAGCAGAAAGCTCAGCGGATGTTGCCGCAACCGACGCCACAGCGCCAATTGCAGGCGAGCGCTGTCTTTGAAGCGCACGCCGCGAGAGCGCATCGCCACACGCAAGGCCAGCCCAAAGCTCACCCCGACGTTCAAAAGTCCGGTGATGGGCAAGGCCGCCACGCACCACCAAAATTGCGGATCGTGCAGAGCTAGCATCCCCAGTGTGCCCAAAGCGGCGGCCAGCTGACCGGTGGACAAGGTCACGTGTCGAACGTCCAGCGGCGCGGCAAAAAAACCAGCGATCACCGGCACCAGGCCCAGCAGCAGGCCCAACGAGACATTGGCCCCCAGGCCTGAAATGTTCTGGCGCCACCAGGCGGCCCAGCGCGTGGCCCGAGCCGCCCCCAGGGTGGCGCGGATGCGGGGGTTCCAGCGCAGGGCGCTGTCGAGTTGGTTCAAGACAAACCAGTTCTCGATCCAGCCGGCCATCAGGCTGGAGATGAACAGCAGCACCCCCGTGAAGGCGGCATACCAGGCCGTGGGCCCTTTCAGGGTCAAGGTCTCCAGCACATGGTGGGCAGACTGCACATCAATCAAGGGTCGGCCCAGCCACCACCACGCCAGCGCCTGCCCGGCCAGCGCGACCGGGGCCACCACCAGCAAGTTGCCCAGGATGCCCGCCACCTGTGAGCGGATCAGGTGAGCCACCTCGTCGATGAACCCCTCGACCGCCTCGGGGCGTTGGGTGTCGGCCAGTTTGGCCGCCATCGCAGGAGCGGTCATGGCGGGCTGTTTGGTGGCCACAGTCAGGTGCAGCAGTTGCACCACCACAAAGCTGGCGGCGTAATTGCCGCCGGCGGCCAGGCCGCTCCAAAAGGGCGACAGCCCCATGGCCAGCACCGCAAATTTCAGGAAGGTCGTGACGGCCAGCACCGCACCACCACCGGCGGCGCGCCAGAACATGCTGAAGTACTCGGCCCGCGTGCGGGTGATGTAGTGGTCGCCCGTTTCGGCGCTGCGTTCGGCCACCTTGCGGGCCAGCAAGGAGTAGTGCTGCGTGAACAGGTCGCGCACGCTGCGCCGTCGGGTGCCGATCTCGACCAAATCCACCACCAGGGCCCGCAAATCGGTCGGGGGGGTGGGCGACAAAACACAGCTCAGCAATTGGTCGATGCGCCGGCAGCGTTCGCTCAATTGGTCGATCTGGAACACGATGTCGATCGACACCCCGTGGGCCTCCAGGTGCTGATGGATGTCCTGCGCACCCTGGGCGCAGGTGCTCAGCAAGGCCCGCAGGTACAGGGTTTCTTGCATCAAGGCGGCATGGGCGGCGCTTGAATCGGCGGCGGCGGTGGCCGAGGCCAGGGCCAGGTCATGCACCCGCTCGGCCACCTGACCCAGCTGCCGAAAGGCCTGGCGCGTCGACCCTTGTGAGGACAGGCTTTGCGTGGACGCTTCCGCGTTGAAGTCCTGATCCAGGCGCACACCGATGCGGCCCCGCAGGTCGTGCGAAAAACCGGCGGCACGCACTTGGCTCGACAAGAACACCATGGCGTCGTAAAACGGCTCGCGCCAGCCCAGCACCGATGCCTCGACGCCCGCAACGGCGTCATGCCACAGGCTGGCCACTTCGTCCAGGGTGTGGTCGTCCAGTTGGGCCAACCACTGGGCGTCCTTGGGGTCGTCAAACAGCAGGGAGAACAAGGTCGCCAGATCCTGGGTGGCCGGGCTCAGCGGCAGCAGACGGCCACGGATGCGCTCCATCAACTCCTGGCCAAACGCATTGCGTGCCGTGAAGCCATAGTCGGCCAACAAGGCGGCCACGTCGATGTCCCGCCAAAAAGCCGACAGCAGGGCCACCACTTTGTCGCGTCGCTTGGGCTCCAGGGCGAGGTGGCGCACCACGTACTGCACCCCCGAGATGGGCTCGCCCGAGCGGATCCAGTCCATCAATTGCACCA
>JAZJZP010000317.1:0-6583 GCA_040389805.1 Pseudomonadota bacterium
GCAAGGTGCGGTGGTCGGCCGAAAGCTGGCGGACCGTTACGGCTGGAAGATCGGCGACTCCATTCCACTGCGTGGCACGCTCTACCCGGGCACCTGGAACTTTACGGTGCGTGGCATCTATTCGGGGACCGATGACAAGGTCGACGAGACCATGATGTTCATGCACTGGCAGCTCCTTGCCGAAACCATCAAGAAGCGCACCGGATCCTCGGAGCTCGCCAATCAAGTCGCGGTCTATGTGGTCAACATCAAGGACCCCAGCCGGGCCGCGGCCATCTCTCAAGAGATCGACACGCTGTTCAGAAACTCTTCGGCCGAAACGCGCACCGAGACTGAAAAGGCATTCCAGCTGGGCTTTGTGGCCATGAGCCAGGCCATTTTGATGGCCATCCGTGCCGTGAGCTTTGTGGTCGTGCTCATCATCATGGCCGTGATGGCCAATACGATGACGATGACCGCGCGCGAGCGTCTGGCCGAATACGCCACCTTGCGAGCCTTGGGCTTTCCGCCCTTTTTCATCGTCAAACTCTTGTTTGGCGAGAGCCTGATGATCGCCGCCATTGGTGGCGCCGCAGGCATTGCACTGACCTTTCCGCTCTCCGTGGCCTTCATCAACCAAACCGGCGGACTCTTCAAGGTGTTCCATGTTTCGGGCAGCACGATCGCCTTTCAGATCGCGGCGTCTTTGATGGTCGGCGTGGTCGCTGCGGCCTGGCCCGCCTGGAAGATGTCCCGCATCGACATCGTTCAGGGCCTGCGGCATATTGCCTAAGAGACTTCAATGAGAGCTGTTCCCCTGTCCTACATCCTTCGCAACCTGTGGGTGCGCCGCGTCACCACCATGTTGACTGCGGGCGGCATGGCACTGGTTGTGTTTGTATTTGCCACCGTGTTGATGATGGGTGCGGGCATCAATGAAACCCTGGTCGCCACAGGCCAGCCCGACAATGTGGTGGTGCTGCGCAAGGGCGCGGGTCTGGAGGTCAATTCCCTCATCACCCGCAGCCAGGCCTCTGAAATTGAAAACGTGCCAGGCGTGGCCACCGACAGCCTGGGGCGCAAGCTGGTCTCCAAAGAGCCCGTGGTGCTGAACAATCTGCCAAAACGTGGCGGCGTTGAAGTGAGCAACGTCACCGTGCGAGGCACCTCTGAAATCGGGATGAGTCTGCGCCCTCAGGTCACGATCGTCCAGGGACGGATGTTCCGGCCTGGCACCTCCGAAATTGTGGCGGGCCGAGCGGTGACCCGTGGTTTTGCCAATGTGGATGTGGGACAGACCCTTCATTTTGCAGGCCGCGACTGGATCGTCGTGGGACTGTTTGACGCCAAACGCAGCGCCTTTGATTCCGAAATCTGGGCCGATACCGATCAGGTGATGCAAGCCTATCGCCGCAGCAGTTACTCCAGCCTGGTGTTTCGACTCTCCAATGCGGCGTCGTTTCCGATGGCACGTCAACGCATTGAAAGCGACCCGCGCTTGTCGCTGGACATCAAGCCTGAGCAGCAGTTCTATGCCGAGCAGTCCGAGCGCATGGCCAAGTTCATCCGCTTGCTGGGCCTGTCGCTCTCGGTGATTTTCTCCATTGGCGCCATCATCGGCGCGATGATCACCATGTTCGCCGCCGTTGCTTCGCGCATTGGCGAGATTGGCACGTTGCGGGCGCTGGGGTTCCGGCGCGAGGCCGTGCTGATCGCGTTCCTGGGCGAGTCTCTGGGGCTTTCTTTGGTGGGAGGCATCGTGGGCTTATTGGGCGCCTCCGTGATGCAGCTCGTGAACATCTCGACGGTGGACTTCACCACATTCTCAGAAGTTGAGTTTCGATTTCACCTCACCTTTTTGATCAGCATTCAGACCATTTTGTTTGCCCTGTTCATGGGCGTGGTCGGTGGATTCATTCCCGCCTGGCAGGCTGCCAAGCTGGACATCGTCGAATGCTTGCGCGCCGCCTGAGGTGAGTGTCTTGCGCTCCAGCACCCTTTGGTTCGCCATATGGATCTCGTTGGTGGCTCTCTTGGTGCAGCCAGGGGACGTCCAGGCAGAAGTCTCTGGCAAGCCTGCCTTGTCCCGCGCAGCACAACTCGCTTCGCTCGGCTACACCGAGCAAGAGCTTTTCATCAAGGGCCTGGCCAGCCAATACAGCAAAACGGGCGACTGGGAGGACGATGGTCACTGGTTGGCATCACCGTCCGTGGTTCGCACCCCCTTCTCCACCCGACTGCTGATTCGTCGACCCAGTGACCCCGCCAAGTTCAACGGCATGGTCGTGGTGGAATGGCTCAACATGACCTTGGGCTCAGACATTGATGCAGGCTGGTCCTTGACCCAGCATGAGCTGATTCGCGAAGGCTATGCATGGGTCGGGGTCACTTTGCACGGCAAAGGCATTGATGGCCTCAAAAAGTCAGATGCCAAGCGCTACGCCAACACACATGTCGACGGCGATGACTTTTCGTTCGATCTGTTCTCGCAGGCGGGCCAAGCCGTGCAGCGCTATGTCAAACAAGAACTCGGTCGACCCAAGGGTGGCCGCTTGTTAGCGCTGGGCTACTCCCAATCCGCGGTTTTTCTGTTCACGTACATCAATGCGATGCATCCCAGCGCCAAAGTGTATGACGGCTATTTACTGCTGGGCGCGGCACCGTATGCAGCCCCCGTGGTGACGGGCACCCTCGGCAAGATCATCCCCGTGATTCGAGCAGACCTTGATGTGCCTGTGATGCAGGTTCAAACCGAGATGGAAGTGACGGTGAGCTGGCCCTTGTCAAAGACTGCCGACACCAACAAGGTTCGTTATTGGGAAGTGGCTGGCGCAGCGCATTTTGATGAGCAGCTGAACACCGACATCCGAAGCATCAATGCCCCAGAGTTTGGCTCCGCAGCCGCATCCTGCCAAAGGCCATTGAATTCATTGCCTTTGCATGAAGTTGACAACGCGGCGTTGCACGCCCTGCGCACGTGGGTGAACGATGGCACACCGCCGCCTAAGATCTCGCGCATGCAGCGCAATGCCTTGGGGTTCATCAAGCATGACGACTATGGGCATTCGCTGGGGGGCGTACGCCTGCCTGAGATTGAAGCGCCCTTGGTCCACTACGGCATTTACGCCAACTTCACCACAGGCTCGCTGGCCAGCCGTGAGGTGTTTTCATGCGTGGCGGGCGGCAGCACCACGGCTTTAGAGCCCGCCCAATTGCGGGCGCTGTACCCAACGCATCAGGACTATGTTCGCCGCTACCAAGTGGCGGCGGATGCAGCGCAAGCCGCAGGCTATTTACGGCCAGCAGACCATGCCAACTCGCTGATCAGAGCAAAGGCCACCAAACTGCCGTAATGACAGGCTAGACCGTCTTCAGCGCTTGGCCCAAGGCCTTCAATTCATGCGGTCTGCCCGTGAAATGCAGGTCCACGCCGCCGTCCACCTCTGGCGTTGGGAACATCATCAGCATCCTGAATGCGACGCCACAAATGTCATGCCAACTGGGTGGACCACTGCCGAAATCAACCTCGTAAACCGGGAGGTGAATGCAATTGTTCAACACCAAGCCACCCTGCAGGGTGTCACCAGCAGGTTTGAGGAATAGTTTCCAGATGGCCTTGGCCTGGCGATACTTTTCTACCAGCGCCAAATAATTACACAAAGCATCGGTGCTGATACCTTCGGGTTCTGGTCGACATTTTTGCGCCAGAACAGGAATACTCAAGGTCGCCAGTTCGTCTGGGGTATATCGAGCCTGACCATAGCCCAAGGCATTGCCAAAATAATTGCGAGGTATATTCAATGGCCGTTTATAGCGAAGATCCAGCACGATCCCGACGGTACGGTATCGGCCGGGCTCCATCACCGGCGAGAGGGTCTTGAGGCAATAGGCCGTCACCAGTTCAGCCGTGCTGACTTTTGCGCCGGCAGGCAACTCATTCTTGGCGTCAGCGTGCCACTTCTGCACCGTGCTGGCCGGTATCCGAAAAACACCCTTGGCCGTGGACGTCACCGCGCGAAAGCCCAACCGGGCCAACAGCGAAATGCGCTCGCCCATCTTGGGATCGTAGACCAGCTCAGCGGGTCGACTGACATGGGGGTGGACCTGCCCTGCCGCGATCACCACATCTCTGTCAAGTGAGGTGGGGTCAATCGCCAGACCACGGTGTGTTTTGGACCAGTCCAGCACGAACTGCCAGAAGGATGATCCATCAAACAGCGAATGCACACCTAGGAGGCACAGGATGACACCGCCATCGTCGAACTGGTAAATGTCGATCTGAAACAGCGGCATGTCCTTGTCGACCACTTGCCATGGGTAAGACCGCCGAACGTAGCTGTCGATGTCCTTGCCAAACGGGTTGTGCGCCCCATAGCTGGGCAGTACACCGGAACAACGGCTGACACGAAAATCAATCCCCGCATCGTTGTTGTCGATGTATTGATCCCCTTGCGCATCTTTTTTGATGCGCCCGGTGATGACGGGGTAACTCTGCATGGTTTGAACGAGCGAGCGCTCGATCGCGCCCAAGTCCATGCCCTGTGGATACACCAGGATCATCGGGATGCTGACATGCCCATTGAACAGATCCATGCCCGTTAAATATTGGGCAGGACCCTTGATACCACTCTGCAAACGCTTGCTGGAGATCAGCGTTGATTTCAATTTGGCCATACCACGCCCCCCAAGCCGATCAGTAAACGAAGGGAATGAAGCGTTTGCGAGTTTTCTTGAATTCGGTATAGGCCTGACCCAACGCGGCCTCCAGCGCCACCTCTTCGACATCAATCCGATAGATGTAGAGCGCCAACGGCCCTAAAACAAGCGAAGCAATGCAAAAGTAATTTCCGAGCGTCAAGCCCAGGCCGATGAAGGTCAGGAAAGCGCCGAAATACGAGGGGTGCCGCAGCCAACGATAGGCGCCGGTATCCACCACCTTGTGTTCGGACGCGATCGTCACGGTTGATGTGAAAAACTCGCCCAAGACACGCCAGCAGTGCATCCGGATCAACATGCCGGCCACCACCAGAACCAGCCCAACCCAGAACGTGGGCACCAGAGCGTCGGCAGGGATTTGCCAAGGCGCGTAAAAGGAAACCGCAAAGGCCAGCAACTGCAAAACGAAGGAGCCGATCGAAATCACCAACCCCGAATATCGGTCCACACCGCCATGTTTGCCGGCGCGCTGTTCGCTGCGTTTGTGCTGAATAGATTCGAGCACATAGGCCCAAACAAAAATACCCCAAAACGCATAGAGATATGGGCTAACAAATGGCAGCGCGCGGGTGGTATCCATGACTTCCTCTTAACATTAACAGCGCGCGAATTTTCCCACAGGGCCACAAACCAAGACGGGGGGAGTTTCCCGACAAACCCTATAAAATCAACATGGAGCGCCCAACCGCCTCGGCCACTTCGATGCCATCGACCCCGGCCGACATGATGCCGCCCGCATAACCCGCGCCCTCACCGGCTGGGTACAGCCCCCTGACGTTCAGGCTTTGAAAGTCTTTGCCACGGGTCACGCGCAAAGGAGAGGACGTGCGCGTTTCCACCCCGGTGAGCACCGCATCGGGCATGGAGAAGCCTTTGATCTGTCGGTCAAAAGCAGGCAGCGCCTCACGGATGGCCTCAATGGCGTAATCCGGCAAGCTGCTGTGGCCGGGCGTGCTCAGATTGGTCAGGCGAACCCCTGGCTTGTAGGATGGCTCGACCTTGCCCAGCACCTTCGAGCGCTGGCCTTTGAGGAAATCGCCCACCAATTGCGCGGGCGCTTCGTACGTGCCACCGCCAATTTCGAACGCACGCGACTCCCAGAACCTCTGGAACACCATGCCATCAAGGGGGCTGACGACGCCTTCGGTCTGTCCGTCCTGACGGTAGTCTGCCGGGGTCAAGCCCACCACGATGCCCGCGTTGGCGTTGCGCTCGTTGCGGGAGTATTGGCTCATGCCATTGGTGACCACTCGGTTGAGCTCGGAGGTGGCCGCCACGACCGTACCACCCGGGCACATGCAAAAGCTGTAAACCGAGCGGCCATTGCGGGCGTGGTGGACCAGCTTGTAGTCGGCCGCGCCCAAAATGGGGTTGCCCGCGTTGAGCCCGAACCGCGCTTTGTCGATGATGCTTTGCGGGTGCTCGATGCGAAAGCCGATGGAAAAAGGCTTGGCCTCCATGTGGACCCCACGCTCGTGCAGCATGGTGAAGGTGTCGCGGGCGCTGTGCCCAAGCGCCAGCACCACATGGTCGGCACGCAATTGCTCGCCCGAGGCCAGCGTGACGCCGCGGATGTGGCTGTCCTCGATCAGGACATCCACCACGCGCTGCTCAAAACGAATGTCACCGCCCAAGGCTTGGATCTCGGCGCGCATTTTTTCAATCATGCTCACCAGCCGGAACGTGCCGATGTGCGGCTTGCTGACGAACAGGATCTCTTCAGGGGCGCCGGCTTTGACAAACTCGGTCAATACCTTGCGCGTGAGGTGACGTGGATCGCTGATCTGACTCCACAACTTGCCGTCAGAGAAGGTGCCCGCCCCGCCCTCACCGAACTGCACGTTCGACTCGGGGTTCAACACGCTCTTGCGCCACAGGGCAAAGGTGT
>JAZJZP010000317.1:6593-7883 GCA_040389805.1 Pseudomonadota bacterium
TTTGCCGCGCTCCAGGACAATGGGCCGCAGACCCATCTGGGCCAGCACCAAGGCCGCAAACAGGCCGCACGGGCCAAAGCCGACAACGATCGGACGCAAAGCTGGCTGGCGGGCCGGGTCTGCACTGGCATGGCCGACAAAGTGATAGCTCGTGTCGGGTGACGGTTTGATGTGCGGATCGCCCTGAAACTTTTTCAGCAACGCGGCTTCGTCGCGCACCTCGCAGTCGACCGTGTAGATCAGGATGATGGCGGTTTTCTTGCGCGCGTCGTAGCTGCGCTTGAACACGTCGAAACGGATCAGATCAGCGTCTGGGATACCCAGTCGTGCCACAACGGCGGGTCGCAGCGCTTCAGGCGCATGGTTCAGGGGCAGGTGTAATTCGGTGATTCTCAGCATGGGCGGTATTTTCAGGCATGCGCGGGTGATTTAGGCCTGAAATTGCTGCACCACCTGAATCACCGCCTCGACCGCCTGGCGCAAATGCTTCGTCTTGATGTTCAGCGGCGGGGCCAGTCGGATCACGACCTCGTGGCTGTCCTTGGTGAGCACGCCATGGGTTTTGAGGATTTCGACCAAACGGCGTGCGCCCACCTCGGGGATCACCTCGACACCAATGAGCAAACCGCGACCACGGATGTCGCGCACGAGGGGATGGGTGCCAATGGCGTCCGTCAAGGTCGTCATGGCCCAATGGCCCAGGCGTTCAACCCGTTCGATGAGTTTGGGGTCGCTCAGCAGTTCCAGCGCTTTGAAGCTCACGGCCGCTGCAATGGCGTTGCCGCCGAAGGTGGATCCGTGATCTCCGGGGCGAAACACGCCCAACACATCACCTCGACCGACCACGGCAGAGACGGGATAAACGCCGCCACCCAGCGCCTTGCCCAGGATGATCAAATCGGGCTCCAGGCCCTCGTGCTGCACGCAAAAGAACTTGCCGGTGCGCGACAAGCCGCACTGGATCTCGTCCACGATGAACAAGACCTTGTGTTTGCGACACAGCGCCTGGGCTTTGCGCAAGTAGCCGTCTGGTGGCACACGGATGCCTGCTTCGCCCTGGATGGGCTCGACGATGAATGCGGCCGTGTACGGGGTGATGGCTTTTTCAAGCGCTTTGATATCGCCGAAAGGAACCGTTTTGAAGCCAGGCAAAAAGGGCCCGAAGTTCTCGCGGTACTGCGGCTCGGTCGACAGGCTGATCAAGCCCAGGGTGCGACCGTGGAAGTTGCCCTCGCAGCCAATGATCTCGCCCCGGTTGGTCGGGATGCCCTTAACCGTTTCACCCCATTT
>JAZJZP010000317.1:7893-12029 GCA_040389805.1 Pseudomonadota bacterium
CGGTCTCAACCGCCTCGGCGCCCGAGTTCATCGGCAGGGCCTTGTCCATGCCCGCCAACGAGGTCAAGCGTTCCAGCCACTGAGGCAGTTGGTCGTTGTAAAAAGCCCGGCTGGTGACGTCCAGCTTGCGCGCCTGTTTGCGCAGGGCTTTGAGGATGTCGGGGTGGCTGTGCCCCAGCGATGCGGTGGAATAGGCGCCCATCATGTCGATGTAACGGTTGCCCTCCACGTCCCACAAAAAGCTGCCTTTGGCGCGCTGCAGTACCAACTCGATGGGGTGGTAATTGTGGGCACCGCGCGCCAGCTCCAGCTCGATCAATTGCTGGGTCTTGCTCATAGGCTCTCCTGTCGCTGGACTTGCGTTCAGTGTCTCAGGTTCAAGCGCGGCAGGGGTGGTACTTTTCAGCCGTTTGGCGCGGATATTTTGTTGAGCGGGTTCATGGCCTGGGGCTGCGACGACGCGGCGTTGCTTGACAGGTCGGGCTGCTCACCATGCCAACTCGGATCAGGTATCGAGTCAAACACCTGACGCAAGCGCTGCCCCCACGAGGTGCGGATCATGCGGAAGTAGGCATTGGTGTCATCAATGTTGATGAGCTTGTCGACCTTCAAGGTGTCGGCCTCGTAGACCATCAGATCGAGCGGCAAGCCGACCGACAGGTTGGACTTCAGCGTAGAGTCCATCGAGATCAACGCGCACTTGGCGGCCTCTTGCAGCGGCGTGACGGGGGTGACCACGCGATCAATCACGGGCTTGCCGTATTTGGACTCGCCGATCTGGAAGTAACAAACACCGTCAATGCCCGCCTCGACAAAATTGCCCGCCGCGTAGACATTGAACAGGCGCATGGTCTCGCCCTTGATCTGCCCGCCAATGATCAGGCTGCAATTGAAGTCAATGCCGTGCTGCTTGAGGGATTCGGCGTCGCGGGTATAGACCTTGCGCACGGCGCTGCCAACAATGCGGGCACAGTCGAACAGACTTTTGGCCGTCCACAGCGTCGCAGGCTCGCCATCCGAACCCTCAATCGACTCGTTGCCCAGCAGTTGTTTGACCGCCTGAGTGATGGCGAGATTGCCCGCCGACAAGACCACGAGCACCCGGTCATCGGGCTTTTCGTAGACGGTCATTTTGCGGAAGGTGCTGATCTGGTCCATGCCCGCGTTGGTGCGCGAGTCTGACAAGAACACCAGCCCGGCATTGAGGCGCATGGCCACACAGTAGGTCATGATGAAATCACTTTTTTGAGTCGATACAAGGCGTCCAGTGCCTCACGTGGTGTCAGCGTATCAGGATCGATGCCGGCCAGCAGGCTCAAGGTTTCTGCCTCCACGGGGGTCATGCCCTCGCCTGCCGAGCTGGCTTGTGCATCCAGAGCATCCAGCAAAGGGTCGGACACCACCGGGGTGGCAAACAGGTCGATCTGATCATCGGCATGGCGCTGCTGGGCTTCAAGCGCCTCCAGCGTGGTGCGCGCTTGTCGAATCAATGCATGAGGCATGCCAGCCAAGCGGGCCACTTGTACGCCATAGCTGCGGCTGGCAGGTCCGGGCTGCAATTCGTGCAAGAACACGATGTCGTCGCCCGACTCGGCCACGCCCACATGCACGTTCAGCGCGCGAGGGTGTTTTTCAGGCAGCGCCGTCAACTCAAAGTAGTGGGTCGCGAACAAGGTGAAGGCCTTGTTCTTGTCATGCAAATGGCTGGCAATGGCACCGGCCAAGGCCAGGCCATCAAAGGTGGACGTGCCCCGACCAATTTCATCCATCAAGACGAGCGAATGCTCCGTGGCGCCATGCACGATGGACGCCGCCTCGGTCATCTCCATCATGAAGGTGGACTGGGCATTGGCCAGGTCATCGGCCGCGCCAATGCGGGTGTGGATGGCATCAATGGGGCCCAGGCGACAGGCACTGGCGGGCACGTAGGAGCCCATGGCGGCCAGCAAGGCGATCAAGGCCACCTGCCGCATGAAGGTCGATTTACCGCCCATATTGGGGCCGGTGATGATCAGCATGCGGTGGTTGGCATCCAGACGGCAATCGTTGGGGATGAAGCTGGCGCCACTGGTTTCCATCAGGCGCGCCTCAACCACCGGATGGCGGCCTTTGCTGATGTCAAAACAGGGGTGATTGACGAACTCGGGACGGGTCCATGCCAGGGTGGAGGCCCGCTCTGCCAGCGCGGCCAACGCGTCCAGCGAGGCCAATGCCCGGGCCAAGGCGCTCAAGACGCCCAGGTGCGGCTGCAAGGTGTCCAGCAACTGATCGAACAGCCATTTTTCGCGTGCCAGTGAGCGCTCTTGGGCGGACAAGGCCTTGTCTTCAAAAGCCTTCAACTCGGGCGTGATGAAGCGCTCGGCGTTCTTGAGTGTCTGGCGGCGCTGGTAGTCCAGCGGCACCTTGTCGACCTGACTTTGGGTGACTTCGATGTAGAAGCCATGCACCTTGTTGAACTGCACCCGCAGGTTGCTGATGCCGGTGCGAGCCCGCTCGCGCGCTTCGAGGTCGAGCAAGAAGGCGTCGCAGTTTTGCGAGATGGCGCGCAACTCGTCCAGGTCAGCATCAAAGCCAGTGGCGATCACGCCACCGTCACGCAACAACACGGCGGGTGTTTCAGCCAGCATGCGGTGCAACACGGCGGCGATGGCTGGGTCAGGTTGCAAGGCCGCGTGCAGACGCTTGAGCAAGGGGCTGGCGTCGTCTTGTGGTGAAACGCCGGGCACGCGCAGGCGCAACTCGGGCAGCACCAGCAAGGTGTCGCGCAAACCCGCCAACTCACGGGGGCGCACTTGGCGCAAAGCGACGCGGGCGGTGATGCGCTCCACATCGCTCAGACTGCGCAGGGCCTCGCGCAAGGAATCAAAGCCCTGGTCGGGAGAGACGGGTTGCAACAGGCAGGCCAAGGCGTCGTGACGCTCTCGGGCGGTGCTGCGGTCGCGTTGTGGGTGCGTCATCCAGTGGCGCAGGGTGCGGCTGCCCATGCCGGTACGGCAGGTGTCCAACAGGGACAACAGTGTGGGCGAGTCTTCACCGCGCAAAGTCTGGGTCAACTCCAGGTTGCGCAAGGTGGCGGGTGGCAGCTCCAGTAGGTCGCTGGCACGAGCCACCTCCAGGTGGGCCACATGCGCCAAAGCCCGACCTTGCGTGTGCTCGGCATAGCTGAGCAAGGCGGCGGCGGCGGAGTGTGCCAGCGTTAGGTCCTGGGCATTGAAGGCTTGCAGGCTGGCCACGCGCAGTTGTTCGCACAACTTGCGCTGACCCAAGCCACTGTCGAACTGCCACGTGGGCCGCGAGGTCATGGCCGACCGGGCTTGGTTCAACAAAGGTTGCAAACCCGCCGGGACGCGGTCACGGTCGTAGAGCACCTCGGCTGGCTGCAAGCGGGCCAGCCAACCGGGCAACTCACGCTCGGCGCATTCGCTCAAACCCAGGTTGCCGCTGGACAAGCCCAGCCAAGCCAGGCCGCAACGGCCGGGGCCATCAGCACGGCCGCGTTTTTCAACGACCACGGCCAACAGTAAGGCATCGGCGCGCTCGGACAACAGTTCGGTATCGGTCAGCGTGCCGGGGGTCACCACCCGCATCACTTTGCGCTCGACCGGGCCTTTGCTGGCACCAACCTCGCCGACCTGCTCACAGATAGCAACGGACTCGCCCTGCTTGATCAACTTGGCGAGGTAGCTCTCCAGGGCATTCACCGGCACACCGGCCATGAACACCGGCTCGCCAGCGGACTGGCCTCGGGTCGTCAGGGTGATGTCGATCAGGCGATTGGCTTTGCGAGCGTCATCAAAGAACAGCTCGTAAAAGTCGCCCATCCGGTAGAAAACCAGGGTGTCTGGGTACTCTGCCTTGATGCGCAAATATTGCTGCATCATGGGGGTGTGACCGCTGAAATCCTGGGCGCTCGCGTCCTGTGCGTTGGCCATGTCTACACCGGAAAAGTATCAGAACGGCGAGTCGTCCCGACCACCACGGCGGGGGCCTGAGCCACCCTCTTCACGCAGGCGGTCAAAGGTCTTGGGCGTGGCCTTGATGCGGGTACGGGTTGGGGCTTCGCTGGGCGCGGCCGACACGGTGTGCTTCAGCGCTTCAAGCGCAGCGTCGCTTTCAGCGGCGTGATCGCCACCAGC
>JAZJZP010000317.1:12039-17619 GCA_040389805.1 Pseudomonadota bacterium
AGTTCCGCGAGATCACCCTCTTCGACGAGCCCGGCGGCGTGATCGCCACCAGCCAAGCGAGCGGCCTCGGCGGCCATCTGTTCCGGGATGGTGCTGTAGGGCGCCAGCATCTTGACCAATTGGCCATAAATGCGGGGGCTGCCTGCCAGCACTTCGCGGCGGTTCAAGAAGTCGGACTCGCCGGTGAAGTTACCGATCAGGCCACCCGCTTCTGTGATGATCAGTGAGCCTGCTGCCACATCCCACGGGCTCAGACCTGTCTCAAAGAAACCGTCGTAATAGCCCGCCGCGACGTAGCACAGGTCCAGCGAGGCCGCACCAGGGCGACGCACGCCAGCACACGCTGCCATCACCTCTTCAAACATCTTGAGGTAGCGCTGGAAGTTATCACCCTTGCGGAAAGGAAACCCGGTACCGATCAGGCAGTCCAGCAAGCGCGTGCGCTTGGACACGCGCAGGCGGCGGTCATTGAGGAAAGCACCGCGACCCTTGGACGCATAAAACATGTCATTGCGTGTCGGGTCGTAAACCACCGCTTGCTGGACCTGGCCGCGAAAGCTCAAGGCGATCGAGACGGCATAGACCGGCAGGCCATGAATGAAGTTGGTGGTGCCGTCGAGCGGATCGATGATCCAGACGTAGTCGCTGTCTTTGGCCCCGTGTTCGCTGCCCGACTCTTCGGCAAGGATGCCGTGGCCAGGATAGGCCTCCCGCAGGAGGTTGATGATCGCGTCTTCTGCAGCCTGGTCAACCTCGGTGACGAAGTCGTTGTGAGACTTGGCCGTGACCGTCAGGCGGTCTACATCAAGTGATGCCCGATTGATGATCGCACCCGCTGCACGTGCAGCCTTGATGGCGATGTTGAGCATGGGATGCAGAGCTTGGGACATGGACAGACCTTGAAAAGATAACGCCCAGCCCGCCCATCACAATTGACAGACCGGCTCAAGGCAGAAAGACACGCAGCAGTGATCAAAGAACGAGGACAATCTGCCATTGTAGCGATCCAAGCCATTTTCATCAAGCAAATGAAGGGCTTAGTGCGCAATCTTGAAGTAAACCGCCCCATTTTCAGCGACTGCACGACCGATGAGTTTCCCCTGCGCACAACCCGACCCCACCCGCTTCATCCTCATCGGCACCAGTCACCCCGGCAATGTGGGCTCGACGGCCCGCGCCATGAAGGTCATGGGGTTTTCAGACCTGGTGCTGGTACGCCCGCGCTTTGCCGATGTACTCCAGCAAGACGAGGCCCTGGCGATGGCCAGTGGCGCCAACGACATCCTGGAGGCCGCTCGCGTGGTCGACACCCTGGAGGCCGCGATGGATGGCGTGACCTACGCCATTGGCACGGCCATGACGCCGCGTGACTTTGGTCCGCCCACCTTGTCGCCCCGCGAGGGCTTTGCGGCGCTGGCCGCCCACACGCCCACCCATCGACTCGGCCTGGTGTTTGGCAGCGAACGCTTTGGCCTGGCCAATGAAGACGCTTACCGCTGCCATGCGGTGATGAGCATCCCCACCAACCCAGCCTATGGCTCGCTCAACCTGGCGCAAGCCGTGCAACTGCTGTCCTACGAATGGCGTCAGGCCCTGGGTGGGTTTGGCGTGACGGCCCGCACGCCCGACCCCGAACTGGCCGACGGCGCCACCGTGCAGGGATTGCTGACGCATTGGGAGCGGGCCTTGATTCATCTGGGATTTCTGGACCCCGCCTCCCCCAAAAAACTCATGCCACGGCTCAATCAGCTCTTCAACCGCGCGCAAGTGCGCCAAGAAGAAATCCACATCCTGCGCGGCTTGGCCAAAGCCATGCTGGACAGCACGCCCAAGCATCCACCCGACCAGGCCTGATCAGACCAACCTGAACGACGCCTCGGTGACCATGGCCTTTGCCTGACCGCTAAACTCTTACTCCGATTTCAAATAACAACCAACGCCCATGCTCTTTTCCAGACTGCGAGAAGACATCGCCTGCATCCTTGAGCGCGATCCTGCCGCCCGCACCGCTTGGGAGGTTCTGACCTGCTACCCCGGCCTGCACGCCTTGGTCATGCACCGCTGGGCTCATTGGTGCTGGGCGCATGGTTTGAAATGGCTGGGACGCTTCATCTCGCACCAGAACCGCTTCTTCACCGGCATTGAGATCCACCCGGGCGCCAAGATTGGTCGACGCGTGTTCATCGATCACGGCATGGGCGTCGTGGTTGGCGAGACCGCTGAAATTGGCGACGGCTGCACCATTTACCAGGGCGTGACCCTGGGAGGCACCTCCTTGAGCAAAGGTGCCAAACGACATCCCACGCTGGGTACGGGTGTGATCATCGGTGCCAATGCCCAAGTGCTGGGCGGCTTCACGGTGGGTGATGGCGCCCGCGTGGGCTCCAACGCAGTGGTCACCAAACCCGTCCCACCAGGGGCCACCGCCGTGGGCAACCCGGCCCGCATCATTGTGGCCAAGGCCGATGTGCTGGACGCCAAACAAGCCGAACGCGAGGCGCTGGCCGCCCGCCTGGGGTTTTCCGCCTACGGAGTGACCGAAGGCGATGACCCCTTGTCTCAAGCCATGAAGGGCCTGATCGACCACGCCTCAGGACACGAGCACCAAATCACCCTGCTGTGGCAGGCCATTGAAACGCTAGCCCAATGCGCCAACTCGGACGCTGCCCGCACCTGCTTGCCACGAGACGCGCAAACCACCGAAGACTTCGACGCCGAAGGCCTGAATCGCTTGGTGAAGTGAGCGGTAATATTTCACACCAGCCACCCGGGAGGCTACCTAGAGGGGCCCCACAAGCCCCCACCATTGGCGCTTAATGGGATCTCCAACCACCTGCGGAGTCCATGATGGCAAAAGTGATCCCTTTGTTCTCGTCCAGTGACATATGCGCGTTTGCGCTAGAGGCCTGGGACAACCCATGGCTGGACTTGGCTGACCCTCAGGACGACGGCAACATCCTGCTTCACTAGCCTTCAATCGAGCCCAGTGCCTTCAATGGCCGCATGCCACCCGCGGTGCATGCGGCTTTTTTCATGGAGACAGGAGGTCAGCTCACCTCAAGATTGCACTTGACGTTGCGCTGATTTGGGCCGAAAGGCCGCGCAGACCGCCGAATGGGTCTCGATATAGGGGCCCCCGATCAGATCGATGCAATAGGGTACCGCCGCGAAAATCCCCGACACCACCGACAGCCCTTGCGCATCGCGCAGGCCTTCGAGGGTCTCGGCGATCGATTTGGGCTGTCCTGGCAAATTCAAGATCAAGGCCTGCTTGCGGATCACCGCCGTTTGCCGCGACAAAATCGCCGTCGGCACAAATCGCAGACTGATCTGGCGCATCTGCTCGCCAAAACCGGGCATTTCCTTGTCGGCCACATCCAGGGTGGCCTCCGGCGTCACATCTCGCAACGCAGGGCCGGTGCCCCCCGTGGTCAACACCAGATGACAGCCCTGTGTATCGACCAACTCGCGCAAGGTGGCGGCAATGCCCTCTCGCTCGTCCGGAATCAAGCGCGGCACCCAAACAATGGGGTTCTGCACCGCACGCCCCAGCCAGTCTTGCAAGGCTGGCAGCCCTTTGTCCTCGTAGACACCACTGCTGGCCCGGTCAGAGATCGACACCACGCCGACCTTGATCGGCTCCAGCGCGGCCAGTGTCATGGCATCAGTCATCGTGGTCATCCGGTGCTGCGTCGGCTGGCGCAGCCTTCTCCTGGGCCTCCAGCACCTGCTTGACGTACTGGAACAGCTCCCTGAAACCACGTCCACTGCGGACCTCTGGCGCCGCCGTCGCGTCCTTGCGGGCGTTTCTGATCAGGGCACGCGTTTTTTGCACGTCGGCGCCCGGAAACTCCGCAACCCAGCGGGTCATGGCTTTATCGTCGGCCACCAGCTCCGCACGCCAGCGCTCGGCCTCGTGCAAAGACAGGGCATTGACAGCATGACCTAGCTGGAACGACGCCACGGCCTCTTTGAACGGCTCAGAATCGCAGCCGCGCATCAGCTTGCCGATGTACTGCATTTGCCGACGACGACCTTCAAACGACTTGGTGCGTTTGTAGTCTTCAATGGCGTCTTGCAGCGATTCGGGCATGTCGATGTCGGCCAGCCGGGCTTTGGGCATGGTGACAAGGGCCTCGCCCAAATCCTGCAATTCGTGGCTGTCACGCTTGCGCTGAGACTTGCTGGGGCGGCTGTAGCCGTTCTCATCGAGGCCGTCATCGGCCTCGTCGGATGGGGGGGACTGATCAATATTCATGTGGTCGCTATGATACGAGCTCATACACGTCATCAGCCGGGTACACCTGACTCAACGCATTCATGGCCGCCAAAAAATCCACCAAGTCCTCCAAGTCTTCGAGTCCCGCCGCCAAAGCC
The DNA here is from genome assembly GCA_040389805.1 of Pseudomonadota bacterium. Lineage (GTDB taxonomy): Bacteria > Pseudomonadota > Gammaproteobacteria > Burkholderiales > Burkholderiaceae_C > Aquabacterium. The sequence goes on from JAZJZP010000317.1 coordinate 16,417, forward strand.
GACCATTCCGGGTTTGCCTACTCGCGCGACCAGTTCCAGCAACTGATTGAAGACACCCTCTCCCTGGCTCGCACTCTGGGCGCTACTGACGCGGCGGCCGAGGTGTCCGAGGGCATGGGCCTGTCAGTCTCCGTGCGCAAGGGCAAGCTCGAAAACGTCGAGCGCAACCGTGACAAATCCATCGGCGTGTCGGTCTACGTAGGACAGCGCCGCGGCAATGCCAGCACCTCCGACTTTTCGCCCGCCGCGCTGGAGCAAACCGTGCGAGCCGCCTACGACATAGCCCGGTTCACCGCCGAAGACCCGGCCGCAGGCTTGCCCGATGTTGAAGATCTGGCCCTGGGACGTGCCGCCAAGCGCGACCTGGATCTGTTCCACCCCTGGTCCATTGACGCCGCTCAGGCCGCCGAACTGGCTCGCCGCTGCGAAGATGCCGCCTTGACGGTCGACCCGCGCATCACCAACTCGGAAGGCGGTGGTGTCTCAGCCCAGCAGTCGCACTTCTGGGCAGGCAACACCCGGGGCTTTCGTGGCGGTTATGCCAGCTCGCGCCACTCCATGTCGGTGTCCCCCATTGCCGGTCGCGGCAACGACATGCAACGCGATTTTTGGTACACCTCGGAGCGCGATGCTCGCGACATGGCTCGCCCTGAAACCGTGGGCCGTTATGCCGCTGAGCGGGCGCTGGCCCGCTTGAAGGCCCGCAAAATCGCCACCTGCGAAGTGCCCGTGCTGTTCGAGTCGCCCTTGGCCGCCGGCCTGCTGGGCGCGTATGTTCAAGCCACCAGTGGCGGTGCGCTCTACCGCAAGTCCACCTTCTTGCTCGACAGCCTGGGTCAACAAGTGCTGCCCAAGCACATCAACATCCTGGAAGACCCCCACATCCTCAAGGGCAAGGGCAGCGCCCCCTTTGACGACGAAGGCGTGCTCACCAGCAAACGCCGTGTGGTCAAGAACGGCGTCGTGCAAAGCTACTTCCTGTCGAGCTATTCGGCCCGCAAGTTGGGGATGAAGACCACGGGCCACTCCGGCGGCTCACAAAACCTGATCCTTCAAAGCCGCCTGACGGACCCCAAAGACAACCTCAAGGCCATGATCAAGAAGCTGCACCGCGGCCTGTTCGTCACCGAACTGATGGGCCAGGGGGTCAACTATGTGACAGGCGACTACTCGCGCGGCGCGGCGGGCTACTGGGTCGAAAAC
>JAZJZP010000318.1:0-1580 GCA_040389805.1 Pseudomonadota bacterium
CCTTGGCGCGGGCCGTGCGGATGAAGTTGCTGTGCAGCACTTCGAGCAGGCTGCCGCGCATCACCCGTGCGATCGTGGACACGTTGATGAACGTCAGCAGCGCCACTGGCAGCACCATGAATTGCGGCGCGAAACTATCCCAGCCGCCAGCGGGCAGCCAGTGCAGCCACAGCGCGAACACCAGCACCAGCACCGGCCCGAGCACGAAGGAGGGCACGACGCTGCCCAGGTTGCCCACCAGCATCACGCTGTAATCGGCAACGCTGTTTTGCCGCAGTGCGGCCGCGATGCCCAGGCCCACGCCGACCACGAAGGAGATCAGCATGGCCGTGCCACCGATCGCCAGCGACACCGGCAGGGCAGCGGCCACGAGGTCATTCACGGACCAGTCCGCGTAGCGAAAGGACGCGCCCAGGTCGCCGTGGACCAGGTTGTTCAGGTAGTACAGGTACTGCTGCCACGGCGGCAAATCCAGGTGGTACTTGGCTTGCAGGTTGGCCAGCACGGCTTCCGAGACCTGCTTTTCGTTGTCGAAAGGGCCGCCCGGCGCGGAGTGGACCAGGATGTAGCTGACTGTGATGACGGCCAGCAGCGTAGGAATGGTCGCCAGCAGGCGACGCAGGGTGTAGGCCCACATGGGTGGCTAGTGTTTGATGATGTAGAGGTCTTTGCTGCGGAAGCGGTCTTGCGCGTTCTGCAGCGAGTAACCGCCGACGTACGACTTCACCAGCCGGGGCAGTGAATACTGCACCAGCGGGATGATGGGGTAATCCTCCATGATCATCTGCGTCGCCTGGGTCAGGAGCGTCTTGCGCTTGCCCGCGTCGTCGCTTTGTTCAGCCTGGTGGATGATGTCCTCGGCCTTGCGGTTGCAGTTGAAGTTGTTGTTCTGGTCCGAATCGCAGCGAACCAGCGCAAGGACATTGGTGGCGTCGTTGTAGTCGGCGATGAAGCCGTTGCGCGCTATCTGGAAGGCGCCGTCATGGCGCTTCTTGAGCAGCACCTTGAATTCCATCGCCTCCAGCTCGATGTTCACGCCCAGCTTGGTCTTCCACTCCGACTGCGCGAAGATGGCCATCTTCTTGTGATACTCGCTGGTGTTGTACGAGAAGGTGTACTTGGTGCCGGGCTTCACGCCCGCTTCGGCCAGCAGCTTCTTCGCCTCCTCCACTTTCTTTGCCATGGGCCACTTGGCCCAGTCGTATTCCACCATGTCCGCGCCCTGCATGCCCTTGACGATCAGCCCGTAAGCCGGGCTCTGGCCGTCGGCCGTGATGCGCTGTGCGAGGATGTCTCGGTCCAGCACCATCGACAGGGCCTTGCGGATGCGCACGTCCTTGAACACGGGGTTCTGCGTCTGGTAGGAGTAGTAGCGCAGGCCCAGCATCGGCGCGTTGCGCACGTCCTTCGGGAACTTCTTCTTTGCTTCTTCGTACGTGCCCGGCGGAAGCTGGTACACCATCTCGTTCTGCCCGGATTCGAACAGTTTCACGTCCGCGTTGCCGTCCTCCACGCCCAGGTAAGTCACGCGCGTGAGCTGCACGTTCTTCGCGTCCCAGTAGTGCGGGTTCTTCTCGATC
>JAZJZP010000318.1:1590-2100 GCA_040389805.1 Pseudomonadota bacterium
ACGCGGCTGTTCACCTGCCACTCCTTGAGTGTGTAGGCGCCGTTGCTCACCATGTTGCCGGGCTTTGTCCACTCGCGGCCGAGCTTCTCGACCGAGGCTTGATGGATCGGGCCCAGGTTGTTGTTGGACATCAGGCTGGGCAGGAAGGCAACGGGGAAGGGCGTCTTGATCTCCACCGTGTACTTGTCGATTGCCTTCACGCCGACTTCGGAAATGGGCTTCTTGCCCGTGGCGGCTTCCTTGCCGTTGAGGATGAAGACGCCGTAGGTGGCGGAATAGGTGGAGGCGGTCTTCGGGTCCAGGAAACGGCGTATGCCATAGACGCAATCTTGCGCGGTGACGGGGTCGCCGTTGGACCACTTCGCGTTCTGGCGCAGCTTGAACACCCAGGTCAGCGCGTTGGTTTGCTTCCAGCTCTCAGCCACGCCGGGGATGATGTTGCCGTCGGCGTCGTTGGCCGTCAGGCCCTCGAACAGGTCGCGCGTGATGTTGTTGGCGCCCACCGATTCG
>JAZJZP010000319.1:0-6991 GCA_040389805.1 Pseudomonadota bacterium
ACCCCACCGCAGAACGACTACTGGGCCACACAGCAACGCAGGCGCTAGGTCAGGTCATGCACCAGCTCGTCCACAGCAAGCACCCCGACGGATCACCCTACCCTTGTGAAGACTGCCCCTCTTTTACCGTGCTGCGCGATGGCATCACGCGGCATTTGACCAATACCGTCTTTTGGCACCGAGATGGCCATGCGGTTCACGTCGATCTGGTCACCGCAGCCATCCGAGAAGGCGGCAGGATCACAGGCTCCGTGGTGGTATTCACCGACACCACCGAGCGCCAGCAGCTGCTTGCGACGCTGCAGCGATGGGAGGACGTCTTCACCCATGCAAAATGGGGTGTGGTGATCGGCAGCGCCGATGGCCAAACGCTGGAGCTGATGAACCCCGCCTTTGCACAAATGCACGGCTACACGGTCAAAGAGCTGACAGGCCATCCCATCGCCGATGTCTTTGCGCCCCATGAGCGCCCATACCTGCGCACTCACCTGCAACGAGCACATGACCAAGGTCACCTGCTGTGGGAGTCATGGCACCTACACAAGGATGGCACCGAGTTCCCTGTGCTGATTGATATCACCCCGGTAAAAAATGCCTTGGGGCAGGTTCAATATCGCGTCGTCAATGTGCAGGACATCAGCGCGCGCCATGCCACCGAAAAAGTCCTGCGTGAGAGCGAAGAACGCTACCGGATGCTGGCTGATAACTCCTCCGACATGATTTTTCGCCTCTCTGATCAAGCCATCGTGAACTACGCCTCGCCAGCGTGCCGAACCCATCTCGGGTTCGAGCCTGAATCCATGCAAGGGCAAAGCGCCTTCGATTTCTGCGTTCCGCAAGACCAAGCCATGGCTCGCCAAGCCTTTGAAATGGCGGTGCGTGATGGGCAAGCCTTTGTGACCCGGCTGAGACTCACGCGCCATGATGGAAGCTGCATCTGGACCGAAGCCAGTTGCCAACGCATCGAACCACGCAACAAGGACCACGCGACGGAATATGTCGCCACCGTACGCGACATTGGCGAGCGAGTATCCGCAGAGGAAAAAGTCATCAACAGCGAAGCCAACTTGGCCCACGCTCAAGCAGTGGCACGCGTGGGCAGTTGGCGCTACGACATGCGCACCCACCAGATCGAATGGAGCGCTGAAACCTACCGCATCTTTGGCATCGAGATCGGCACCCCCATCGACTACTCACACTTCATGAGCTGCATCCATCCGGAGGACCGCCAGGCCATCGATAACGCCTGGCAGCAGGCGCTGAAGGGCGCACGGTACGACATCCAGCATCGAATCACCTCCGCTGGATCGACCCGCTGGGTACACGAGCAGGCAGAAATCATCGTTGATGCCTCTGGCACGCTGATTGAGGCCATGGGCACCGTTCAAGACATCAGCGACTGGCATGCCAGCCAGCAAGAGCTACTCGCCTCTCGCCAAGCCGTGCGCGAACTGGCCGCGCACAACAATCAGCGCCGCGAGGAAGAGCGCACCCGCATTGCCCGAGAGATTCACGACCACCTTGGCCAAAACCTGACTGCCTTGCGAATGGACACGGCTCGCCTCAGTGCGTACTGCGCCACAGCGCACCCCGAGCTGCTGGAGCGTGTGCAGCAAATGACGTCAACGATTGATGAAACCATTGACGTGGTGCGCGATGTGTCGACCGCGCTGCGCCCGGCCTGCCTCGACCTGGGCTTGCTGGCCGCCACAGAGTGGTTGCTGGCGGGTTTTGAAAAGCGAACGGGCATCCGCTGCACACTCGTTTGCGCCGAAGATCCCATAGACCTTGACAACCAACAAGCGACCGCCACCTTTCGAATCCTTCAAGAAGCCCTCAACAACGTGGCGCGCCATGCGCAGGCCAGCACGGTACGAGTACAACTCACCCTCGATGGCACCGATCTGAGGCTGGAGGTGATTGACGACGGCGTGGGGGTTGATACCACAGCGGGTCCGTCCAAAAAATCCTTCGGCATCATCGGGATGCGCGAGCGTGCCCTGGAAGCCGGAGGGCACATGAGCATCACGCGGGCTGTCGCGTGTGGAACCCATCTCGAAGTCTGGGTTCCTGTGAGCAAGGAGATATCTGCATGATCCACATCTTGATTGCCGATGACCACGCCCTCGTTCGCCGCGGGTTGCAGCAGGTGGTGATTCAAGCCGACGGACTGTCCGTGATGGGTGAGGCCAGCGATGGCTGGCAGGTGCTGGAATTCTTGCGCACTCAACAGCCCGATGTCGTGTTGCTGGACCTGACCATGCCCGGCCCCAGCGGGGTTGATTTGGTCAAACGGATCAAATCACTGGCCCCCAAAATACCGATCCTGGTGGTGTCGATGCATGCCGAAGGGCAGATCGCCTCACGCATCATCAAGGCCGGCGCCTCAGGCTATCTGACCAAAGACAATGAACCCGAAACACTCATAGACGCCATCAAACAGGTGGCACGCGGCAAGCACTTCATCGACCCCAGGCTGGCGACCGAGGTGGTCTTTGGCAGGACCACCGAGACCACTGACATTCCGCACAGCCGGCTGTCAGACCGAGAGTTTGGTGTTTTCATCGCCATCGCACGCGGGCGCAGCATCAACGACATCGCCCTAGATCTGCACCTGTCAGCCAAGACGGTGAGTACGCACAAGGCCCGTTTGATGCAAAAAATGGGCATGCAAAACCTCAGCGAGCTGGTGCTCTATGCCTCGGAGCACGGGCTGCTGACTTAACAGCCCGTAGTCAGCATTTCCTGACAAAACATTCCGGTTTGCCTGATTGATCAACGGTGCGTTTGCTGATGGCGTAAAACTGATACCTCATGGAAAGATGATTCTCGTCTTAATCGGTTTTCAAATAGAAAGCACGGTCGCATGACTTTGAATCATCTCAAAATCTCAACGCGCCTGGTCATGGTGATCGGCCTGTTGTCAGCGCTGCTGGTGGGGATCGGCATCCTGGGCCTGACGGGGCTGAGTCAATCGAATGACGCGCTCCAAACCGTTTACGAAGACTGCACCGTGCAGATGAGTCAGGTGGCAGAGATCCAGAACCGCCTGCTCAAAAATCAGTTGGCCATTGCCAAAGCACGGCTGGCCCCCACCCCCGAAGAGATCAAAATCCAGACCGATGCGGTCGAGGCCAATGTCCGGGCCATCAGCAAGATCTGGGAGGCGTTCAATACCGCCACGATGACGCCTGAAGAAAGTCAGATCGCCAAGACCTTCGGGGACAACCGCAAGCGGTTTGTGCAACAAGGTTTACTGCCCGCCGTTGCCGCGCTCCGCGCGAACGATTTAACGGGAGCACAACGCATCGTGCAGGATCAGTTTCTGCCACTTTATGCCCCGGTGGATGAGGGCATCACGGCGTTGATGCAGCTGCAGATTCAAGCCGCCAAGCAGGCCTATGAAACCGCCCTGAACCGCTACAACCACATCCGCATGACCTCGATCGTCGCCATCGCTGGTGGTCTGTTGATGTCAACAGTGTTCGGCATCATGCTGGTGCAAGGTATCTCGCGCTCGTTGCGCCAAGCCATCGAGATCTCCAATGCGGTGGCGCAGGGCGACCTGAGTCAGCCCATTCTTGTCGATGGGCACGATGAGGTGGCGCAATTGTTGAAGGCCTTGTCAGCCATGAGGACACAACTGTCGTCCGTGGTCATTAAAGTGCGCCAGAACGCCGAAAGCGTCGCCTCCGCATCGACTCAGATTGCTCAAGGCAACCATGATCTGTCCGGGCGCACCGAGGAACAGGCCAGCGCCCTGGAGGAAACCGCTGCCGCCATGGAGCAACTGGGCTCCACGGTCAGGCAGAACGCCGACAACGCCAAGCAGGCCAATCAACTGGCGGTGGGCGCCTCCTCGGTCGCGGAGCGTGGCGGCACCATGGTGGCACAGGTGGTGGACACCATGCAGGGCATCAACGATTCGTCGAAGAAGATCGCCGACATCATTTCGGTGATTGACGGCATCGCCTTCCAGACCAACATCCTGGCCCTGAATGCAGCGGTAGAGGCCGCTCGGGCCGGAGAACAAGGCCGAGGCTTTGCCGTGGTGGCCTCAGAGGTCCGCACCCTGGCCAAGCGCAGCGCCGATGCCGCCCGCGAAATCAAAGCCTTGATCATCGCCAGCGTAGATCGGGTCGAGCATGGCACCCAGCTGGTCGATCAGACCGGCGCCACCATGGTGGAGATCGTGACCGCCATCAAACGCGTCACCGACATCATGGCCGAGATCAATGTGGCCAGCAACGAACAAAGCACCGGGGTCGCACAGGTCGGTGAGGCCATCACGCACATCGACCAGACCACGCAACAAAACGCATCGTTGGTTGAAGAGAGCGCCGCCGCCGCCGAGAGTTTGAGAGCGCAGGCACAGCAGCTGGTCAGTACCGTGGCCGTGTTCAAACTCACGCAGCAGGTGGTCGACACACGGGTCGAACGAATTCGCCTCAGTTTGCAACCCATCTAGAGAGGACGCTGCCATGCCCATCACTCCGCCCGAGGTATCGAATAGATGGGCCCTCTTCATCGGTGCGCTATCGACGCTGCTGGCATTGCTTGGCATCTTCACGCTGTCACTGTTGAACTCGTCAACCAACGAACAGCGCCAGACGAGCGAGAGCCGCACCACCAGACTGGGTCAATTGACCGAGATTCAGAACCGCCTCACCCAGAACCAGTTGACGATGGCCCGGGCCACGCTCACCACAGACCCCGACGAGATCCGTCAACACACGGAGGTGGTGGAGCGCAACATCGCTGCCATCCATCAGGTGTGGGCCGTTTTCAAGGCGACCCCGATGACACGATGGGAGCGCCAGCTGGCCGACACTTTTGACAGGCACCGAACTCGGCTTGAACAGGAGTGGGTGCAAGCTGCCGTGGCGGCACTGCGCGCGCAGCACCCCGAGGAGGCTAAAAACCTCATGCAAGGGCGCTATCTGCTGCTGTCGGCCCCCATGCATGACAGCATGGATGCCTTGATGCGCGCTCACATCAACGCCAGTGCTCATGCCGATGTCATTGACCGCAGCAGCCACACCTCATGGGTATCGCTGGCAACCCTCCTGGGCGCGCTGCTGGCGGCGCTGCTGGGTCTCCTGATCATTCAAGAGCGCTCAACCGCACTCATCCCGCGACGGCAGCAACCGCAGCCGTGACCGTGGCGCCGTGCTGCTCGCGCCCACCCAGGCCCAACAGTGCGCGCGCCTCTTGCGGCGATGCAATCGCACGCCCTGCCTGCTTGGCGCAGTCCGCCAGGGCTTCGATCAACGGGCCATTGCCCGTGGTGCGCTCTCCGCCCGGCAGGTAGAAGGTGTCTTCAACCCCGGTGCGCAGCATGCCGCCCAGGTCGGCGGTGGCCTGGTGCACGGGCCAGATTTCGGCGCGGCCGATCAGGGTGGTTTGCCAGAGGGTGTCGGGCTCGCGGTACTTGAGCAGCAGTTTGAGCAGGTCCGCATCGACCGGCATGCCCGAGGCCACGCCCATCACGAAGTTGTACTCGACGCTGTCGCACATGCCGTTCTTGAGGAACATGCCGACCGAGCGGGCGATGCCCACATCGAAGCATTCGAACTCGGGGTGGGTGTTCGTCTCGCGCATCACGTCCAGCATGGCCTTGACCTTGTCGACCTGATTGTCGAACAGCATCGGGGGCCAGGCCCAGTTGCCGTCGTCCTTGATCTTGAGGTAGTTCAGGCTGCCTGCATTGCAGGCCGCAATCTCGGGACGCACGCGGCGGATGCAGGCCACGGGGCCGGAGATGTCGGTGCCCACCACGCCGGTGGTCAGGTTGATGATGACGCCCGGGCAGGCTTCACGGATGGCGGTGTCGATCTCGGCGGCCACTTCGGGGTCCCAGGTGGGGAACTGGCCCAGGCCCGGCGTTTGCTCGCGCAGGTGCACATGCATGATCGAGGCGCCCGCGTTGAAGGCATCGCGCGCCGCCACGGCCATCTCGGCCGGGGTGACCGGCACGGGGTGCTGCTTGGGGTTGGTCAGAACACCCGTGAGGGCACAGGTGAGGATGGCTTTTTCCATCAGGATTCCTTCGGTGGGGTGTCGCTGTCGATTTCGATCAGGTCCAGCTCGATGAGCAGGGCCTGTGCTTGCACTTGTTCGCCCACGACCACGTGAACGGCCTTGACCACGCCAGGTGCTTGGGCGCTGAGCCACATCTCCATCTTCATGGCCTCGACGCTGAGCAGCGGCTGGTCGGCCACCACGACATCGCCGGGTTGGACCAGCACCTGCGCGATCACGCCGGCCACGGGCGAGACGCCGCGTCGGTGGTCGTTGGCCTGATCCTTGGTGGGCCAGGGCGAGACTTCGGTGAACACAAAGGTGGCTGCATCCACGACGATGTGCAGGGCGTCGTCCAGCCACACGGCCAGCGCACGCTTGCGCACGCCGTCGAACTCATAACGCAAGTCGCCACCCGAGGTGCCGCTGCGCCCGTCGCCAGGCAGCCCGCCCTCGTGGCTGATGACGCGCAGGGTCTGCCCCACACCGTCATGACCGGCTTGCACATGGACGCGGCCTTCGATGCCCGGGCTGACGCGCACGCGCCGTTGCTCGCCGTCGCAAGCCAGGTGCAGTTCATAGTCGGTGACACTGGCCGAGCGCAGCAGCAAGCTGTTCGCGCTGGCATCCTGGCGGCCTTCCAGCGCGTGCAGCGCGGCGGCCAACAGCCAGACTTCTGACGCGGGCTGCGGGCGTTGCAGCAACGCGGTCTGCTCCAGCGCCCACTGGTCGATCAAGGCCGTGGTCATCTGGCCCTCACGGAAGGCGGGATGGTCCACCAGGTCACGCAAGAAGCAGCCGTTGTTGCGCAAGCCCAGCAGGGGCGCGTCTTCCAGCGTGGCGATCAGGCGGCGGATCGCGTCGTCGCGGTCGCGGCCATGCACGATGAGCTTGGCCACCATGGGGTCGTAAAACGGCGTGACCTCGCCACCCTCGCGGATGCCATCGTCGATGCGCACGCCGCCGTGGG
>JAZJZP010000320.1:0-2518 GCA_040389805.1 Pseudomonadota bacterium
CCTTCTATGGCACGGCCAACAGCAACCAGATGCTGATGGAGGTCATGGGGCTGCACCTGCCGGGCTCGGCCTTTGTGCCGCCGGGCACCCCTTTGCGCGAAGCCCTCACCCGCGAAGCGGCGCGCCGCGTGGCCTCGCTCACGCACCTGGGCAGCCACTACACCCCGGTCGGCAAAGTGATTGACGAGCACGCCATCGTCAACGGCATCGTTGGCCTGCTGGCCACGGGCGGCTCCACCAACCACACCTTGCACCTGGTCGCCATCGCCCGCGCCGCCGGCATCCTCATCGACTGGGACGACTTTGATGCCCTCTCCAGCGTGGTGCCGCTGCTGACCCGCATCTACCCCAATGGCAGCGCCGACGTGAACGAGTTCCACATGGCAGGCGGCATGGCCTTCCTGATCCGCGAATTGCTCGATGCCGGCATGCTGCACGCCCAGGTGCTCACCGCCATGGGCCCAGGTCTGCAGGCCTACACCCAGACCCCCATGCTGCACCAAGGCAAAGTGCACTGGCAAAACGTGCCGCCAGACAGCGGCAACGAGGCCGTGCTGACCCCTTTCGCCACACCCTTCTCCCTGGACGGTGGCCTCAAGGTCCTCAACGGCAACCTGGGGCGTGCCGTCATCAAGGTCTCGGCCGTCAAGCCCGAGCACCGCCGCGTCGAAGCCCCCGCCGTGGTCTTTGATCATCAAGAAGCCCTGATCGAGGCCTACCACCGCGGCGAACTGGAGCGCGATTTTGTGGCCGTGGTGCGCTTTCAGGGCCCCCGCGCCAACGGCATGCCCGAGCTGCATTCACTCACCCCCACGCTCGCCAACTTGCAAGACAAAGGCTTCAAGGTTGCCCTGGTGACCGATGGCCGCATGTCGGGCGCCTCCGGCAAGGTGCCCGCCGCCATCCACATCACACCCGAAGTCGCCTGCGGTGGCACGCTGGGCAAGGTGCGTGATGGTGATTTGATCTTGCTCGACGCCGACACCGGCGTTTTGATGGCGTTGATTCCCCACGACGAATGGGACGCCCGTGAAGTGCCGCAGATCGACCTGTCGGCCAATACCCATGGCATGGGACGAGAGCTGTTCAGTACCTTCCGAGCCGTGGTCGGCGGTGCGGAACAAGGCGCCATGAGCTTTGGCCTGAGTGAGTGATACTGAACCCTATGAGCAACCAAAACCCCATGCTGGCGCAGGTGCTGCGTTTGAGCCCCGTGATCCCCGTGCTGGTGATCGAGCGCACCGCCGACGCCCTGCCCTTGGCCCGCGCGCTGCTGGCCGGGGGCCTCAAGGTGCTGGAGATCACGCTGCGTACCCCCAACGCACTGGAGGTGATTGAAACCCTGGCGAGTGAACTACCCGATGCGGTCATCGCGGCAGGCACGGTCACCACGCCCGCGCAATGGGACGCCGCCGCCCGTGCGGGCGCCAAGTTCGCTGTCTCGCCCGGCTTGACACCGGCCTTGATCCAGCACGCACCCAGCGCCCCGATCCCGCTGCTGCCGGGCGTGGCCACGGCTTCTGAGCTGATGACAGCGCTGGATGCGGGCTTTGCATGCTTCAAGTTTTTTCCGGCCCAGCAGGCCGGCGGCACGGCGCTGCTCAAAGCCTTGGGCGGGCCGTTTCCTGACGCGCTGTTCTGCCCCACTGGTGGCATCACGGTGGACACGGCGCCAGGCTTTTTGGCGCTGCCCAACGTGGCCTGTGTTGGCGGGTCCTGGTTGGCGCCAGCCGCTGCGCTTCACAGCGGCGACTGGGCGGCCATCACGGCCTTGGCTCAAGCGGCTGTCAAATTGCGAGATTGAGCGCACTGCCAGGCAAAGAGCTGTGCCTCTAACCAAGGTTTCAGCACCGCAAACACTTCGGCCTGTTCGGGCTCATTCAAGATCTCATGGGCCAGCCCTGGAAAGGCATGACCACACACAAAATTCTGCGGCGCAGCGCGCACAAATTTGGCACTGCCTTGAGGATGAACGATGCCATCGGCACCCGCATAGACGACCAAGGTCGGCGTGTTCCAGCGATGGGCTCGCTCCAACGTGGCCGCGCCCTCATCCAGAATGAAACGAGCCAGACGAGGGCTGATCCGGTCATGGATGAGGGGATCGTCGCGATAGGCCTGCACCACCGCAGGATCACGACTGATCAAAACCGGATCAAAGCCCGTCGATACCGTCATGTCCAGAAAGAGTCGGCCCACGGTCAACATCAACCCCCGCTGCAACAGCGTCAGCGGAGCCTCCAATGCCGGCGACACCATCACCACACCATCCACCGGCAACAACCAAGAGGCGACCCTGGACTCGGTCAGGCCCGCCGCATAGCCGCCCACCACCAAACCGCCCAGACTGTGCCCCATCAGTACCACGGGGCCGGTGGTGGCTTCATGACGAACCACCTGAACCACAGCACCCAGATCACGCAGCAAATCGTCATGCTGAGCCAGCCCCCCTCGCGGCCCTTCAGAATGGCCATGACCCCGTTGATCGTAGCTCTCGACCGACCAGCCCCAGTTATTG
>JAZJZP010000321.1:0-5249 GCA_040389805.1 Pseudomonadota bacterium
CAGCAACAACATCCGATCAAATGATGTCGCCAAGTATTCCGGCAGCACCATGCGTTTGCAGTTCAATGGATTTGGTGAATTGCAAGGTATTCCTGGACACTGTGTTAAGCAGTTGGACAATACGGAAACAACCAACTGTGACCAAAATACCCGTTGGGTGCCAGCGTTTGACATCGTGGATGGATCTTCTGTGGCCGAAGGATCAACCCCGTACTTCGTGCAATATCTGGAGCGCGAACTGCGATTCTCTAAAGTGAGCCTGGGGACCTGCAGCACTTTGACGTTGCCATCGTCTGGTAGCGCCTTGGATCTCAGCTCGACCTATACCGAGCAGCCTGATTCGGTGCTGGGCGTTACGGCACCAACTCCGGCGAACCCCAAGGCGGCGGTCATTGATGGCACTGTTCAATAGCCTCGACTAAGAGTCGACACCCACCAAAAGGCGACCTCGGTCGCCTTTTTTCATGGGCCAGTTCTACTTGCTGGCCGGAGCTTGGCAGTTAAAGGGCAGGTAGTTTGCCGGAATGTCCGTTTTATCCAGGCCTTTGGCTGCCATTTTGTCAGGAGCGCTGGCATGTCCACACACCCAACTGACTGGAACAATCGGAGCGTCGTCGACTACGGCGGGACGCAGGGTCAAAATCTTGCCTTTGATGAGGCCATTGGCCCGGTTTCCAAAGGTGATGTGGATGGCGCCATTTTCGATGGCCACGCTGCTGACCAAGTTGCTGACGATTTTGTCGGCGACCGGTAGACCTGCGGCGGCGTTGTCCAGTGGGAAGTCATGTATGGCGAGCCAACTGCCCGCCACCGGTGTCTTGGCGACGTTGGCCAGAGTGGCGCCCTCAATGATCTGATCCCGGATGATTTTGCCTTGATAGCTGGGCATGGCGATGAGCGCCAGAATGGCAATGATGGCCACGACCACCATCATTTCTATCAATGTGAAACCTTTGGACTGGCTGGTCATGATTGTGATCAGTGCGTTGATGATGCGCAAGATTGTTCAATAAGTTGAGACGGTGAGAGGCGGAGGCAGTTTGTGATCATCTGCTCCTCCTCTTTCGTGAGCGGGCGTAACAGGCCTTGCATAAGCGACGAGATTTGCGCCGTGTCTTGCACGTCCAGGCAGGTTACGCTGCCGCGTCCTTGATCGTAATCGAGACGAAACTCACAATCAAACATCGCGTCGATGCGAAGTTTGGCATTGCGCCATCCATCCAGGCGGTACTGAAACTGTGTTTTCCAGGCCAGAAGTGCTTGTTGGCGAGATTGTTCCGGCTGCTGCGGCGGCATTTCAGACCGCCGCCTCATCCAACGTGCTCGGCCCAAGGGCTCGCTCAGGATGGGTGCGAACAAGTTGGCAAACTGCTGACCCGGTGCGCTGGCGGTAGGTGCAGGCGATTGCTCAGCAGGTTCAGCTGGTGCGATGGTAGGTGAGGGCGCCAATGGGTGGGGCTTGGACAAGAGAGGCTTGAGCCACGCAGGGTGGGGCAGAGGGCTGCGCGGGCGCAACACGACAGGCGATGGCGATGCAGTCGTTATTGGTCCCTCGACCAGTCTGGGCACCGATGAGGGGGCTCTCAGGGCAATTACAGTCAACGTGAGCCGATGTTCTTGGCCGTGAGGGCGGCTTCTTTGATTGGCAGGTTCGTGGTACTGCCAAGCCAACAGCATCGCATGCGCGCAGACCGATACCAGCATAGCCAAACCAAGCTGGTGGGATACCTTGACGAGCCGAATCTGTGGCAACTTCATGCCCTGTGACTCTACGACGCAGCACCACTTATTAATGCGTTAAACAACGGGGTTATGCACAATCATCGGCTGAACGCGCCAAGCGGCTTGAATCAAGCGCGTGGTTCGGTACGCTCTAGCGTCACGCCTGTGTCGGCCAGGGTCATTTGACCGTGATCGCCGAGATGAACGCGGCGGCCATCTGCCAGTCGGTACTCGGCAGTACCTGTGGGCTCCCATTGGCCTTGCACATCGGGCACCGCATCGAGTCGTGCCAGGTGTTCATATCCATGCACGACGTAGGCGTGGCCGTCGCTACCCAGGGTGTTAAAAGTTTCGAGCAGGTGAAGCATCGTCTCCATGCGGGTCTCCTTGGCTGATGACAAAAACAATCAAGCACATTGGAGCTCGCCGACCAATGTCGGCATTTGAGTAAGCGCAAGCAGCCAAGCGCCACCGTTCGATGCCACAAGGAGAGCGGGGCGTTTAAGCGGCGACCCCAAAGAGCGCACCAACTCCAGCAGTCAACGCCATTGCCAAGGCGCCCCAAAAGGTGACGCGTGTTGCGGAGGTCATCACGGACGCGCCGCCAGCGCGTGCAGCCAGAGACCCCAGTAAAGCGAGAAACAAGAGAGAGCTACCGGAAACCACCCACATCAATGCAGAAACAGGCGCTACGAGCACGATCAGCAGGGGAAGAACAGCGCCTACGGCAAACGTCGCAGCTGAGGCCAGGGCAGCTTGCACGGGTCGTGCAGACAATTCATCGGATATCCCCAGCTCATCACGAGCATGTGCGCCCAGGGCATCACGTTTCATTAATTGAGTCGCAACGTTGGAGGCCAGCGCCACATCCAACCCGCGTTTAACGTAGATGGCCATCAGCTCGGCATGCTCGTGTACTGGGTCCTCAGTCAATTCTTTTCGCTCCCGATCCAGATCGGCGCGTTCGGTATCGGACTGCGAACTGACGGAGACATACTCGCCAGCCGCCATAGACATGGCACCAGCGACAAGGCCGGCAACGCCCGTGATCAAGATATTGTGAGTGCTAGCGCCTGCCGCCGAGACCCCCAAGACGAGGCTGGCCGTGGAAACAATGCCGTCATTGGCGCCAAGCACTGCCGCACGAAGCCATCCGATTCGGTGAGTTCGGTGTCTTTCGATGTGCCTCATGACTGAAATTAACCTTTCTTGCCCCCAACGACCAGAACAAGACACCCAGCAACAATGGCTCCGACACCAAGCCAGATGGGGATGTTCACTGACTCCTTTTCCTGAACAGCGACCTCAAGAGGTCCAATTTTCAGTGCCGTTGTGTTCCTCGTATAGCTAAAGCCGCCATATACCAGCCCAAGCGTGCCTGCTACGATTAAAAAGATTGCGATGATTCTTGTGCTATTCATATGGTTTTCTTTCATAGGTGGCGACAGTTATTCAGCTTAGCAGCTGCTGAGGCATCTAGAGTGCGTCTAGGGAAGGTCTGCAAAACCCGGCTGCGGAGCTGGTCGGCGTGGTCGAGCCGCAGTGGCCCAAGTCCAAAATGGGCCGCCCACCCTTTGCCATCGAGACGATGCTGCGCATCCATTACTTGCAGCAGTGGTTCGGCCTGAGCGATCCGGCGATGGAAGAGGCCCTGCACGACATACCGATTACCGCGAGTTTGCCAAGCTCGATGGAGTGCTTGATCGCCTACCCGACGAGAGCACGACCTGTCAACCGACACGGAGCCTTCGCTGACGCAGGCTATCAGGGAGGGCGCGCACAAGCGGCCAGAGGCCAAGTGCGATGTGAACTGGATGTGGCCATACGGCTGGGCAAGCGCAAGGCGCTGGACTTGAATGACTCGGCGCAAGCCATCACCGACAAGATTGAGCGCATCAAGGCGAGTATCCGTTTTGGGTCATCAAGAGGCAGTTTGGCCATGTGAAGGTTCGCTACCGAGAACTGGAGAAGAACACCGCGCAGCTCAAGACCTTGTTCATGCTCAGCAACCTGTGGTTGGTGCGGCATGAGTGCGCCAAAATGCAGGATACAGGGCATTTTTCAGTGCCATGTCGCCGTTTGATGCCTGTTTGGCAACCGGATTGGCTCGGCAGTTGCTCAACCAGAGCATTTGTTGCCGCTTTCACTTCGCCGACCTGTTCGTAAACGAGTTATTCAGACCATCCTTAGCAGGCTGCGGAAATACCCAGCGGCCAAGTCCACGCCGCATTGGCATGATGCGTTATCAGCGTAGCACCCCCACGACCTGAAGCGACACCTACTATGCGCGGCGCCGACACCTTCACCGAAGGCCTGTTCACCATCAAGAAGCTCGATGACTTCGTGCCAGCCAACCACCCGTTGCGGGTCATCCGCACGATGGTCAACAAGGCACTGGCCGAGATGGGCGAACTGTTCGCCCAGATGTACGAAGACGACATCAAAGGCGGCCGCCCGAGCATCGCGCCAGAGAAGCTGCTGCGTGCCATGCTGCTGCAGGTGCTGTACTCGATCCGCTCCGAGCGTCAGTTGATGGAGCAGACGCAATACAACCTGCTGTTTCGCTGGTTCATTGGCCTGTCGATGGACGACTCGGTGTGGGTGCCCACGGTGTTCACCAAGAACCGCGAGCGCTTGATCGAACACGATGCCGTGGTGGCCTTCTTCAACGAGGTGCTCAAGCAGGCTGACAAAAAGAGGTGGCTGTCCAAGGAGCACTTCAGCGTGGACGGCACCTTGATTCAAGCCTGGGCAAGCCACAAGAGCTTCGTACGCAAAGACGGCAAGGATGACGACGATGGCGGCGACTTCCGAGGCAAGTCACGCAGCAACGAGACACATGAGTCCAGCACCGACCCAGACAGCAGGCTGTTTCGCAAAGGCAAGACGGCCAGCGAGTTGCGCTTCATGGGTCACACGCTGATGGAGAACCGCAATGGGCTGATCGTCAACGCTATGGTCACGCTGAGCGTGAGGCGGCCAAAGCGATGATTGCCGATGCGCGCCAGGTCAAACCAGAAGGCGAGATGACCCTGGGCGCCGACAAGGGCTTTGACGCAGCCGAGTTCATCCAGGCGCTGCAAGACATGAAGGTCACGCCGCATGTGGCGCAGAACAAATCAAACCGCAAGTCTGCTGTGCCCGATGAGATCGCCGCCACCGAGGGCTACAGCATCTCGATGCAAAAGCGCAAGCTCATCGAACAGGGCTTTGGCTGGGCCAAGTTCATCGGCCCGATTCGCCAGGTGATGGTGCGAGGTATCAAGAAGGTCGACCAGGTCTTCATGATGGCCATGGCTGCCTACAACCTCGTGCGCATGCACACCTTGGGACAAGTCCGTCTGGAGGTCGCCTGATGAAGCCACCGAGCATCAAAACAGCCACCAATCAAGCCGAAATGGGCTTGGGATGGGGTGGTTTGGCGTCAACACCGACCTGCATTACCGAAAAACAGCAACTCCTGTCAGCAGCAAGGCTGCGGGCGTTGGGTATTTCCGCAGCCTGCTAGAGGGGGCTTGGCGCCGCTA
>JAZJZP010000322.1:0-1251 GCA_040389805.1 Pseudomonadota bacterium
ATTGCGCCTGAGCAACCTGCCCCTGCCCCAGATCGCGGCGCAAGCCGGCTATGCAGAACCCAGCTCGTTTCACCGCGCCGTGCGCCGCTGGACCGGCATGACGCCTTTGCAAGTTCGGGCCACGTACAAAAACACGCCACCATGAAAAAAGCCCGCAATCACTGCGGGCTTTTGAGACTGACCGAGTCAGTGTTTTAGATCACTTCTTGCGCAAGCGCTGGATGGCAGCCAATTGCGCGATCATGATTTGCAGTTCGCTTTGAGCACGGGCCAAGTCCAGATCACCCTTGGCGGTTTGCAAGGATTCTTTGGCCAAGCGCTTGGCTTCGGTGGCTTTGGCTTCGTCGAGGTCCTTGCCGCGAATCGCGGTATCGGCCAACACGGTCACACAACCAGGCTGCACTTCGAGCAGGCCGCCAGCCACGAAGACGAACTCTTCTTCGTTGTTGTCGGCGCGCATGATGCGAACCGCGCCGGGCTTGATGCGGGTGATCAGCGGAGTGTGACGGGGAAGGATGCCGAGCTCGCCGGACTCACCGGGCAAGGACACCAACGTGGCTTCGCCGGAGAAGATGGACTCTTCAGCCGAAACAACGTCAACGTGGATGGTGGACATAACAGGCTTTCTCGGTGGAGTGAAGCAACGACAGGCAGGGTGCGGTCAACAGAAGGTCAGGCACCCAACACGGGCCCCTGACCGGTTCTGCTTACTGCAGGCCCTTGGCCTTTTCGACGGCTTCGTCGATGGTGCCGACCATGTAGAACGCTTGTTCTGGCAGGCTGTCGTAATCGCCAGCCACGATGCCCTTGAAACCACGGATGGTTTCTTTCAGGGACACGTACTTGCCGGGCGAGCCCGTGAACACTTCAGCCACGTGGAACGGCTGCGACAGGAAGCGCTGGATCTTACGTGCGCGAGACACGATCAACTTGTCTTCAGGCGCCAGCTCGTCCATGCCCAGAATGGCAATGATGTCGCGCAGTTCCTTGTAGCGCTGCAACGTACCTTGCACCGCACGGGCCACGTTGTAATGGTCTTCGCCCACTACATTGGGGTCCAGCTGACGCGAGGTCGAGTCCAGCGGGTCCACAGCGGGGTAAATGCCCAACGAAGCGATGTCACGAGACAACACCACGGTGGAGTCCAAGTGAGCAAACGTCGTGGCAGGCGATGGGTCGGTCAAGTCATCCGCAGGGACGTAAACGGCCTGAATCGACGTAATCGAACCCTTCGTTGTCGAAGTAATACGC
>JAZJZP010000322.1:1261-4071 GCA_040389805.1 Pseudomonadota bacterium
AATACGCTCTTGCAAACGACCCATTTCTTCAGCCAGCGTCGGTTGATAACCCACGGCCGAAGGCATGCGACCCAGCAGTGCGGACACTTCGGTACCGGCCAGTGTGTAGCGGTAGATGTTGTCCACGAAGAACAGCACATCCTTGCCTTCGTCACGGAAGGACTCGGCGATCGTCAGACCGGTCAGCGCCACGCGCAGACGGTTGCCTGGGGGTTCATTCATCTGACCGTAGACCATGGCCACCTTGGACTCGCCCAGGTTCTCCAGGTTCACGACGCCAGAGTCGGCCATTTCGTGATAGAAGTCGTTGCCCTCACGGGTACGCTCACCCACACCAGCGAACACTGACAGACCCGCGTGAGCCTTGGCGATGTTGTTGATGAGTTCCATCATGTTCACGGTCTTGCCGACACCGGCGCCACCGAACAGACCGACCTTGCCGCCCTTGGCGAACGGGCAGATCAAGTCAATCACCTTGATACCGGTTTCCAGCAGCTCTTGCGACGGCGACAGATCGTCGTACGCAGGGGCCTTGCGGTGAATGGCAGCGGTGTGTGTCTGATCCACAGGGCCACGTTCGTCGATGGGCGCGCCCAACACGTCCATGATGCGACCCAGGGTCGCAGGACCCACAGGCACGGTAATGGGAGCGTGGGAATTGCTCACCATCATGCCGCGACGCAGACCGTCCGAGGTGCCCAGCGCAATGGTACGGACAATGCCGTCGCCCAATTGCTGTTGCACTTCGAGGGTCAGGGCCGAGCCGTCCATCTTCAGGGCGTCGTACACCTTGGGCATCTGGTCGCGGGGAAATTCCACGTCCACCACGGCGCCGATACACTGAACGATCTTGCCCACTGCTTGAGTGTTCGCCATTTTTCGTTCCTTCAATCAATAAAATCTGAGGTCAAACCGCAGCCGCACCGGCAACGATCTCGGACAGTTCCTTGGTGATCGCCGCCTGACGGGTCTTGTTATAGACCAGCTTGAGTTCAGCAATCACGGAGCCAGCGTTGTCGGTCGCAGACTTCATGGCCACCATGCGCGCCGATTGCTCGGACGCCATGTTTTCAGCCACGGCCTGATAGATCAGCGCTTCGACGTACCGCACCAGCAGGTCGTCAATGACGGCCTTGGGGTCCGGTTCATACAAGTAGTCCCACTGGTGGGTGGATTCGGAGGCCAGTGTGGCCGCCTTCAACGGCAGCAACTGCTCAATCAGGGACTCCTGCTTCATCGTGTTGATGAAACGGGTGTAGCAGACAAAGACCGCTTCCAGCTCGCCAGCCGCATACGCGTCCAGCAACACTTTGACGGGCCCAATCAGCTTGTCCAGATGAGGCGTGTCGCCCAGTTGAACGGCCGAAGCCACCACGGTGGCACCAATGCGATTGGCAAAACCCAGACCCTTGTTGCCAATGGCCACGACCTGTGCGGTCTGGCCCTTGGCTTCGAGTTCCTTGAGCTTCGTGGTCACGCCGCGCAACACGTTGGTGTTCATGCCACCGCACAGCCCTTTGTCCGTGGTCACCACGATCAACCCCACCTTCTTGGCGCCAGCATGGGCGATCATGAAGGGATGGATGTACTCGGGATGAGCCTTGGACAAATTCGCCGCAATGTTGCGCACCTTGTCAGCGAAAGGCCGGGCCGCACGCATGCGATCCTGCGCCTTGCGCATCTTCGAAGCCGCGACCATTTCCATGGCCTTGGTGATCTTCTTGGTGTTCTCGACGCTTTTGATCTTGCCGCGTATTTCCTTGCCTGACGCCATAGCGTGCTCCTAATTAGGCAAAGGTCTTCTTGAACGCGACGATGGCTGCATGCAGCTCAGCTTCGGCGTCCTTGTCCAGTGCTTTGGCTGCTTCGATCTTCTGCAGCAAGGCACCGTGGCTGGTCTTCAGGAACTGGTGCATGCCGCTCTCGAAGGCCAGAACCTTCTTGACGTCGATGCTGTCCATGAAGCCCTTGTTGACCGCGAACAAGCTCGCGCCCATCAGGGACACCGACAGTGGTGCGTACTGAGCTTGCTTGAGCAGCTCGGTCACGCGGGCACCACGGTCCAGCTGTTTGCGGGTGGACTCGTCCAGATCAGAAGCGAACTGCGCGAACGCAGCCAACTCGCGGTACTGCGCCAAGTCGGTACGGATACCGCCGGACAGGCTCTTGATGATCTTGGTCTGAGCCGCACCGCCCACGCGAGACACCGAAATACCGGCGTTGATCGCAGGACGGATGCCGGCGTTGAACAGGCTGGTTTCCAGGAAGATCTGACCGTCGGTGATCGAAATCACGTTGGTTGGCACGAAGGCCGACACGTCACCGGCTTGCGTTTCGATGATGGGCAGAGCCGTCAGCGAACCCGTCTTGCCCTTGACTTCACCCTTGGTGAAGGCTTCGACATAGTCGGCGTTCACACGAGCGGCACGCTCCAGCAGACGCGAGTGGATGTAGAACACATCGCCGGGGAAGGCTTCGCGGCCTGGAGGACGGCGCAGCAGCAGCGACACTTGACGATAGGCCACGGCTTGCTTGGACAGATCGTCATACACGATCAGTGCGTCTTGACCGCGGTCGCGGAAGTACTCACCCATCGCGCAACCCGAGTAGGGCGACACAAACTGCATGGCCGCCGATTCAGAGGCCGAAGCCGCCACGACGATGGTGTACTCCATCGCGCCAGCGTTTTCGAGGGAACGCACGACGTTCTTGATCGACGAAGCCTTCTGACCGATGGCCACGTAGATACAGCTGACGCCTTGACCCTTTTGATTGATGATGGCATCAATCGCCACGGCAGTTTTGCCGGT
>JAZJZP010000323.1:0-9735 GCA_040389805.1 Pseudomonadota bacterium
GGCGCCGTTGATGAGCGACATCAGCCCCGTCGCACCTTGCGGTGTTGCACCTTGGTGGGCGATGCTGCCCAGCACGGCGGGCAAGAGTGAGCTCATTGCGGACTGGGTGGCGCCCTGCGATTCACCGAGAAATTGGCTGGCGAGCTTTGAGAAATCACCGCCGATGGCTTGCTGGACGAGAGACAGCAGATTTTCGTTCATGCCAATGACTCCTGCTCGTTGCACCAAACACCGCGGACATCGCTCCTGCATCTCGACCGAGCATGCTTGATGGGAGCGTCGATTCGCTAAATTAGTGGGTGACGATCCGATCGATATTGACAACGCGCAATTGAGCCAAGCCAGACTTTTTTCTAGGGGGCCGTCTTCGGATAGCCGACGGTTTGAGACAACAACACCTGATGATCGTGTGACAGCCCCAGGGCATCGGCAATGGCCTTGTGATCAATCCAGGCCCGGATCACCGTCGCGAGCCCCTGGCTGGCCGCAAACAGGTACACGTTCTGTGTGATGGACCCTGCCGCCACGCAGGCGAAGGCCTCGCGCTTATCGACCGGCACCCTGCCCATGCGCGAATGGTCGGCCACATACACCAGGTCGAGCGGTGCGTCATCCACAAAGTCTTGATAGCCCGTCACGCGCCGGATGTCGCTGGCCGCCACCAGGCTCAGTTGATGCGTCTCAGGAGCGTACAGATATGTGCCGGAGGGCAGGGCGAGGTAGACCTCGATTTCCTGGCAATTCAAGGCGGAGGGCGTTGTGCGCAAGCCGTCAGGCCCATTGACACCATTGGCTGCCCAAAGCAGTTGTGACAGCACGGGCAAAGGCAAGTCGGTTTTGGCGAACTCGCGTGAAGAGCGCCGCTTGGCCAGCGACTCCATCAGTGGCAGGCCGCCGGTTTTGTCGGGCGCGGGCAAGGTGATCGTGCTTGTCGCATCACCCAGCACAGGCTTGGGCCGCAATTGCCCCATCACCCCCAGTGCAAGCTTGGTCAGGGTATTCATGTGAAGTCTCCTTCAGCGCCAACGGGGTTTGACAAGGTTTGACGTCTCAGCCCAATCGCTGATCAGCAGATGCACATGGTGACCAGCGCCGACGAGTCGACGATGGCACGCAGGGCATGGGGTTCGTGGCGCTGGAGGTGGATGAAGTCCCCGCCTTCCAGCACTTGCAGCCCCTCAGGCGTTCGAAACTCGATGCGGCCTTCTATGCACTGAACAGTGATCTCCCCGGGGGATTTGTGTTCGCGCATTTCCTTGCCAGCGAGCAAAACGATGCGGACGATTTCGAGCTGCTCGGACTTGAGCAGGGCCGTCGTTCGGGCCTCGCTCAGTTGAGCACCAAGCGGCAAGACGCTGACGACTTGGCCTGACTTCGCATGCACTTGTGCCATGACTCGCTCCGATCGGGTGGCAGGTAGTGGCTCAGTTTACAGCTGCAAAAAGGGCCACGCCATCAGATCCATCCCGGGAGGGTTCAGGATGTCCGCCGCCACTTCTGCAATGCACCGCCGACCAGCATGGCAGGCACGAACCACCAGGCCTCCTGATTGCCTGACAGCAAGGTGGTCAGGGCAGGACCGGGGCAATACCCCGTCAGTCCCCAGCCCACGCCAAACAAGGCTGCCCCCGTGACCAGGCGCCGGTCCACCTTGGTCAGTGTCGGCAGGTGAAATCGCTGGCCCCACCAAGGAGCCGGGCGCTTCAACACCCATCGGAATGCCGTCCCCGTGATCAATACGGCGGCGCCCATGACGAAGGCCAGGCTGGGGTCCCACTCGCCAGCCACGTCCAGAAACCCCAGCACCTTCAATGGATTGGTCATCTGCGCGATGGCCAGGCCCACGCCAAACAGGACGCCTGAGATCAGGCTCACCCATAGTTGAATCATGATGTCGGCCTTTCAGAGGTGGACCAGGTGCCGCACGACGAACACGGTCAAACCGCCCGCCGCCATGAAGGTCAGCGTGGCGACCAAGGACCGGACGGAGAGCCGCCCCAGGCCAGACACGCCATGGCCACTGGTGCAGCCGTTGCCTAGCGAGGTGCCGTACCCCACCAGCAAGCCACCTGCTATCAGCAAGACTGGTGGGTAATGAACACGCGGGTTCACAACCGCGCCGGTCATTGTGAAGTAGGCCCAGGCACCGACCACCATCCCCATCATGAACACCAGCCGCCACAGCCACTCGCTGCGCGGCAGATGTCGACGCAAGCCGCTGACCAGGCCGTGTGCGATGTTGCTGATGCCAGCCAGTCGACCGATGCCGCCCAGCAGCAGAACGGACGAGATGCCAATCAATGCACCGCCGACCAGTCCGGCGACAGGGGTGAACTCACTCATGAGGGGGGGCTCCAGAACCAGCAATGCAATGGGGCTATTTTCCTTCAAATGGATGAGGGCTTTGCTGCGCCTGCTCCACCATGTCTTGGGTCAGGCTGGGTGCAAACGTTTCGATGAAACTGAAGGCGTAGCCGCGCAGAAAGTGGCCTTTGCGAAAGGCCAGTCGGGTCATGTTGACGGCGAACAGGTGCCCCGCATCGAGCGCGCTCAGATTGCGGTCGCGATCTGCGTCATACGCGATCGAGGCCACGATGCCCACGCCCATCTCCAGTTCGGCATAGGTCTTGATCACGTCGGCATCCATGGCGGTGAGCACGATTTGCGGATGCAGGCCGCTTTGCGCAAAGGCATCGTCAATGTGGGCGCGGCCGGTGTAGCCCGCGTCGTAGGTCACGATGGGGAAACGACTCAAACGCTCCAGCGTCAGGGGCGCGCCATCCAGCAAGGGGTGACCGTGTGGCACCACCACGCTGTGGGTCCAGCGGTAGCAGGGCAGGGTGACCAGTTGGTCGTACTGCGTCAGGGCTTCGGTGGCGATGCCAATGTCGGCCTCGCCGCTCAACAGCATCTCCGCCACCTGCCGGGGTGAGCCCTGGTGCAGGCTCAAGGTCACGCGTGGAAACAGCGATCTGAAGTCCTTGACGGCCGAGGGCAGCGCGTAGCGGGCCTGGCTGTGGGTGGCTGCAATGGACAAGGCCCCACTGTCTTGGCTGGCGTAGTCCTGCGCGGCGTTGCGCAGGTTCTCGGCGTCGCTGAGCAGGCGCTCCACGATGGGCAGCAGTTGGGCGCCCGGAGGGGTCAGGCCCGTCAGGCGTTTGCCCAAACGGATGAACAACTCCACCCCCAGTTCATCCTCCAACTCCCGGATCTGGCGGCTCACGCCGGGCTGCGAGGTGTGCAATGCATTGGCGACTTCTGTCAGGTTGAACCCACGTCGGACGGCCTCGCGCACGGATCGCAATTGTTGGAAGTTCATGGAAAAACCTTGTTCGTTATGACGAATCCTTATTTTGTTCGCCACTGCTTATTCGTTCAAGGCCTATAAAGTCATAAAGATCGTTGCAAATGAAATAAGGCGCTGTGCTGTTCAAGACTGCGGACGCGTTCCAGGCGGCGCTGGCGTTGTTGGTCACGGATCAATTGGTCAACCTTGAAGCGGGCCAGAGGCCAGGGCCCAAACCCCGACTCATGGTTGATGTGCCCGGCTGCTCCGATGTTCAGGAAGCGTGCGCCCCAGCGCTGTGCCCAAAGCTGCGCCTGAGCCATGGACATCCAGGGGTCGTTTTCGCTGCCGATCACGGTCGAGTCAATGCCCAAGCCCTGGGTGGGCAAGCGTTGCGCCACGTCAAACTTGACCGGATCCGCAGGGGCCGCCATGAGCGCCGCACGGATGCCGCCTGGGTTTTGCGCGGAGGGTGTTCGGGTGTCCAGGTAGCGTGCCAGGGCCAGGCAACCAAAGCTGTGTGCCACTGCGACCCACGTGATGTGGTCGGCATGGCGGTCCATGGCGAGGGCAATCTGCTGGGCCCAACCATCCAGGTCAGGGCGATCCCAATGAGGCTGTTTGACGCGCACCGCGTCATGGTATTGGGTTTGCAGCCAGGTTTGCCAGTGGTCGGGGCCGCTGTTGTGCAGCCCAGGAATGATGAGGACACGCACCGATGCGCCTGCCTGGTGGCGACGCGGGTGATGTGTGGTGGGTGCGGCGGTGATGCCCATGAAGTGACTCCCTTCAATGCACAGTGCTCAGCGGTATTGCCAGCGTAGGCAGGGTGCCTGTTGGGGCGCAAGCGCTCATTGAGCATGCGCATCTTTGCGATTCAAAAATCAAGGAAGGGTATGCAAAGTTTGACGGCCGCGATGCCGTCACTTGGCGCAATGGTGGCATGACCGAGGTGCTGGCCTTTGTGCTGATCAAGGCACTCGATGTGTCAGCAGGCCTTGTATTCAAAGTCTGAATAAGCAAAGCCACTTTTATTCGTTCCTGTTCAAAGCATCGGCTTCTACGATTCATGCACTTACTCATCACCACAGACGCGAATTGACCACCATGAAAACATCCCACCGTACCCGTCGACATTTCAATGCAGTTGCCCTGGCGGTCCTGACCGCTGTGGCAGGTGTGGCTTCTTTGGTTCCTGTGGTCGCCCAAGCCAAAGACATCACGCTGCTGAACGTGTCGTATGACCCGACCCGTGAGCTCTATAAAGAGTACAACGAAGCCTTCGCTAAGTACTGGAAGGCCAAAACCGGCGACACCGTCACTGTCAAGGCATCGCATGGCGGCTCAGGTAAACAGGCCCGCTCCGTGATTGACGGGCTGGAGGCCGATGTCGTGACCTTGGCTTTGGCCTACGACATTGATGCCATTGCGGCCACCAAGCAATTGCCTGAAAACTGGCAATCACGCCTTAAGCACAACAGCTCGCCTTACACCTCCACCTACATCTTCCTGGTGCGCAAGGGCAACCCCAAGGCCATCAAGAACTGGGATGACTTGGTCAAACCCGGCGTCGGTGTGATCACGGCCAACCCCAAGACATCTGGCGGCGCACGTTGGGGCTACTTGGCCGCCTACGGCTTTGCCCTGAAGCAACCCGGTGGTACTGAGGCCAAGGCCAAGGACTTCGTGCAGAGGCTCTTTGCCAATGTGCCCGTGCTGGACTCGGGTGCACGTGGGTCGACCGTGACGTTTGCCGAGCGCGGTCAAGGCGACGTGCTGCTGGCGTGGGAGAACGAAGCACATCTGGCCCTCAAGGAGTTCGGTGCCGAGAAGTTCGACATCGTTTATCCGCCCGTGAGCATCCTGGCTGAGCCTCCTGTGACGGTGGTGGACAAGGTCGTTGAAAAGCACGGCACGCGTGAGGTGGCTCAGGCCTATCTGGACTATCTGTATTCAGCTGAAGGCCAGGACATTGCTGGCAAGAACTACTACCGTCCGACCGATCCGAAGGCGCAGGCCAAGTACGCCAAGCAATTCCCCAAGATCAAGTTGTTCGACATCGATGACGTGTTTGGCGGCTGGACCAAGGCCCAAAAGACTCACTTCGCCGATGGCGGTGTGTTCGATCAGATCTACACCAAGAAGTAATTTGAAGGGTTTCTAGTGAGTGGGGGAGGTGTCAGGGGCGACCGGACGGGGCGTCTTCAGGCACCAGTGGGGCGGCTCCGGCTTGATGGCTGGGGTCGCCCATTTTTATGGGCCGATCATTTTTCGCATAAGCAAGTGAGAAAAGCTCACTTCTCCGAGGGAGGGCTCGTCTTTAGCATTCGCTTGCCGCATCAAAAAGGATCTTGTCATGCGTTTTTCTTTGAACCAACTCTCTCGCCGCCTTGCCCTTGGTTTGCTGGGGCTGTCCGCCTTGGCCGGATCGGCCTGGGCTGACGCCACTTTGCTGAACGTCAGCTACGACGTCACCCGGGAGTTCTACAAGGACTACAACACCGTCTTCGCCAAATACTGGAAGCAGACGACGGGTGAGACCCTGACCCTGAACCAGTCGCATGGCGGGTCGAGCAAACAGGCGCGCAGCGTGGCTGACGGCCTGGAGGCTGATGTGATCACCATGAACCAGGCCAATGACATTGACCTGCTGGCGGACCGTGCTCAATTGATCCCGGCTGATTGGGCTAAGCGCTTGCCCAACAACAGCTCGCCCACCGCGTCGGTGACCGTGATTTTGGTGCGTAAGGGCAATCCCAAAGCCATCAAGGATTGGGATGATCTGGCACGGCCAGGGGTGTCTGTCGTGATTCCCAACCCCAAGACGTCGGGCAATGGCCGCTATACCTACCTGGCGGCCTGGGGATCGGTGATCAAGCAGGGCGGCGATGAGGTCAAGGCGCGCGCGCTGGTGCACAAGATTTTTGCGCATGTGCCCGTGTTCGATGGCGGTGGCCGCGCGGCTACCACCACCTTTGCTCAACGCAACATTGGCGATGCGCTGATCACTTTTGAAAGCGAAGTGCCCTTGATCCTCAACGAGTTCGGCGGCGGCTATGAAGTGGTCTACCCCAAGTGGACCGTGCTGGCCGAGAACCCCGTGAGCGTGGTGGACAAAGTGGTGGACCGCAAACACACCCGCAAACAGGCCGAGGCCTATTTGAAATACCTGTGGTCGGACGAGGGCCAGGCCATCGCGGCCAAACACCACCTGCGTCCACGCACCGACAAGGCGAAAGCCCAGTTCGCTAAAGAGTTCCCCAAGGTGCAGACCTTCACCGTGGGTGAAGTGTTCGGCGGCTGGCAACAGGCGCAAAAGACGCATTTCAATGACGGTGCGGCCTTCGACCAGATCCTGGGCCTGGGCAAGAAGTGATCCATGATTCTTTCTAAAACCTTATTGCGCCGACCCAGCGTGTTGCCTGGGTTTGACCTGGCGCTGGGCCTGACCTTGCTGTACCTCAGCCTGATCGTGCTGCTGCCCCTGTCGGCCACCTTCTTGAAGACGGCCACCATGACCTGGCCGGCCTTCTGGGAGGCCGTGGCCTCGCCGCGGGTGGTGGCCTCGTACAAGTTGACCTTTGGTTCATCGCTGGCGGCCGCCCTGGTCAATGCCGTGTTTGGCCTGCTGGTGGCCTGGGTGCTGGTCCGGTACGACTTCTTTGGGCGTCGGTTCATTGATGCGCTTGTGGACTTGCCCTTTGCCCTGCCCACCGCCGTGGCAGGCATCACCTTGACCGGCCTGTATGCGCAAAACGGCTGGCTGGGGCAATGGCTGGAGCCGATGGGCCTGAAGGTCGCCTTCACCCCGGTGGGGATCTTCGTGGCCATGACCTTCATCGGCTTGCCCTTTGTGGTGCGCACGGTGCAGCCCATTTTGGAGGACCTCGCCAGCGAGCTCGAAGAAGCCGCCGCCACCCTGGGCGCCACCCGCTGGCAAACCTTCACCCGAGTGATCCTGCCCATCCTGACGCCGGCCTTGCTGACCGGCTTTGCCCTGGCCTTTGCCCGTGCGCTGGGGGAGTACGGCTCGATCATCTTCATCGCGGGCAACATGCCCATGGTCTCCGAGATCACCCCCCTGCTGATCATCACCAAGCTGGAGCAATACGACTACCAGGGCGCCACCGCCATCGCGGTGGTCATGCTGGTGATGTCCTTTGTCATGCTGCTGGCCATCAATGCCTTGCAAGCGTGGGCTCGTCAACGTCAAGGCAAGTGAGATGTCGCAATCCCCCCCCAATATCCCCGACAGCCGCACCGAGCCCGCCTGGGTGCGCCGCTCCCTGATCGGCCTGGCGCTGGTCTTTCTGGGACTGTTCCTGTTCATCCCCTTGGTGTCGGTCTTCTTCGAAGCCTTCAAGAAAGGCTGGCAGGTTTACCTGGCCGCGATCACAGAGCCCGATGCCGTGTCGGCCATCGTGCTGACGCTGACGGCGGCCATCATCGCGGTGCCTCTCAACTTGGTGTTCGGCGTGTCGGCGGCCTGGGCCATCGCCAAGTTTGACTTCCGTGGCAAGAGCCTCTTGCTCACGCTGATTGATCTGCCGTTCTCGGTCTCGCCGGTGATCGCTGGCCTGATCTATGTGCTGTTGTTCGGCCTGCAAGGCTGGTGGGGTGAATGGCTGCGTGACCATGACCTGCGCGTCATTTTCGCCGTGCCGGGCATCGTGTTGGCCACCATCTTCGTGACCTTTCCGTTTGTGGCGCGTGAGTTGATCCCGTTGATGCAGGCGCAAGGTCAGGAGCAAGAAGAAGCCGCGCGCGTGCTGGGTGCCTCGGGTTGGCAGACCTTCTGGAAGGTGACGCTGCCCAACGTCAAGTGGGCCTTGCTCTATGGCGTCATCTTGTGCAACGCCCGCGCCATGGGCGAGTTCGGCGCGGTCTCGGTGGTGTCTGGTCACATCCGGGGGCAAACCAACACCTTGCCCCTGCACATTGAAATCCTCTACAACGAGTACCAGTTTGCCGCGTCCTTTGCCGTGGCATCCATACTGGCTGGATTGGCGCTTGTTACCCTGGTATTGAAATTCATCGTTGAGCGCCGCGTCAAACAAGAGATGGCCCAAGTCAACGAGGTTGGAGTTCCCGCATGAGCATTGAAATCAAGAACCTGGTCAAACGCTTTGGCAACGTCACCGTGTGTGACAACCTGACCCTGGACATCCCCTCGGGCGAGCTGGTGGCGCTGCTGGGCCCTTCGGGCTCGGGCAAGACCTCGCTGCTGCGCATCATCGCGGGCCTGGAGCAGCCCGACAGCGGCTCGGTGCTGTTCCATGGCGAAGATGCGACCCATGTGCCTGTGCGCGATCGCAATGTGGGCTTTGTGTTCCAGCACTACGCCCTGTTTGGCCACATGACGATTTTTGAAAACGTCGCCTTTGGCCTGCGCGTGCGCCCCAAGGACACCCGGCCCAGCGATGCCCAGATCACCCAGAAGGTGACCGAACTGCTCAAGCTGGTGCAACTGGACTGGATCGCCGACCGCTACCCGCATCAGTTGTCCGGTGGGCAGCGTCAGCGCATCGCCTTGGCCCGTGCCTTGGCGGTGGAGCCCAAGGTGCTGCTGCTTGACGAACCCTTTGGTGCCCTGGATGCCAAGGTGCGCAAGGAACTGCGCCGCTGGCTGCGCCGTCTGCACGACGAGATGCACATCACCAGCGTCTTCGTCACCCATGACCAGGAAGAGGCCATGGAAGTGGCCGACCGCATCATCGTGATGAACCAGGGCCGCATCGAACAAGATGGCGCGCCCGATGAGGTCTATGACCACCCGGCCACCCCCTTTGTCTTGCAGTTCCTGGGCGATGTGAACCTGTTCCATGGCCGCGACCATGCACCGGGCGCCGTGGCCGAGTCCACCGGAACGGGCGATCCGAAGGACGTGAGTTACGTGCGTCCGCACGAGATCCAGGTGCTGGCCCACCCCGAGGAGGGCAGCCTGGCCGTGACCCTGGTACACACCTTGACCGTCGGCCCCAACACCCGCCTGGAGTTCCGCCGCACCGATGGGCAGGGCGAGGTCGACGTCGAATTGCCCCGCAATGAATACGCTGCCTTGCGCGACAGCGGGCTCTTGCAGGCCGATGCGACGGTGCACCTCAAACCCCGCCGGGTGAGGCGTTTCGACATGGCGTGAGCCGCCGAGGCTTGCACTCAGCCAGTCTTTTGACACAATGCGCTGTTTGCCTCTCTCGGATCCCTACGCGGGCCATTCATGTCATTTGCTTCCCTTGGTTTGTCACCCGCCCTCGTTCGTGCCATTGACGAGCGCGGCTACCGTGTCCCCACGCCCATCCAATCGCAGGCCCTTCCACCCGCGTTGCGGGGGGGCGATGTGCTGGGCTGTGCGCAGACCGGCTCGGGCAAAACGGCGGCTTTTGTCTTGCCGATCCTGCAGCAGATCCAAAACAGCCGGCGCGACCGGCCGCGTCGATGGCTGCCGCGAA
>JAZJZP010000323.1:9745-16969 GCA_040389805.1 Pseudomonadota bacterium
CGCGTCGCCTGCAAGCCCTGATCCTGGTGCCCACGCGTGAGTTGGCCGCCCAGGTGGGCGAATCGGTGCGTGCTTTGGGCAAGTACCTGTCCGAGCCCCTGAAGGTCGGGGTCTTTTTCGGTGGGGTGTCGATCAACCCACAAATGATGGGCTTGCGCGGGGGCGCCGACATTGTCGTGGCCACGCCGGGTCGCTTGCTGGACCTGGTCGAGCACAACGCCCTGAGCTTGTCGGGTGTGTCGACCCTGGTGCTGGACGAGGCCGATCGCCTGCTGGACATGGGCTTTGCCGATGAGCTGTCGCGCATTTTGTCGCTGCTGCCCACGCATCGTCAGCACCTGTTCTTCTCGGCGACCTTTCCGCCTGCCGTGCAAGGCTTGGCGGAGCAGTTGCTCCATGAGCCCACGCGCATCGAGATCGCGGCCGAGCCGGCCACGGCGCCTGACATCCAGCAGCGCGCCATTGCGGTCGATGTGGGGCAGCGCACCAGGCTGCTGAGCCATCTGATCAAGACCCACGACTGGAGCCGCGTCCTCGTCTTTGCCGCGACCAAATACGGCACCGAGCTGCTGGCCCACAAGCTGTGCCGCGCAGGCATCGACGCGGCGCCGTTTCATGGCGAACTGAGCCAAGGCCTGCGCACGCAAGTGTTGGCGGCCTTCAAAGAGTCCAGTGTGAAGGTGCTGGTGGCCACCGATGTGGCCGCGCGCGGCATCGACATCGCACGCATGCCCGTGGTGGTGAACTACGACCTGCCGCGTTCAGCCGACGACTATGTGCACCGCATTGGCCGCACCGGCCGCGCGGGCGAGCAGGGCTTGGCGGTCAGTTTCATCACGGCCGCAACCGAAGCGCATTTCCGACTCATTGAAAAGCGCCAAGAGATGCGTGTGCCGCGTGAGCAAATCGCAGGGTTTGAGCCGGTTGAAACGGAGGCGCCTGTCGCAGACTCAACTGGCGGCATCAAAGGCCATCGCAAGAGCAAAAAAGACAAGCTTCGCGAAGCCGCCGCGCGGGGTGAGTGAGCCGTCAATCCAAAGCACCCCCACCATGTTTTGTTCTAAACCCCTGTGCGTCGTTTTGGGCAGCCTGCTGATCAGCGGATCGGGCTGGGCGGCGGAGGTGCGCGTGGCCGTGGCCGCCAACTTTGCCTCGACCTTCGACAAGGTCGCCAAAGATTTTGCCGCAGAGACCGGGCACACCGCAGTCTCTACCTCGGGCTCCACCGGCAAGTTCTACAGCCAGATCACGTCGGGGGCCCCCTTTGATGTGCTGCTGGCGGCCGATGATGAAACGCCCAAGCGCCTGGAGCAAGAGGGCTGGGGTGTCAAAGGCCAGCGCTTCACCTATGCGTGGGGCCAGCTGGTGTTGTGGAGCGCCAAACCCGGGCTGGTCGATGCGCAGGGCGCTGTGCTCAAGAGCGGCGTTTTCCAGCGCCTGGCCTTGGCCAATCCCAAGGTCGCGCCTTATGGGGCGGCCGCCATTGAGGTGCTCAAGGCGATGGGGCTGCATGAATCGATGATGCCCAGGCTGGTGCAAGGCGAGAGCGTCGCGCAGGCCTACCAGTTCGTGTCCACGGGCAATGCCGAGCTGGGCTTCGTGGCCTGGTCTCAATTGGTTGGGCAGGGGGCCTCCGCATCGGGCTCATGGTGGGTGGTGCCCGCCAGCCTGTACAGCCCCTTGCAGCAAGATGCGTTGTTGCTGAAAAAGGGAGACGGCAACCCGGCGGCCGTGGCCCTGATGCACTACCTGCGTGGCGACAAAGCCCGGGCGCTGATTCGTGCCTCGGGCTACAACACTGCACCGTGATCTTCAATCCTGACGACCTCCAGGCACTGTTGCTGACCGCCAAGCTCGCGGGGGTGACCACCGCCGTGCTGCTGCTGGTGGGAACCCCCATCGCGTGGTGGCTGGCGCACACCCGTTCGCCGCTCAAAACCATGGTGGGGGCGGTGGTGGCCTTGCCACTGGTCTTGCCGCCCACCGTCATCGGCTTTTACCTGTTGATGTGGATGGGGCCGAATGGGCCCGCAGGGCGTTTGACCCAGTCGCTGGGCTGGGGCTTGTTGCCCTTCACCTTTGCCGGGCTGGTGGTCGCGTCCGTGCTGCACTCCTTGCCCTTCGTGGTGCAACCCTTGCAGCAGGCTTTTGAGGCCATTGGCACGCGTCCGCTGGAGGTCGCTGCCACTTTGCGAGCAAGTCCCTGGGACCGATTCATCACGGTGGCACTGCCCTTGGCGCGTCCGGGCTTTTTGACGGCCGCCGTGCTGGGGTTTGCGCACACCGTGGGTGAGTTTGGAGTGGTCTTGATGATCGGCGGCAACATCCCTGGCGCCACACGGGTCTTGTCCTTGGCCCTGTATGACCACGTGGAGACGCTCGACTACACCCGGGCGCATTGGCTGGCCGGCGGGATGGTGGCATTTGGCTTTGCCGTGATGTGGCTGCTGTACCTGCTCAATGGGCGGCGCGCGGAGGTGATTCGTGCCCGCTGACATCCAAGCCGACCTGCGCTTGACCTACCCCGGCTTTGAGCTGGACGTGGCCTTGCGCCTGCCAGGGCAGGGCGTGACCGTGTTGTTCGGCCCCTCCGGCTGTGGCAAGACCACGGTGTTGCGTGCCTTGGCCGGACTGGAGCGCGCGCAAGGGCGCGTGGTGGTGTGCGGCGAGGTGTGGCAAGACGATGCGCATCCGCTCAAGCGCCAACGCTTCAAGCCCGTGCACCAGCGTGCTCTGGGCTATGTCTTTCAAGAAGCCAGCCTGTTCGCCCATCTGACGGTGCAGGGCCATTTGAACTACGCCTGGCAACGTTCACCAAAATCAGATCCTGCGCTCATGGCGCACAGCATCGACTTGCTGGGCATTGCCCCGCTCCTGAGCCGCCGACCTGACCGACTCTCGGGTGGCGAGCGCCAGC
The DNA here is from genome assembly GCA_040389805.1 of Pseudomonadota bacterium. Lineage (GTDB taxonomy): Bacteria > Pseudomonadota > Gammaproteobacteria > Burkholderiales > Burkholderiaceae_C > Aquabacterium. The sequence continues at coordinate 12,663 of JAZJZP010000323.1, forward strand.
GTGTGGCCATCGCCCAGGCCCTGCTGACCCAGCCGCGCGTGCTGTTGATGGACGAGCCCTTGAGCGCGCTCGATCCGCAACGCAAGGCTGAAATTTTGCCCTACCTGGAGCGCCTGCATGAACAGGCGGGCGTGCCGGTGGTGTACGTCACCCATGCGCTCGACGAAGTCGCTCGCTTGGCCGACCACGTCGTGTTGATGGACCAAGGCCGGGTGCAGGCCAGCGGCCCATTGCTGGAGGTGATGTCGCGGCTGGACTTGTCATTGAGCCAACTGGACGAGGCGGCCTCGGTGCTAGAGGCCCAGGTGGCCGCCCATGACCCGCACTACGGGCTGAGTCGCCTGGACTTGTCGGGGCAGCCTTTGTGGGTGGGTTTGAGCCAGGCCCCGCTGGGGCAGCGGGTTCGCGTGCGCGTGATGGCCCGGGATGTCAGCGTGGCCTTGAGTGAGCCGGTGGGCAGCAGCATCTTGAACATCCTGCCCGCGCAGGTGGTGGACCTGCGCGACGACGGACTCAACACGGTCACGCTGCAACTTCAATTGCGTGGTCAGCCGGGAAGGCCAGGCTCAACCTTGCTGGCCCGGATCACCCGCCGGTCCTGTGATTTGATGCAGTTAGAACCGGGTCGACCGGTTTTTGCCCAAGTCAAGGGGGCGTCCCTTTTGGCCTGAACTGGCGGTTCTCGGAGCCCTTCGCCACAGCGCGGTCATGAGGGCTGCGGTGAACAGCAGCCCGACGCTCAGCAAACTGGGGCCGTTGAGTTTAAAGATCATCAGCAAGCCCATGGCCGCGGTTGCATAGATGATGGGCAGGATGCGGTATAGCCAGTCAGGGATCCACATAGGCGGCCTCTGTGTTGATGGATTGCATGTTGGGCATTGCGGCAAATTGCAACAATATGTAATGCGTTCATCGTGACAGGCTCCGTGGATCTGACGGGCGCGTGTTGACCCCAGGGCGGCGCCTGGGATCGTGAACAATCAACGATCCAGCACCATTTCGGCATGAGTCCGGGCAGCACGGCTGGGCAGCGCGTGCCGCAGGATGCGCCAGATCACCTGGCCAAACTGGGTTGGCAACGAGCCGGTGTTGTAGTTCTGGCCATAGCGTGCACAGATGGCTTGAACTTCAGGCGCCATCTCAGCGTAGCGGCGCGCGGGCACGTCGGGGAACAGGTGGTGCTCAATCTGAAAGCTCAGGTTGCCCGACATCATGTTGATCAGCCAGCCCCCCTTGAGGTTGGACGAACCGCGCACCTGGCGCATGTACCAGTGAGCACGCGATTCATTGTTGATCACGCTGCGCGGGAAGGTCTCGGCGTTGGTGGTGAAGTGGCCGCAAAAAATAATCGTGTAGGTCCAGACATTGCGGATCACATTGGCGCAGAGGTTGCCCGTCAACACCGACAGGTAAAAAGGGCCAGCCAACAGAGGAAAGAACACATAGTCCTTGAGGAGCTGGCGCTTGATTTTGCGACCCACCGGGCGGATCATTTCGCGCATTTTTGCATTGCTGGTTTTGCCTGCAATCCAGCGACCAATGCGCAGGTGTTGAATCGCGATGCCCCACTCAAAAAGAAGGGCAAAGATGACCGCAATCAAGGGCTGAAACAGGTAGAACGGGCGCCACTTTTGCTCAGGAAATATGCGCAACAGGCCATAGCCGATGTCGTCGTCCATGCCATGCACATTGGTGTAGGTGTGGTGGCGAAAATTGTGGGTGTTTCGCCAACTCTCAGACGTGCCGACGATGTCCCATTCATAGGTCTTTCCGTTGATGTGGGGGTCGTTCATCCAATCGTACTGACCATGGATGATGTTGTGAGCAACCTCCATGTTCTCGACAATCTTGGACAAGCCCAGCAACAGCGTGCCCAGGATCCAGGCTGGCGGAAAGAGCCCCGCCATCAGCAGGGCACGCCCCAGCATCTCCATCCAGCGCACGGCTTTGATCACCCGGCGGATGTAGCGCGCGTCACGTTCACCGAGGTCGGCCACCGTGCGTGTACGCAGGGCATCGATTTCAGCGCCAAAGCGCTGCAATTCGTCAGGCGTCAGGGTGCGGCTCAGAGAGGATTGGTTGGACATGGCGGTGTACGGATGGTCAGAGGTCAAGCGTGAGGTCGCTGCAGGCACTGCTCATGCAAATGCGCAAGGCAGAGGCGGGCTGGGCGTCGATATCGCCGGTGTACAGGTGCTGGGTGGTGCCGGCCAACTTGTGGCAGGCGCAGGTGTTGCAAATGCCCATGCGGCAACCCGAGGCAGGCTTGATGCCTTGGGCTTCCAGGGCGGTCAGTAGCGATTGTCCGGTGGGCAGCGTCAAGGTGCGTCCACTGGCTCGCAACTCCACCTGCACGGTCTGGGGGAGCGTCTCAGGGGTGGCTGGCGCTGCGGGGAGCGAAAAGGCCTCGGCATGAAAGCGCAAGGCATGGGGGGCGGCCAGTTCACGGGCCGTCTTCACAAACGCCGCGGGTCCACAGGCATAGACCTGATGGGTCGACAAGTCACCCACCCACGATTGCAACTGCTCCGGGCTGAGGCGGCCTTGCTCTTCGTCCACCAGGCGCTCAGGCTCGCGCGTCAAGACCAGGCGGAGGTGAAAACGAGGGTGACGGGCGGCCAAAGCGTGCAGCTCTTGCACAAAGCACAACTCGGCACGCGTGCGTGCCCAATAAATCAAACTCAAGTCCACCGGCATGTTCATGTCAGCCAGGGCTCGGATCAGGCTGATCATTGGCGTGATGCCACTGCCCGCCGCCAGGAGCAGCCACTTGCCCTGTGGTTGCTCAGGCAGGGTCATCTCGCCAAACGCGGGGCCCAACTCCAAGACGTCGCCCACCTGAACGTCATGGCACAGGTGCTGGCTGAACAGACCACCATCCACCTTTTTGACCGTGATGGCAATGCGGCCCTTGCCATTGGGGACATGACTGGGGCTGTAACTGCGGGTGATGCGTCGGCCGTTCACTTCGGCGCTGACATTGACGTGTTGCCCCGGTTGAAACGCTCCGACATGGCGGTTGGGCTTGAGCACCAGCGTCACGGTGTCTTTGGCCTGGAGTTGGCGCGCCACCACGCGGGCCAGAGGCCGATCCCAGGACCAGGCCGGATTCAGGTAACTGACCCAGAAGTCAAAGACAGCCGGGTCGATCAAGGGAGTGATCAATCGGCTCAATGAGCCTTGAGAAGGGACAGCCACAAATCGTTCCAACACCGTAAATAGCGCGATTATACGGTAGGGTGATCACATGTATATACGGATGTACACTAATGCTGCCCCGCTATGATGAGCAATTGTTACGTTAAACGGCCAGACCTCCTTGAACACCTCTGATCAGATCACCGCCCACAAGCCCGACGAAGCCGCAGGCGTGGGGCGCAAGGCCGTTATTTCGCGCCAGGACATCATGGATGCGGCAATCAAGCTGGTGGGGCCCAATCGAAGCGTCTCGACGCTGAGCCTGCGCGAGGTTGCGCGCGAGGCAGGCATTGCACCGAACAGTTTTTATCGCCAGTTCCGCGACATGGATGAGTTGGCGGTGGCCTTGATTGAGCGCGCGGGCAGTTCGCTGCGCCAGATCATTGGCGAAGCACGCAACCGCGCCACGGCTGAAGACAGTGTGGTGCGAGGCTCTGTGGATGCCTTCATGGACCAACTGCATGCAGACGACACACTGTTGCACATCCTCCTGCGTGAAGGCACCGTGGGATCGACTGCTTACAAGCAGGCCGTCGAAAAGCAACTGAGCTTCTTTGAAGAAGAGTTGCGTCTGGATCTGATCCGTCTGGCCCAGGCCAACCAGACCGGCCTTTTTGAGCCAGCGCTGACCGCCAAGGCCATCACCCGCTTGGTGTTCGCCATGGGGGCCAGTGCATTGGATATACCGCTCGATCAGCATGCGGCGCTCACCGAGCAACTCGCCTTGATGGTGCGCATGATCGTTGTCGGCACACAGGCGATGGCCGAGTCTGGACAGGCCAACTGGGCCTGAAACGGCGGCCATGCGCGGTCACAGACTGTTGGGTGGTGTAAACATGGCCATCGTTGAGGCTCGATCCCATGCAAAATAGGCCTAGCAGCGAGGTAGACCCTCGCATCCCACTTCTTGTGATTCGTCCATTGGCATGTTTGCATCCATCAAGCGATTAATCGGCATCGGCTCTTCCTCAGAGGACGAGGGGGCGATCATGTCGACCTGGGCACAGTCACAAGGGTATGCCTATAAAACCGTGCGCGACAAAGAAGGCGGCGGATATGTCGTGCATGCCGTTGACGAGAACTGGCGCGTTGAGTGGGGCGCTTCGCAG
>JAZJZP010000323.1:16979-20563 GCA_040389805.1 Pseudomonadota bacterium
ATTTCTTGCGATGAAGCTATGCGGATGAAGCCATCGCAGCGCTCCTACATCAAGGGCAAGGAGTTGCGCTTTCGCAGCGAAACCAAAATGGCGCCCGACGTGCAGATTTTGCTGCTCAGTCGAGTGCTTGCACATGCCCTTGAAACGCAGGTCTTTACCAGCTTCACCAATGCGATGCAGACCCAGGTGGACAACACCTTGCCGGACGAAATGCGTTGGTTGCCCATGCATCCCAGGGTCGTGCTGACGGACCCTCCGGTCTTGTCAAAACGCTTTGTCATCCTCTCCAATGCCGAGGTGGTGGCGCGTCAATGGCTGGATGACTCGCTGTTGGCGGTGCTGGAAGATGCCGCGTCCAGTTGGTGGACGGATTCTTTGCAGATGGTGCTGACCATCAATCGGGGCCGCCTGACGATTCGCATGCCGGGCCAGCCGCTCGAACTCGCCCAACTCAAGGCGGTGGGGTTGGTGTGCTCACAGGCCACGCGCAGTTTGCGTGCGGCGGCCTTGAGCATGTCAAGCTGAGTTTTCAGCGTGGCTGCTGGCTGAGAAAGCGCTCGATGGCCACGCCTGCCTCTGCCCGGCTGAGATTGACGATGAAATGCTGTTTTTCAGCATCAAGCTGCTGACGCAAGGATTGCGCGGATGCGTCGTTGACCAGTTCTTTGACGCTGCTGAGCACGCCGTTGGGGACTTTGGACAACTGCTCGGCCAGTGTCAGTGCGCAGCTCAATGCCGTCCCTGCGGAGACCACCTGTTGTACCAAGCCGCGTTGCTGCAACTCTTGCGCGGTGATGGGGGTGTCTTGCCACAGCCATTGAAGGGCGTTGCCACGGCCCAATGCCCGTGCCAAGTGCCACGAAGCGCCACCATCGGGAGACAAACCGACTTGGCTGTACGCCGTGACAAAGCGGGCATTTTCTGCGGCGATGACCAGGTCACACGCCAGCATCAATGACAAGCCGGCGCCTGCCGCGACGCCTTCCACGGCGGCGATGACCGGTTTTGGAAAGCTGCGCAGCGCTTCAATCCATTGGTGAAACGCATCCAGGTTAGCGGCCTGCTGGGGCAGGTCGTGCTGGCGGTTGTGTGCCAGGCGTTGCAAATCGCCGCCACCACAAAAATGGCCGCTGGCGCCCGTGAGGATCACCGCCTTCACATCCTCGTCGGACTCGGCCATGTTCAGCGTCTCAATGCCCGCCGCATAAACCTGGGGCGACAGCGCATTGCGTGTGGCCGGGCCCGACAGGGTCATGATTTGGGTGGAACCAAGGCGTTCAGTTTGCAGTTCAGTGCTCATGCAGTGTGGGTAATAGGTAACGATCTGGCAGGGAGTTACGGTGCTTCCCTCAAGCTGGAAGTAACGAGCTTCATGCTAGAGTGAAAAAATGGGCCTAGCATGTACCAACATGAATAATTTCGACAGAGTATTGGCCGCGGTTCTAACCGGTATGGCGCTTTTGGCAATGTCAGGGGCCGCCCATTCTTTGGGTTATGGCCGACCAAGCAGCCGCGCCATTTTGGGCGAAAAATTGAGTGTGTCCGTCCCCATTCATTTGGAGGCGGGCGATGACGTGAGTAACGAATGTCTGGCCGCCGATGTTTATTTCGGCGACGACAAACTGCCCAGCGTGGATATCCAGGCGGTGTTGATGCCCGCTTTGGATTCGGCGGGTGATCGCGTCATCCGGGTGACGACCCGCAAGGTCGTTGATGAACCCGTGATCACGATCTACCTTGCCGCGGGTTGCGGTTCCAAAATCACCCGCAAGTTCGTGGCGTTTGCCGACCCGCCCAACATGGCCATGCCCGTGGTGCAAAGTCCGTCAGAGAACGCGCCAGCGAGCTACTCTGCCAAACCGGGCCGTGTCTCCTTGGGTGGCTACAGCATCGAAACCGGTGACTCGACCATTGTGGCGGCACCGATTGACGAAGTGGCTGCACGCCCCAAATCCAAATCCAAACGCCGGGACAAGACCGAAGCCGTCAGCACTGCGGCGGCGGCGTCTGGGGCCGAAACCTTGAAAGGCGCGCCCAGTTTTGCCTTGTCGGCGAAGCGGGCAGCGCAAGCGGCCAAGACCTTGCCGGAGTCCGTCCTGGCCCAGCATGCTCCGGGTCCCTCTGGCCGAGCCAAAGGCCAAGCCAAAGAGGTTGCTGGCGAGCGACTCGTGCTGGACCCGCTTGAGGCTGAAATCGTGAATTTGCCGGGGCTGCGCATGAGCGCGGGTTTGCAAGGCCAGCCCCCTTCCGAGTCGCCCTCTGCCGAGGTCTTGGAGCGCCGGGCGGCGGCTGCTGCGTTGTGGCTCATCCTCAATGCATCGCCCGATCAGATCTACCGTGACCAGCAACGTGTGAAGGAGCTCGAACAGCGCTTGGCCACGATGCAGCAGGACGCAGACAAGGCTCGCCGCGCGGTGGCCGACATGGAGGTCCGGGTTCGCCGGGCCGAGGCGGTGCAGACCAGCCCGCTCATGCTGTACGGCCTGGGTGCCATGGTCGTGTTGCTGGCTGCTGCCCTGGCGGCTTTGCTCATGAAGGGGCGAGGCAAATCAGGCACGGGTCTGGATTGGTTGAAATCGACCGCGGAACCTGTTGCTGCAGATCACCATGAGCCGAGGTCCGCAGAGGATGCGCTCAGCCGTACTTTTGCCGGCTTCAAACCGGTCACTCCGGTGGATGCGCCATCGCCTTCGTCGGCGCCGGAGCCTGTGGTGAAACAGGTGGCACCTACCGCTGCGCCCGTGAGCAGCGAGCCGTTGCCGACCTTTGTCATGGCCGATGCGGCGGCGTCGCGTCCGGTCCGAACTGAACGCAGCGAGCCTCCTCGTGAGGTGTCGGTTGAAGAGTTGATCGACCTGGAGCAACAGGCCGAGTTCTTCATTGTCCTGGGCCAGGATGACGCCGCCATTGACCTGCTAGAGAGTCATGTGCAGAGCACCACCGGGGCAAGTCCTTTGCCGTTCTTGAAGTTGCTTGAAATTTACCAGCGACTCGGTCGGCGCTCCGACTACGAACGGGTGCAGGCTGAATTCAATCAGCGCTTCAATGGTTATGCACCCGCGTGGGAGTCTGACTTGATGCATGGCCGCAACCTGCCCGATTACCCCGGGGTGGTGGACCGCATTCAGTCGCTCTGGTCGTCTCCGGGCAAGGCCATGGATGTGTTGGAGCGCTCTCTGACTCGACCTGATGCTGAGGTGGAGACCTTCGATTTGCCCGCCTACCGCGAATTGTTGTTCTTGTATGCCGTCGCTCGTGATTTGTCCGAGAAGGAGTCCGAGGCTCGTCTGGTCGTGAATCTGACCGAGGATTTCACCGGCACGCACGAAGACGTATTGAGCAATGAGGTGGACGAACCTTTGATGGCCTCGCGGCCCATCAAGGCCATTCAAGAGGCGATGCCCAGCATCAGCCTGGATTTGTCCCTGGATGATCTGGAGCCCCTGGACACGGTCATCGACACGGTCCTGGACTCAGGTGCGGAGTCAGTTCCTTCCTCGGCTAATTCGCAAAAATCCTGAGCGCGTCAGAGACCGTGGTCGCTGCCCAACGTTGAACCGTTGGGCGACTGCATCGCCTGCATG
>JAZJZP010000324.1:0-1397 GCA_040389805.1 Pseudomonadota bacterium
CCAACACGCGCATGCGTTCGATTGGGACGGCGAAGAACCGCACAGTCATGCTCATGAACATGCGAAGTTGGCGCATCGTCACGCGCATTTTCCTGACATCCACCACCGGCACGCTCATTCATGAGCCTGTGTGCGTTAAACCCTGCTGCACCGTTGAGCCGATCAATCGGTCTACGGCACCGATCGCTCCGGCAGACCGGGCATGGCCTCGCTGCTCAACCACAGCCATGATGACAGGCCGGACTTCCGCGCCGCACGCTCCTTCTCTACTCGATCCTTGGGTGGCATGAAATCACTGAGGACGTACAAAGGCACGGGGACCGGCCCCACGTCCAACAGCAAGGCATTGGGAAACGGGCCTGCGCTCTTGGCGTCGTAGCGCAGAGGTTTGACAAAGCGGCGCTGTTGCGCCACCAAGGCATGCACCAGAGGCAGTTCGTGGACACCCTCAATCGGGATCCAGTGCTCGCTGGTCAACATCAAACTGGCGGCATCAATCTCATAGGTGTGCTCCCGTCGCGCACGAATCAGCGCGGCCAAGACCAGACGCACGGTGTAGCCGTTGTCCGCATCACGTGCCTCGAACATGGGGGCGAACACGCGCTCAATCCGCTCCCAGGTTTTCGTGGCCACCAACAAAGGTGCATCGGGCATGTGCTTGATCCACAAGCGCCGACCGAGCGCGGTCGCCTCGCTGGTCTTGAATTCACCAATGACCACGGCCAACGGGCTTTGGCCTTCATGGGGCCGCAACACGGCCAGCTTGTCCCTGCGACGCTGCGCTGCCTGTGCCTTGGTGGCTTCGTTGAAGGCTTCGGGCACATAGAGGCGCTCGCTCAGCGCCACCCCTTTGACCATGACATCCTCGGCAGCGCCAAGCAGGTACTTGTGCAGCACGCCCTGGTTGCGTTTGCCTTCCATCGCAGGGCTCCATCGGTTGAAGCCCGCCCGTTCGAACAAGAAGTGCATCAAGGCACGCAAGCTCATCCGCCGCTTGGGCGCCTCTACCTCCGCCGCTTCTTGGGGTTCACCTCGGGGCACGCTGGGCCCCACGGTCCTTGTCCATGGAAAGTCCACGCGCAACTGGATCTGGCCCGGCACCAGTTCCAGCACCGCTTCGCCTACCAGTTCGCCCAGGCCCGACTGCTGTGGCTCTGGCTCGAACGAAGGGCAGGACGGATGGTGATTGCTGCCGGTGCCGGGCATGCGCTTGACCACGAACTGCCGGTGCCGTGCCACATACATCTCGACACCCCCAGGCACGCACAGGCAGCGTGGACGTTCGGGGGTGTCGTACACCTCTGTTAAATGCGTCTGGAGCGTCGGCGCACTGTCATTGACCACGCGTCCTTTGATCGAAAACCGTTGCGGGGTGGCCTCCGACCCGGGTGATGCTG
>JAZJZP010000324.1:1407-2236 GCA_040389805.1 Pseudomonadota bacterium
GGCTTGGGGCGGGCCAGCAACTCGCGCACGGCTCGGCGCTCGCTGAGACCCAGAATGAGCCCCACAGCATCCTCATCAGCACCGCGCTCGTAAAGGCGTGCGACTACCGACCTCCGAACGGCAAGCGCTGTCACGCCCCGTAGATCGCCATATCGAAACAGCTTCCTGTAAGTCTCGAGAATCGGCCGACACAGGAAGCGACGCTGGTCAGCATTTCCGTAGCGTGTGATCTTGAATCCGTCGCCAGTGACAGACATGAATAGTCGGCTTGCCGGGTCCAGACCGCGATAGGCCTTCGCATCGCCGATGCCAAACCTGTCTTTCAGGCGTTCGTCCAGATAGAAACCCAAGGCTTCATCCAGCCGTGTGCTGACAAAATAAAGGGGTCTCGCCTTCCCCGTGATGGCTACCTCTGCACGCATCTCAGAGGCACGACGCACACTTCCATCCGGATTCAGGTAGTCCCGAACCTCCAGCCTGGCGATTTCCAGGGGACGGGCGCCGGTGGCAAAAATCAGGTAGAACAGGGCAAGGTCATGCCACGGTCGCCCACTTCGTGCCTTGATGCGCCTACCAGCCAGAGCGATTTCTTCGAGCGATACGATGCGAAGAACCTGCGACCCGGCAATGCGCCTGGGATCGAAGTGGGCTAGCGCCAGCATGATGGCATCACGATGTAAACGCAGTCGCCGCACGAATGCCGCGCCGTCTTCATTCAAGCCATCAATGTCCGCAACTTGACTTAGCTTCACTGCAATCGCTTTGATCCGTCGTTCGACTGCCGTCCGGGAGATCGAGAAGCGTTCGGCAACGGCTTCGTAGGTTTCGC
>JAZJZP010000325.1:0-2328 GCA_040389805.1 Pseudomonadota bacterium
CCTTCAACACCGTGAACGAACACTTTGGCCGCATGTTCCCCACCTTGTTCGGTGGCGGCATGGCCAAACTGGTCATGACCGGCGACGAAATTTTGGATGCGGGCGTGCAAGTCATGGCCCACCCGCCAGGCAAGAAGAACAGCAGTATTCACCTCCTCTCCGGTGGCGAAAAGGCCCTCACGGCCATCGCCCTGGTGTTTGCCATTTTTCAGCTCAATCCGGCCCCGTTTTGCCTCCTTGACGAAGTCGATGCGCCTCTGGACGATGCCAACACCGAGCGTTATGCCAACTTGGTCAAGAGCATGTCCAGCGGCACCCAGTTCCTGTTCATTTCGCACAACAAGATCGCCATGGAAATGGCCGAGCAGTTGATCGGGGTGACCATGCAGGAGCAGGGCGTGTCGCGCATCGTGGCCGTGGACATGGAAGCGGCCTTTTCAATGGCCAAGGCTGCCTGAGCGACTCTCCTGTAGATCATTTTCATGAGCAATTCTTTGACCCTGTATCTCGCCCTGTTGGGTGGCCTGGTGTTGGCGGCGGTGGTGGCCCATGGCGCCTGGACCGCCAGCAAGGTTGCGGCTCGTCAACCCAAGCGTGCTGCACTGGAGCCCATGGGCACAGGCACCATTGATCGCTCGGATGCCGACACCGTGCCCACCGAACTGGGCGACACGGTGCCCGGTGATTTTGGTCCGACATCCCCGATCACCTTGCCGCCCGTCAAGCGCAATCAGCCCAGGCTGGATGCCTTGATCGACGCCATCGCCACCTTGAGTGTCGAACACCAGATGAGCGGCGACCATGCCCTGGCCCATGTGCCTGCCACACGTCGTGCGGGTGGCAAGCCCTTCATGATTGAAGGACTGCGCACCGACTGCGGCGAGTGGGAGCAGCCGCAACTGGGTGTGATCTACAGCGAATTCCAGGCCGGGGTCTTGCTGGCCAACCGAACCGGGGGCTTGAACGAGATCGAGTACTCCGAGTTTGTTCAAAAAATCCAGGCCTTTGCCGACGCCATCGGGGCTGCCGCGGAGTTCCCTGACATGCTCGATGTGGTCGCCAGGGCCAGAGAGCTGGACCACTTTGCCAGCGATCACGATGCCCAATTGGCCTTGCGCCTGCTGGCTCGCGGCAGTGCGTGGTCCTTGGGTTACGTTCAGCAGCAAGCGGGTCGGCATGGCTTTATGCCGGGCGCTTTGCCGGGGCGTTTTGTGCTGCCTGGCAGCGAAGAGGGCGCACCGCCCATCCTCACTTTGAGTTTTGATGCCAAGGCCGCGTTTGCCGAAGAAGATGAGCAAGCCACGCTGCGCGAACTCATTCTCTCGTTTGACGTGCCCCAGACCGCGGCGGAGCTCGCGCCCTTCAAGGCCTGGTGTGCGGCCGGCGAGGCACTGTCCCTGGGGCTGGATGCCTTGATGGCCGATGACCAAGGGCAGCCGTTCTCGCCCGCCGCGTTTGCGTCTATTGATGGTGAATTGCAGCGCTTGTACGAGGCCCTGTCTGCGCGGGATCTGGCGGCAGGTTCGGCCGCCGCTCGGCGCTTGTTCAGCTGACCGACGGAGTCAGTCATGTCGCAAGAGGACTTGTTTGGTGGCGCCGCCAACGCAGTGCCGGTCGACGCCGTCCTGCGGGCTCAGCAATTACGCGCGCAATTGCAGCACCACGCGCACCTGTATTACACGCTGGACGCGCCAGAGATCCCTGACGCCGAATACGACCGCCTGTTCAGTGAGCTGCAAGCGCTCGAAGAGGCCCATCCCGAGTTGCGCACCGCCGACTCGCCAACCCAACGCGTGCTGGGTCAGGTGCTGGATGAACTGGCCTCGGTGCGCCATGCGGTGCCCATGCTGTCGATCCGCACCGAGACCGACACAGAGGCCTCGGGCGCGGTGGCCTTTGACGCCCGTGTTCGCCGCGAACTGGGTTTGCAAGAGTCTGATCCTCCCGTTGAATATGCCGCCGAGCTGAAGTTTGACGGCCTGGCCATCAATCTGCGCTACGAGCATGGCGTGCTGGTCTGCGCGGCCACCCGGGGCGATGGCGAAGTGGGCGAAGACGTCACCCAGAACATCCGCACGATCGGCCAAATTCCCCTGCGTTTGAAGGGTGCTGAGCCTGCTGTGTTAGAGGTGCGTGGCGAGGTCTATATGCGCCGCGACGATTTTGAGCAACTCAACGAACGCCAGCGCGAGCGGGGTGACAAGACCTTCGTCAACCCGCGCAATGCGGCGGCGGGGGCCGTGCGTCAGCACGATCCGGCCATCGCGGCCCAACGGCCCTTGAGCTTTTTTGCCTACGGCTTGGGCGATGTCCAGGGCTGGGATGTGC
>JAZJZP010000326.1:0-4615 GCA_040389805.1 Pseudomonadota bacterium
GTGCGCAGGTGCGTCGCCCGGGCGGTTTTGAGGTTGGCCAAGGTGTCTTCGACCAAGACACAGCGGTGGGCGGGCAACCGGTGGCGCGCCAACACCACCCGCAACATGCGGGCGTCCGGCTTGGGGCGCAGATCGCCAAACACGCGCATGCCTTCGATGGAGATGACAGCCTCAAAGCAGCCCGCCAAGTCCAGGGAGCTCAACACCCGTTTGGCGTAGTCCGCCGGCGCGTTGGTCAGGATGAATTTGCGGCCCGGCAGGCGCTGAAGCGCCGCGCGGTCACGCGCCGGGATGTGCAGGTCACCCTCCAGGCCCGGCAACTGGTGGGTGTGCGCCAGAAAGTGCGCCGCCCGGATGCCATGGTGCTTTTCAAGGCCCAGCAAGGTGGCGCCATAGCGGCGCCAGTAATGCAGGCGCAGGTGATCGGCCTGCTCGCGCGGTAAACCCAGGTGCTGCTCGATGTAGTCGGTCATCGACCCATTGAGGCGCCCGAACACGGCGCTGGACGCGTCGTGCAGGGTGTTGTCAAGGTCGAACAGCCAGATGGGTTTCATAGGTGCAGGCCGCCGGGCCGCCCCAAGGCCGACCTAGCCCCCTTGGGGGGTGGCGAGGCCGCAAAGCGGCAAGCCTGGGGGCTCAATGTGAGCGAATCATCGTGCCAAAGGCCTGCTCGGTCAAAATCTCCAGCAGCAAGGCATGGGGTACGCGCCCGTCGATGATGTGCACGGCATGCACACCACTCTTGGCGGCATCCAGCGCCGACGAGATCTTGGGCAGCATGCCGCCCGAGATGGTGCCATCGGCAAACAACTCGTCGATCTCACGGGCCGACAGGTCGGTCATCAGCTCGCCTTGCTTGTTGAGCACGCCGGGCGTGTTGGTCAGCAGCACCAGCTTTTCAGCCTTGAGCACTTCGGCCAGCTTGCCGGCGACCACGTCGGCGTTGATGTTGTAGCTCTCGTTGTCATCGCCAAAACCGATGGGGCTGATGACAGGGATGAACTGGTCGTCTTGCAAGGCCTTGACCACGCTGGGGTCGATGCCGACGATGTCGCCCACATGGCCCACGTCGTGCTCTTTGCTCGGGTCGTCGCGGTCCACCAGACGCAGCTTGCGTGCGCGGATCAAACCGCCATCACGCCCGGTCAGGCCCACGGCTTTGCCGCCTGCATGGTTGATCAGGCCCACGATGTCTTGCTGCACCTCACCGGCCAGCACCCACTCGACCACTTCCATGGTTTCTTCGTCGGTGACGCGCATGCCTTGCACGAACTGGCCTTTTTTGCCGATCTTGTTGAGCGCGTCATCGATCTGGGGGCCACCACCGTGCACCACGACCGGGTTGAGGCCCACCAGCTTGAGCAGCACCACGTCTTCGGCGAAGTCGGCCTGCAGGGCCGGATCGGTCATGGCATTGCCACCGTACTTGATGACGATGGTTTTGCCGTGGAATTTGCGGATGTAGGGCAGCGCCTGGGCGAGAATTTCGGCCTTGTCACGGGGCGAAATATTGGCAAAGGTGTCGGAAACTTCAGTGGGCAAGGCGGTCATGGCGGCGCGCAGTTGAGAAAAGCAAAACGTCCATTTTAGGGAAACACCGAGCCTTGCGGAGAATTTCCTGTGGATGAAGCCTTTTTGGTGTCAACCTGAGCACCCTGTCGCGCGTGTAAGCGTGTAAGAGAAGCACGTTGACCGTGGCCTCATGCCCCCTTCGGGCCATACTGGGCGACGAGGTGTTGCACCAAGGAGCTTAAAGTGAAGAAATCAATGTTCGCCCGCGTGGTTGGTTTGGTACTCAGTCTGGGCGTGGCCGTGTCCGCCCTGGCGCAGCCGGTAGATGGCGAAGTCAAAAAAATTGACGCAGAGGCAGGCAAGATCACCATCAAGCACGGCGAGATCAAAAACCTCGACCTGCCCGCCATGCAAATGGCCTTTCGCGTGGCCAATCCCGACTGGCTCAAGACCGTGCAGGTAGGCGACAAGGTGAAGTTCTCGGCGGACAAAGTGAGTGGTCAATTCACCATCACCAGCCTCGAGAAAAAATAAGAAAAAAGCCCCGATGGCGACCATCGGGGCTTTTACTAGAACCAGTCCTCCCTGGACTGAGCTATAGATGACAGCGTCAACTCTGGCGCACACGTCGTTTTTAAATGACGTTTTTCAGTGCGCTTGGGCAAAGTTTAGTGGAGCAATGCTCAAAACACCTGCGGACTCGCAACAACTTTGTTACGGAATGCATCCCATGTTTATGTGATGGCAAACCATCTCGCCATGTGGGATTTTCAGACCAGCCAGACGAGAAAAAGCGTCATGCTGATGTAACGCGCCAACTTACCCAGGCCCATGTAGACCACACAAGGCCAAAAAGGCAATTTGAGCCAGCCCGCCACAGCGCACAGCGGATCACCGACGAACGGCAACCACGACAGCAAACAGGCTTTGGCCCCATAGCGGTGCAACCACCGCAAGGCCCTGGCCTCTAGACGCCCTTGGCGTTGGCTCACCTTATCGGCACCCTGGCGCGCGGCCCAGCCCATCCACCAGGTCAGCGCCCCGCCCAAGGTGTTGCCCAAGGTGGCCACGCCGATGGCCGGCCAGAACATCGCAGGGTTGAGTTTGACCAAGGCAAACACCACCGGCTCGGAGCCCATGGGCAGCATGGTGGCCGATATGAAGGCCACCACAAACACCGCGCCCAAGCCCACCTGGGGCAACGCAAACCACGCCAAAAATGCGGAGACCCCCGCCACCATCCAAGCTTCCATGGCCTGGATTGTCAGGGGGTTTTCAAGACCCGGTGGGCCTCATTCGTCAAATCAAGCGCGGCGGCGGGCCATCATCCCGACAAACGCCAAGCCCGCCAAGGCCAGCAGGTAGGACTGAGCCTCGGGCACGGCCGAGATGGATTGCTGGGTGAAGGACAGGCCATTGGCAGTCAACTCAGCATCCGTCACCGAGAAGGCAAAGAACTTATTGGTCCCGGCCACCGCGCCAATGAAGTCGTTGTCATTGGCGATGATGAGGGTGTGCTTGGTGATGCCCCCTTCGACACGGTCTTCGCCCCAGGCCAGGCCTTCCAGCTTGGCGGGGATGTCGGTGCTGGCATAGCCATAGGCCTTCAGTGCCGCGGCGATGTCCAGGAACAAGGTCTTGGCAGGCGCCTTGGCCAGCAAGGCGGCCTCCCCACTCAGGCCGCTGACGTCCTGGGCACCGCTCAGGTCCACCGAAAACAATTGCTTGACCACGGCCGCGCTGCCATCGCCCAGGCCTTTGCCGTCACGCTCCAGCACGATGAATTGGTGGTCATTGAGCGCCAGGATCTCGCTGCTGTTGTAGTTCTTGCTGCCGATCTTGTTGTCGTAGGCGTACTGCTTGGTCGCACCCGTGGCCACATCAATGGTCACGATGCGGTTGGCGCGGCCACCATCACCGCCATCTTGGGCCAGCGGGCTTTGCATGAAGCCAATCAAGGTCTTGCCATCCGGGCTGATGGCCAGGCCTTCCATGCCCTTGTTGGTGATGCGACCGTTGGTGGCATTGGTGCTGATTTCGGTGGCGCCCACCGCACTGAGGTTGCTGATGGCGAACGTGCCCGGCAGTGTGTACGTGTGAAGACGCTCGCCAGTGCTGCGGTCAAATTGGTAGACGTAGGGGCCGTATTCGTCGGACACGAACACGCTCTTGCCGTCTTTGGAGACGCGGATGGCTTCGGGGTCCAGGCGGGCATTGCTGGCATTGGTCGACAGGCCGGCACCGAAGCCGTCAGAGCGCCCGGTGAAGTAGTTTTTGCTGGCCGTGTTGATGCCTGGCACACCGCTGCCCAGGGTGTACGCCGTGGTGATGCCACCCGTGGTGACACTGCCGGTCCCGGCGCTGCCGTTGCCGTAGTTCAGCGCGGTGGTGCTGTACAGCAAGGTGGTCTTGCTCAGGGTCGGCGTCAAGTTGTAGGGCAAGCCACCGGAGGCCGAGGCCGTCAGTGCCAGCGTGACCTCGTGAAAGCGCGGGATGTAAGACGAGGTGTTGTCCACCAAGGGGTTGTAGACGGTGGCATTGGGGCCGCGGTCAGGCAAGGCCAGAAATACATTGCCACCCGCCCAGGCCAAGCCTGATCCGATGCCCCCCAGCAGGTCGCCACGCAGGCCGTTTTCAAGGGTGCCGCTCAGGCCCGACAGGTCCGTGTCGGCGCCAGCACTGCTGCTGGAGAGCGACCCAATGGCAATCAAGGTGCCAATGGCGTGGGCCGGTGCGATCGCAGACAGCAAGGCCACCAGGGCGGCGGCGTGGGCAAGGCGGGTCAAACGCATGAGAACTCCAATGAACGACAAAACCCGCAGGATCCAGGAAACATGTGACAGATTGTTTACGCCCCTGCTGATCGGAGGGGTCCATTGCGTGCCAATTTGCGTTTCCGGGGTGCACAAAAGCGCCCCACGGCGCTATACTCTGCCTCTTTTTTAAGCAGCCCCGGGCGCCTCGCGCCATCGGGGCTGCGGCGTCTTTCAGCCCTCCCCTCATGCACATCGGGTCCATTTCACTGTCGAACCGCCTGTTTGTCGCCCCCATGGCGGGGGTGACCGACCGCCCGTTTCGCCAACTGTGCAAGCGCTTGGGGGCG
>JAZJZP010000326.1:4625-14287 GCA_040389805.1 Pseudomonadota bacterium
TCACCTCGCGCAAAGAGCTGTGGAACACCCTCAAGACGTCGCGCCGTGCCAACCATGAGGGCGAGATCTCGCCGATTGCCGTGCAGATTGCCGGCACCGAGCCCAGCATGATGGCCGAGGCCGCCGCCTACAACATCGACCGTGGCGCCCAGATCATCGACATCAACCTGGGTTGCCCGGCCAAGAAGGTGTGCAACCAATGGGCGGGCTCGGCCCTGATGCAGGACGAGGCCCTGGCCTTGCAGATCGTCGAAGCGGTCGTGGCGGCCTGTGCGCCCCGCAGCGTGCCGGTGACGCTGAAGATGCGCACCGGCTGGTCGGCGTCCCACAAGAATGCGGTGCAGATTGCCCGCGCCGCCGAGAACGCTGGCGTGGCCATGCTGACGGTGCATGGCCGCACGCGCGAGCAAGGCTACAAGGGCTTTGCCGAGTACGACACGATTGCCGCCGTCAAAGCCGCCGTGAAAGTGCCCGTGGTGGCCAACGGCGACATCCACAGCCCCGAAAAAGCCCGCGAGGTGCTGGCCTACACCGGCGCCGACGCCCTGATGGTGGGCCGCGCCGCCCAAGGTCGCCCCTGGATTTTTGGCGACATTGCGCATTTTCTGGCCACGGGACAACACCGCGCCGCGCCCCTGACGACGCAAGTCAAACACTGGTTGCTGGAGCACCTGGACGACCACTTTGGCCTGTACGGCGAATTCGCGGGTGTGCGCACCGCGCGCAAACACATCGGCTGGGCCGTGCGCGCCTTGCCGGGGGGCGAGGCCTTTCGGGCCCACATGAACACGCTGGACGACTGCGCCACCCAAGTCCAGGCCGTGACTGATTTTTTTGACCGTCTGAGCCTGGACCACGACCGCTTGCCGGTCGCCGCCGCCAGCCTCCACGTCGATGACGAATCGCAGGACGCCGGAGCGGCCGCCTGCACAGCGAACTAGAAGCCCATGAGTAAAAAGACCATTCAAGACTGCATCAACGATTCGAGGAACTTGGTGGCTGGAGCTTCAAAGACTGCATCAAAGACAACCTGGAGGGCTACTTCCATGACCTGCGCGGGGCAGAGCCCCACGCGGTGTACGACATGGTTGTCAACGCCGTGGAGCGACCCATGCTCGAAGTGGTCATGCTGCGCGCCGAAGGCAACCAATCGCGCGCGGCCGAATGGCTCGGCATCAACCGCAACACCTTGCGCCGCAAGCTGATGGAGCACAAGCTCATCAAGTGAGCGTGCACCACCTCCCTGATTCATCCACCCTCCTCCGACCTCAAGACACACCATGAGTCAATCTCTCACCGCGCTGCTGTCCGTGTCCGACAAGACCGGCATTGTTGAACTGGCCCAAGCCTTGCACGCCCAAGGCGTCAAGCTCCTGTCCACAGGCGGCACCGCCAAGCTGCTGGCCGACAAGGGCCTGCCCGTGACCGAAGTCTCCGAAGTGACCGGCTTCCCTGAAATGCTGGATGGCCGTGTCAAGACGCTGCACCCGCGCGTGCACGGTGGCCTGCTGGCCCGCCGCGACCTGCCTGAGCACATGGCGGCGCTCAAAGAGCACGGCATCAACACGATCGACATCCTGGTGGTGAACCTGTACCCCTTTGCGCAAGCCACGGCCAAGCTTGATTGCACGCTGGAAAACGCCATCGAGAACATCGACATCGGCGGCCCGACCATGCTGCGCGCGGCGGCCAAGAACTGGCAGGACGTGGCCGTGATCATTGATCCGGTCGACTACACGCAAGTGCTGTCTGAACTGAAGGCCGGCAAGATCGAGCGCTCGACCAAGTTCATGCTGGCCAAGAAGGTGTTTGCCCACACCGCCGCCTACGACGGCATGATCACCAACTACCTGACCGCACTCGAAGCGGGCAGCGAGCTGAAGACCGAAGCCGTGCCCGTGCGCGAGGCCTACCCCGCCGTGTTCAACCTGCAACTCAACAAGGTGCAGGGCATGCGTTACGGCGAGAACCCGCACCAGTCCGCCGCCTTCTACCGTGAGGCCCAGCCCGCTGAGGGCACGCTGTCGCAGTGGACACAAGTCCAGGGCAAGGAGCTGAGCTTCAATAACATCGCCGACGCCGATGCCGCGTGGGAATGCGTCAAAGCGTTCGACCAGCCCGCCTGCGTGATCGTCAAGCACGCCAACCCCTGCGGCGTGGCCGTGGGTGCGACCCCGCTGGAGGCCTATCAAAAGGCCCTGGCAACCGACCCGACCAGCGCATTTGGCGGCATCATGGCCTTCAACCGCCCGATCGATGCCGACGTGGTCGAGGCAATCAACGCCAACAAGCAGTTCGTTGAAGTGGCCATGGCGCCCGCCATCCTGCCAGGTGCGCGTGCTGCTTACGCGGCCAAGCCAAACGTGCGTCTGCTGGAAGTGCCGATCAGCAAGCTGAGCAACGCGCTGGACTTCAAGCGCGTGGGCGGCGGCATGCTGCTGCAATCGGCCGACAACATCGACATCGTGGGGGACATCAAGGTGGTGTCCAAGGTACAGCCCACCGAGCAGCAGATGAAGGACATGCTGTTTGCCTGGACCGTGGCCCGCTTCGTCAAGAGCAACACCATCGTGTTCTGCAAGGACGGCATGACCATGGGCGTGGGCGCCGGCCAGATGAGCCGCCTGGACTCGGCCCGCATTGCCTCGATCAAGGCCGGCCATGCTGGCTTGTCTCTGCAAGGGACCGCCGTGGCGTCGGACGCCTTCTTCCCGTTCCGCGACGGCTTGGATGTGGTGGTGGATGCGGGCGCGACCTGCGTGATCCATCCCGGTGGCAGCATGCGCGACGACGAGGTGATCGCTGCGGCTGATGAGCGTGGCATTGCGATGGTCTTCACCGGCACGCGTCACTTCCGTCACTGATCGGCACGCCCGCGTCATCCCTCACACAAAGGCCCTTCGGGGCCTTTGTGTTGTCCGCACGTCAAGCAGGCAGTCTGGCCCCCGCACCAGGACGCCCTTCCGCCCAGACCGTCCCTCCGTGCCGCTCGATGATGCGGCGAACAATCGTCAGACCAATCCCATGGCCTTCGACCGCCGATCCATGGAGCCGCGTGAAGGGCTGAAAGAGATCCTTCGCTCTTTCGGGCAGGAAGCCCGGTCCGTTATCACGCACCTCGACCACGATGTCCCCAGACGCGCTGTCTGATTGGACATGCACCTCGGGATGCCCCTTGGCACCCGCAAACTTGATGGCGTTCCCCACCAAATTCACAAACACTTGCTGCAACAACACGGGGTCCACCATCGCTTTCGGAAGACCTGCCGACGTCACACAAGCGACCGATTGCGCACCCTGGCTCAATCGCAAGGTGTCGAGGGCACGAGTGAGCACAGCACCGAGCTCTGTCTCGTGTCGTTCCAGCGGGGTGTGCGCCACCTTGGCCAGAAAAAGAAGTTGACTGACCAGCTGTCCCAGTCGATCAGTCTCTAGCTGAATGACGTCCAGGTAGCGCTGAACGCGGGGGTAATCTCCCGCCTGCAGACTCTTGGTGCCGAGCTCCGCAATGCCACGCACCCCACCCAGGGGGCCACTCAAATCGTGCGACACCATGCGATTGAAGGACTCCAGACCGCTGACGAGGTCTTCGAGCTCGGCGGTCCGATCTTTCACCCGAACCTCCAGGAATGCGTTGGCTTCGCGCAGCAAGGTTTCTGCCTGGCAGCGACGTGTCACTTCCTGCTCCAGTTCGATGCGCAGCCGCCCCATGGCCGCCATGAGCAGGCCCAATCCGATGATGGCGTAGCCCACCACGGCCCAGGCGCGCAGCCGCTCCAGTTCGGCACCGAAGAGGACTCCCCCGATCCCGAGCACGAACACCGGGTGGAAGATGAAGACAAAGGCCACCAACGAATAGGCCCCACCCGAGAAGGAGCGCATCCGTCTGGCGGCCAGGACAGCGAAATAAGCGAACAGGACGCTCGACGTCCACGGCCCCGCCATGACCCCCATGCCGACCATTTGAAACCCGGCCCGAAGGGCGAACCACACGAGCACGCCTGCGGCCAACCAGGCCGCAGGCACCCCCACGGGCTTGTCGATGTAGGACCGCAGACCCACATAAAGCGTCGACAGGATCAAGGCGGCCAGCAGCAGATTCACAGTCGGCCACCAGGGTTGAGCACCCACGGGCAAGGAGGTCGCGACCGCGCGCAGCAGTGTCAGCGCCATCGCCGCACCGAACCACCGCAGCCCCCAGAATGGCCGCAGGCGAGCGCCTACAAAGAAGCTGATCGACAGAATCAACAGAAAACCACTGGCCGCAAGCAATGCGCCAGTGCTGGCATCAACGCCAAAATTCATTTCCAGCCTCCGGCGTAGGTCGTCTTTTGCAGCTCAAGTGGTTCGAGAAACCCTCGCCGCTGACCGCCGGTCATTGAAACAGAAATCTTCAGCCGACGGCATGGATAGGCGGCAATAGCCATGTTTCACACGAAGTCATATACTTCGCATGCGAAATAACAAAACACCATGCTCAAACGTCCACCCAGACTCATCTTCCTGCTCAACAGCGCCCAGCGCCGGCTGCAGCAATGGATCGGCGTTCAACACGCCCACGCGGCACAGGCGGGCGTGCCGACCCCCACCGCCGCGCAAAGTGGCGTGCTGTTTGTGCTGTCCAAAGAAGACGGCGCCACCATGGGACAGCTGGCCAGCGTGCTGGACCTGGCCCCGTCCGCCGTGTCCGGCCTGATCCAGCGCATGGAAGCCCTGGACTGGGTCTCCCGCCAGTCCTGCCCGAACGACGGCCGCACCCAGCGCGTGTGGCTGCAAGCAGCGGGCCGCGACCAACTGGGCCCTTTGCGCGACGCCCTGGCGCGCATCAATCAACAGCTGATCGCCGGCTTCACCAACGCCGAGTTGCAAACCGTCGCCCGCTGGCTGACCCATGTGCAGCAACTCGACACCAGCAGACTCACAGCCCCCCCCCATGACTGACCTCCCCACCCCCAAAGACGCCGCCGCCGAACGCATTGACATCACCTGCGCCGACGGCGTGCGCCTGCACGGCCATTTCCTGTCAGCCCGTGGCGGCACGCCCGGTTTGCCGGTGTTGCTGTGCCCCGCCACTGGGGTCCGCCAGCACTTCTACCTGCGTTTTGCCACCTGGCTGGCCGCACAGGGCCACGATGTGCTGGTGTTCGACTACCGCGGCATCGGCCTGTCGCTGCACGGACGGCTCAAGGACAGCCAGGCCACCCTGGCCGAGTGGGGTCAACAAGATCAGGTGGCCGCGCTCGACTGGCTGCTGCAACGCACCGGCGCCGAACAGGTGCTCTTGCTGGGGCACAGCGCCGGCGGTCAGATGATCGGCCTGCTGCCCAACCACCGGCGCGTGGCGCGGCTGGTGGGGGTGTCGGCCTCCACCGGCTGGTTCCGCGCCATGCGACCCGGTTTTGGCATCCCGGCCTGGGCCGTGCTGCGCGGAGTCATCCCACTGGGGATTTTGATCAAGGGCTATGGCCCGACCGCCGCGGTGGGCCTGGGCGAGAACCTGCCGGCAGGCGTGGCCCGTCAGTGGGGCCAGTGGTGCGCCGCCGGCGGCTACGCCACCAACGCGACCCGCGGCCGACCTGAGCAGGACTTCCACGCCGATGTGCGCACCCCTATCACGGTGCTGCACGCCGAAGACGACGACATTGCCAACCCCGGCACGGTCGCCGACCTGCTGCGCACCTTTCCGGCGGCGCACACACAGGTCTTGCGCATCAAGCCGGCGAACCATGGCCTCAAGGCCATCGGCCACATCGACTGGTTCCGCGTCTCGCACCAAGCGCTGTGGCCGATGGTGGCCTCGGCGCTGCGAGGAACGGTGTGATCAACTCATGAAACCTGCTTATGCAGAGCCTTGCTTGGCGTAGCGAATTTTCCCATCAAAAAATCCAACTTGGCTTTTACATGCAACGTGTGACTTTCAGTCACCGTGGAGAGCATGTAACACCACAAGTACAAGATTATTGACAACCCCAGAAAATACGATAGCCCATAAACCCCTGGCTGCACTTGAAATGGCAGACCAAAAACTTGATCCCCAACCGAGGTGAGAAACAACATCAATGGAAAATGACACAAATAAGTGGTGTACGAAAACCCGGCAAGCCTTTGATGCAATTTCTCGAAATGAACACCAGCCACCATTCGACTAGCACTAACCAAAGCAATGACATAAGCAACCCCAAGCATGAAATCTCGAGAAAACTCAACCACAAGTGACTCATGATTGCTCACGTTCTCCACATTATGCCCAAGGCGAGAGACCGCAACTGCCAGCAACAGCACCCCCATCCCTAATACTGGATGAGGACGCCAGACGTGAGAATTAACCCAGGCGTGTGCCCCAAGACCCAGCAACCACACCAGACCCCAAAGCATTAACTTGCCAGGAAGCAAATAGCCAAGAACCCCCGCAGCAATGGCATAAAAAACTCTTCGCCCCCCCGCCCCCTGTCAGCGCAGCTCCCACCAAGGCAAAAATGCAGTAGTACCACCATTCGTTGGCGAGACTCCAAAGCGGAGCATTGCTCCCAAGATTCCCGGTGAGAATACCCTGCATCATGAACAAATTACCAAAGAATGTAGGCAAATCCATTGCAGCACTGATGGTGCTATTCAGTGAAATAGTATGATATTGCAAGGAGTTTGTATACAACTCGCTTTTATTAAACCAGTGCAACCCAACCAGATCAAGCAATAGCCCGACAAGCAAAGCCGGCACCAGGACCGTATAAATACGACTAGCACGAGCAGAAAAATATGGCTGCAACTTTACCCCATGTGCTCGCCAACGCTCCCACGTGAGCCCACCCACCAAAAAACCACTGATGACAAAAAACACAACAACGGCCTCATGGCCAAGCCCAGTTAAAAAATATACCGCTTTATAAAGAAGCGCCTTATCCTCGACTTCCTTGAAGTCGATCAATATCAAATGCCGCACATGCCCAACCACAACAAAAAAAGCAGCAAGCCAGCGAGACGCATCTATAAAAGACCGTAGATTTATATTCATTTATTTCCTGTTTTTATCTATCTGTCAAGTCCAAAGGGCCGAACAGAGGAAGCGCTCGGTGATGTATTTTCACTCGAATTTTGCCCCCTTTGGGACCACATTGATGGATGACGCGGATCTCAACGACGCGTGAGTCAGATCCGATCGGTGTGGAGCTCGCTCACGGTCCAGTCGGTCCTCGCACCCACCAGCGCCCGAAACTGTTCATCCTTGCAGTTCCACCCCATCGTTGCGAACTCATCGACATGCTGGCGGCACCCGATGCGGTGGAGCTCTTGTTCTAGGTCGTATCGGCACGAGGTCATGGACACAAAGTCAGCCCTTTCACGCCAGGCCTGCTCCAGCACGGCCCACAACAGGGCTCGCAGCGCCGACCGACCCTCGGGTAGGGACACCAGCGCATCCATCACGATCAAGGCTCGGAGCCCCCCCTCCACGGGCATGGACCGTGCGCCCAAGGTGCCGACCAACTGGCCTGCGGACCAGGCACCCCAGAAAACACAGCCCCCTTTGGGGTTGCCATCCACCCGCCAATTGAACTGCTGGGACGAGCGCTCGCAATGGACCAAGGGGCCGGATGCCATTTGCGCGTTCAGCGCCGCCATGGCCTCGTCATCAAAATCCAGCGGACGAACCTGGACCGTGCGTGCCCAAGGCCTCAGCAAGCCCCGGCGCAACAGCCTGAGCAGGTGCTCGGCCGCCAACGCCATGGCGTTGGCTAGCCCGGGAACGGGCAGGCGTTTATGCACCGAATGACCCAGCCGGACCGGATGGACAAAGGTGCGCCGGTCGGGCAAGACCTCAAACAGCCGGCGCACCAAGCCCAGGGAGTTGGGGTTGGATCCAATGGCCAGCGTGGCCTCTGCTTGCTCCTGGATGGCCAGGTTCAGCCAGACTCCCAGCCCCGCCCCCTCCAGCTCCGGCTCGATCATGATGTCCATCAGGGACAGGGTCTTGCAGGCAAGGTCCTCGCACCGCAACACCAAATCTTGTGTCCCGATCATGCCCAACAGTTCGCCATGGCGACACAGCACCCAACAGTCCCCCCCGCCTTGATCCGCTCGACCCAGGCGATACCGCCATGTCAGGTAAGCGCGGTCATCCCAGGTCAGCACGTCCCCGAGCACGCGCGCGCGCAAGGACAGCAGTTGCGGCAAATCGTCCCAGATGGCGGGTCGAAATCCCTGCGTCAACTCCTGCGCGCTCATGCCCAAGGCACGCGCCACCAGGCGACTGGTCTGCGCCAGCGATGGACGTGGTTTGGCGCTCATCAGGGGGATCAATCCGCCAGCCGGCCGTGCCGTGTCAGAAAGTTCAGCACATCGCCCACCCGTTGCATGGCACGGGACTCGTTGGCGCTCAACTCAAGTTTGAAGCGCTCATCCAGTTCGGCGATCAGCATCATGGATCCCATCGAGTCCCAGCCCCCCACGCTTTCTCGGGACAAGTCGGGCGTGAGATTTTCAAGCGGCTCCATGAAACACTCGGCCATCATGGCCATGGCCTCGGCAGTGGTGATCGTGCTCACACCTTTGACTCCTGATAAATGTGATGCAGCAGCGGCGTGCCCTCGTCCAAGGTCATGATGGCGGCCCCCCAAGACAGTCCAACCCCGTAGCCCAGCAGCATCAGCCGCACAGGGCCTGAACCACTGCTCTTGTCCAATGGCGAAGGCGATTTCGTCAAGGACCGCGTCACGGTCAGCGGGACCGACGGGCCGCCGCAACTCCCCATGTCTTCCAAAATAAAAGGCACACGCTCTTCAGGCAACTCGCACTTCTTGACCAAGTGCTTGATGATGAAACGGCTGGTCTGGTGAAAGATGAACGCGTCGATGTCAGGCACCGCGAGCTGTGCATAGGCCAGGGTGTCCTGGATCATCTCGGGCACGCGCTTGATCGTGAAATTGAAGACACTGACGCCATCCATGGCCAAACGCAGGTCGTGCGGATTGACCGGCGTCGGATCGCGAAATGCCCCGCCACGAATGATGAGGCTGTCTACCCCGCTGCCATCCGTGTAGAGGCCGAACCAGGCCTCATCCTGCGCGCGCCCGGTGTGTTCCAGTGCCGTGGCGGAGCCCGCATCGCTGAACAGCAAGGTGGCGGCATGGTCATCCGGATCAACGAAGCGGCTGGGCGTTTCGCCATGCAGCACCAGGATGCGCTGGTGCCCCCCGCCCTGGAGCATGGCGGCGGCCAGGTACAGGCCATAGGGGTAGCCCGAACAACCCAGCCCCACATCAAAACTTGCGCAATGAACACCCAGACCCAGGCGGGCATGCACGACGCAGCTGGACGAGGGCAGGAAATAGTCCGGCGACTGGGTCACCATGATCAGGCCGGTGATCGACTCGGGCGCCCATCCCAGTTGATCCAGCAGGCGCTGCGCCGCATCGGTGCACAGGTCCACGGACGTGACCTCGGGGCTCACCACCTGCCGAAAGCGGACCCCGGCCATGGAGACCACCTTGCGGACTTCAACGGCACTGAAATCCTTGCCCGCTTCAAGGTTGTCGACGGTGTGAGGTGGCACGCAGGTGCTGATGCCCGCCACCTTGAACCCATGCAGGTGCGACTGGCTCATTCGAGCACCTCTGGAATGGCCTCGACCATTTCCACTTGCTGGTGCGAGAAGATGTGCTCTTCGA
>JAZJZP010000326.1:14297-47712 GCA_040389805.1 Pseudomonadota bacterium
GGTGCTGTTCTCAAAAATTAGCGGATAGAAAAACTTGATGGCCTTGATGTCCGAGTACAGGTGCGCCGCCTGCGCCGCGCTCAGGCCCAATGCCTGCGCCAGTTCCGCGGCAGGCCGTTGGTGGTTGTGGGCCCACAGTGCCAGATCCATCTGCGCGTAAGGCAGGGCGAAGTAGAACTCGTCCTGGCCTTGTTGCAGGCTGTAGGTGTCGGTGGTGGGCGTGGCCGAACACACCTCCTCAGGCAACCCCAGGTAGCGGGCCATGGCATAGACCTGGGTCTTGTACAGATGAGCGATCGGCTTGATGTCGGCCGCTCCATCGCCATTCTTGACGAAGAACCCCTGGTCGTATTCGAGTCGATTGGGCGTTCCGATCACGGCGTAATTCAGGCGGTCGGCGTGAAAGTACTCCACCGTCTTGCGGATGCGTTGCTTGTAATTGGTGGCCGCCACGATCTGCAGGTACTCGCGCAACGGCAGTCGCTCCTCGTGCAGCTGACCATCCGGCGATTGCACGACGAGTTTGAAGTAGTTGATGCGACCCTCAATGCCCCCCGCGATGACGATCTTGCTTTTCCAGTGATCGTTGTAGCCAGGAAAAACCGCGCGCATGGCCTCGTCGCGCCAGCGGTAGCAGCCAATGGCCTCGACAGTGGGGCCGATGTTCTCCACCTGGTAGTTGATGCCCAGTTGCTCGGCCACCAGGCGACCCTTGTCCGCACTGCCGGCGCTGGAGTCGCGTTCGGGCATCAACAGGCCGAACACCTTCTTGGGCCCCAAGGCACGCACGGCCAGCGCGGCACACACCGAACTGTCGATGCCGCCGGACAAGCCCAGCACCACGCCGCGCCTGTGGAGCTGGTACAGGGAATCGATCAAGTGGCGACCAATGCGGTCGGCCTCGGCGGCATGGTCGAGGTTCAGGACCTCGGATGTCAGGTGCGTTTTCATGATCAGGCGGCCTTCTTGCGAGTGACAAAAGTCTCAATGGCATTGAGGCTGTCGAGGTTTTCCGGGACCATGTCTTCATCGGATACCTTCACGCCGAAGGTGTCCTCAATGAAGAAAATCAACTCCAGAAAACCGGTGGAGTCAACAAGGTGCAACTCCAGGAACGAGTCGGCATCGGTGAAAGCCGCGCCCTCCGTGCCCATGATGAAGTTGTCGACAATGTATTGGCGGACCTGATCTTTGATGGTGGACATGATGGCTTTGGTCTGGTTGAAAAAAGGGGATGAGGACTCAGTTCAGTTCGGCCTTGCGGATCTTTCCGGTGTCCGTGGTGGGCAGCGAATCGACAAATTGAACGTGCTTGGGCGCCATGAAACTTTCCAGACAACCCAGGCAGTGTTTGATCACCTCGCGCTCACTCAGCGTGATGCCAGGCTTGGGCACGACAAAGGCTTTCACGGCTTGGCCCAGCAAGTCGTCGGGCACGCCGACCACGGCGGCTTCGAACACGCCCTCCAAGGCGTACAAGGCGTTTTCAACCTCGCGGGGACTGACCTTCTCGCCCCGGCTCTTGATGATGTCGTCCTTGCGGGACACAAAGTAGAGGTAGCCCTCGGCATCGGTTCGAAACAGGTCGCCGGAATACAGCACGGTCTCGCCGGGCAACGGCCCAGGCCTGAGCCGCTGAGCGGTCTCGATCGGCTTGCCCCAGTAGCCCCGCATCACATGGCTGCCGCGGATGACCAGCTCACCCGTGCTGCCAGGAGGCAGGCGCTGCCCGGCCTCATCGACCAGCCACACCTCTTGGTTGGGCATGCCTTTGCCAACGCTCGTAGGACGAATATCCAACTGATCATGCGGCAGGTACGTCACGCGCTTGCACTCGGTCATCCCATACATGGACAACAACTGGGCCTGGGGAAACAGGCCGCGAATCTTGCCTATCAGTGCCTCGGGCAGCGCGGCGCCCGCATTGGTGATCAGACGCAGGGCGCTCAGGTCATGCTGGGCGATGGCCGTCGGCACGTTTGCAAGGGCTGAGAAAATCGTGGGCACACCAGGAAAGACCGTCGCACGCTCACGCGCCATGACCTCCAGCACCTTGACAGGGAAGGCGAACGAGCGCTCAAGCACGACCGTGGCCCCCACCGCAAAACCCATCAGCACCTGGTAAATGCCATAGCTAAAGGCCAGCGGCAAGGCACACAAGATGACGTCGCTTTCAAGCAAGCCCAGGTAGCTGTTGACGGCGCGGGCGGCCGACACCATGTTGAGGTGGCTAAGCATCACGCCCTTGGGCTCACCGGTCGTGCCCGAGGTGTAGATGAGGCAGGCCAAATCCTGATCGATCAGTGCAGCGTCCGGTCCCAGCAGTCCGTCGTCCGCACCTTCGGGTCGCCCGTCATGCCAGACCGTGTGGACGTGGCTGGCCTGTGTCAGGGCCGGCCGAGTTGTCGAAGCAAGTGAGGCCTGGGTGATCAGGGCGCTGGCGCCTGAATCGTTCAGCAAGTAGTGGAGCTTGGCTTGTTTGGTCAGCGGGCTGATGGGCATGAACACCGCACCAGCCTTGAGCGCGGCAAACATGTTCACGACCAGTTCGGCCGTGTTGTCCATGAACAGCGCCACGCGGTCGCCACGCATGATGCCGCGCGCCTGCAAAGCCGCCGCCGCCTGGTCGACGCGCTCGGCCAACTCGGAGTAACTGTGTCGCTGATCACCACACACCAAGGCCGTCTTGGCGGGCAAGCGCGTGGCGGTTTGATCAAAAAAATGGTGCAGCAGCATGGTCAGTGAACTGGTTTGCCCAGAATGAACTGCTCGTGCAGCAGCATGGTCGAGAGGATGCCGACAAAGGCCATGTTGTCGCCAAAGCCGATGGCCCGCCCGGCCCGGCACTTCTCGAACAGCTTGTTCACAGCAGGGGGATCGAAGTAGCCCGCGTCGGCCACGCGAGCCGGGCTGAGCAGCTCAGCCACGTAGTCCACCGGCTGGCCATCCTGAAAGAAACAGGCACTGTCGGGTGCGCGGTAGGGTTGCTTGGTGCGGGTGCGGATGGCCTCGGGCAGCAAGCCGGCCATCGAGTGCTTGAGCAGGTATTTTTCAGTCAGGCCCATCAGCTTGTAACGTGGCGGCAAGCGGCTGGCGAACTCGATGACGCGGTGGTCCAGGAAAGGAAAGCGTCCTTCGATCGAATGGGCCATCGCCACGCGGTCGCCTTGCGAGCTGAGCAGATAGCCTGACATCAAGGTGTGCGCTTCGATGTACTGGTCCTGGTTGAGCGGAGCCCACTGACCGATGTCGGCAGGCAGGTGCTCGGCCATCGCCGCCAGGTGGTCCACGCCGGCCAGGCTCTGGCG
This sequence comes from Pseudomonadota bacterium, assembly GCA_040389805.1. Lineage (GTDB taxonomy): Bacteria > Pseudomonadota > Gammaproteobacteria > Burkholderiales > Burkholderiaceae_C > Aquabacterium. Next base: position 17,606 of record JAZJZP010000326.1, read on the forward strand.
CAGCTGCGGCGTAAAGAATTGCCAGAGGCGCCGCGTGGTGGTCCAGCGCGGCCCATGGGCAAAGTGCGGCTGGCCCAGGTGTTCTGCGCCTTCACTGAAAAAACGGTGGGCCATCACGCGATTGGCCGCGGGCGAATGGCGCAGATAGGGGTAGAGACGGTCCAGCAGATGGTGGCGCATCCGGGAGCTGGGCAGGCGCGCCATGAAGCGGCGCACCCGAGCCTCTTTGAACAGGTCGTAGCCGCCAAAGACTTCGTCGGCGCCCTCGCCGGTCAGCACGACCTTGTAGCCGGCCTCGCGCACGCTGCCCGCCAGCATCATCATGGGCGCAGGGGCGGTGCGCACCATCGGACTCTCGGCATGCCAGATGGCACGTGCAAAGACGGCCGCGATGTCGGACTGCTTGCAACGCAGGGCCGTGTGCTCGGTGCCCAGGTAGGCGGCCATCGCCTGCTGCTGCTCGCTTTCATCGAACTCGCTGTCTTCAAACGTGAGCGAGAAGGTGCGCAAAGGGGTGTCGGTGAAATGCTTGATGAGCGTGGTGATGATGGATGAGTCCAACCCGCCACTCAGGTAGGCGCCAACCGGCACATCGGCGCGCAGTTGCAGGCGCACGGCATCGATCAGCAGGGCACGCAACTCGTCGGCCAGATCGACGGCGCTGCGCCGCGTTTCAATGCGCTCGGGCGCGAAGCTCCAGTCCCAGTAACGCTCCAGGCGTGCCCCTGGCTGCCCGCGCTCATCAATCACCATCAGGTGACCGGGCGGCAGGGCCTGCACCCCCTCGAACACTGTGTTCCCGGGCAGCGGTGTCCAGTAGGTGAACACCTCGCCAAGGGCGTGGCTGTTGAGGCGGCGCGGGATGTCGGGCAAGGCCAGCAGCGCCTTGACCTCGGAGGCGAACGCCAGCCGCGACCCCGTCCAGTTGTAGAACAGAGGCCGAATACCGGTGCGGTCACGCGCCAGAATGAGTCGGCCTTGGCGCACATCCCACAAGGCCACGGCGAATTGGCCATTGAGGTGGTCGACAAAGCGCTCGCCATATTGCTCATACAGGTGAACGATCACCTCGGTGTCCGAGCGGGTATAGAAGTGATGCCCGGTACGCTCCAGCGCCTGGCGCAGTTCGATGTGGTTGAAGATCTCGCCATTGAAGACCACCCAGACACTCTGGTCTTCGTTGTGGATGGGCTGATCACCCCCCGCCAGGTCGATGATGCTCAAGCGGGCATGGGCCAACCCCACCAGACCTTGGGTGTAGAACCCTTGGCCATCGGGGCCCCGATGGCTCAACTGGCCGATCATGTCCTCCAGCGTCGCACGCTCGACGGGGGCTGATCCTCCAAAAATACCGGCGATTCCACACATACGTCCTGGAGCCTTCCTGGTGCCGTTTTGGGTCGTTCCTCCCTTCGGACCATGGGCCGATACCATAGGCAGGACTGAGCCCCATCCTAGGCGGGGGGGTGCCCCTCTCCCAAGCCCTAAAACTGGGGGGGAAGGCCCCGCAAAAGTTGATGCGGATCAGTTGCCGAACGCGTCCCGGCTATGCTTGGGCCTCACTGCCTGGATTAAACAAGCTCATGAGAATTCTGGGAATCGACCCCGGTCTACAAACCACTGGTTTTGGCGTCATCGACGCTGACGGGCCGCGCCTGTCTTACGTGGCCAGCGGCACGATCAAAACCAAAGAAGCTTCCCAGGGTGATTTGCCCGGACGCATCAAGCTCATTTTTGAGGGCGTGCGCGAGGTCATGAGCCGCTACGAGCCCCAGCAGGCGTCGATCGAAATTGTGTTCGTCAACGTCAACCCCCAGTCGACCCTGTTGCTGGGTCAGGCCCGTGGGGCCGCACTGGCCGCCCTGGTCAGCCAAGGTGACATAGCAGTGTCGGAATACACCGCCCTGCAGATGAAAAAAGCTGTGGTGGGGCATGGCCATGCGGCCAAAGAACAGGTGCAACACATGGTGATGCGCCTGTTGCAGCTGCCCAGCGAGCCCAACAAAGACGCGGCCGATGCGCTGGGGCTGGCCATTTGCCATGCCCATGCCGGGCACTTCATGGCGGCCATGGCCCGATCAACGGACCTGACCCGCAAAACCCATGCGCAGATCAAGGGCGGGCGGGTCTACTGATGACCGACCACCCCAGGGTCACATGCCTTCTTTGATCAGGCGATCACCCAGAGGCTGAACCGGGCGTGCGTTGTTCGAATAAAGTCGGCTGAAGATGGCCAGCTGGTCTCGCGACAACGAGGCGGGATGCTTCATCACCATCCACAACACGCCTTCGCTACACGGTGGCGTGGTGAGCGAGCCCATGTAGGTGTAATACAGACGGGTCTCGGGCAGCATCAGGTTCATGTCCAGCAACACGGGCGCGGCCTGCTCAATGCCTTTCTCTAGCGGCAGACTGTTCCAGACCAGTTGCACCATGGGGTTGTCTTTGCCTTGGTCCATCAACACGGCCACCACGGCCAGGCGGCCCTCGGCGTCTTTGTGCACCAGGTGCGCCACCAGGTCGAACTGTCGACCATTGATGCGCTCTTCACTGGGACGATGAAAGTGGAACTGCAACAGCTCGTAGCGACGCCCCGTCACCGTGATGAAATTGCCCGGATCGAGGTTCACCTGCACGGTGTGGCCGTTGTCAATGACCCGAAACGCGGTCGGGCGGTACTCAAACTGAATGGGCTCCAACTGAACCTTGATGCCATCGCGGATGTCGATCGGGCTTTGGCGCTTGCCCAGCATGCATGATTGGAATTCAGGCTTGAGTTGGCCCCAGCTCTGGGGGCCGGTCGTGCCACCGTATTGCCAATGCAGGTCATGGCCATGGCCATCCTCCTTGGGAAGCAAGGCACCATGGGCATCATGATTGGCAGCCGACGCGGACGCCCCAGCCGCGCGTGGTTTGCGCGGTGATTTGGCCACCACTTTGACCGCAGGGGCCGCCGCTTGCTTGGCACGCACCTCCGCGATCTTTTGATCAATCAGCTCCCGCAAATCCGACATGGACACCGAAGACGGCCCACTGGCGGATGACTCCGCCGGCGCCTCAGGTTGAGCCGCTTTGGCCGCCGCGGCCTTGCGTTTCAACTCGCCCTTGCCGATGACCTTGGGCCGATCTTCGGCCTCAGACGCGGGCGCGGTGGCGGTGGCGGTCACGGTGGCCGAGGCCGCGTGGCTTGAGCCACTGTCATGCCCCCCAGACGCATAGGCGCCCATGACCAGACCGAGTCCAGCCGCCAAGGCAAAGAGATGGTGTACACGAAGGGAAAAACGGAACACGGGCAATCGAAAGGGCATGGCTTCTCTCCGGGGAGTCATGCTGCATTTCGGCCAATCGAGCGGGCAACTTGAGTGCCCGGCGCCCTGCCCGCGTTCAAATGGTGAAAAAAGTGTGAAGTCAGCCGATAGGCCGGATTCTGTGCAGCCACCCGTTTTGCAACGGATGACCGTGACCGCCATTCCTCTGGGCCGCCTGTCGCCAGAACGGCTCAATGCCACCTACCCGCACACTCCCCGGGCCAGGTCAACGTGTGCCTATTTGGTGTTGCTGCGCGTAGAGATTGCCCGTTTCACCCGAACTGAATCGGCTCGTCTCTGTTGCTCTGATCCTCACCTCGCGGTGGAGAGGTGTTACCTCCTACGCTGCCCTGCGCAGTCCGGACCTTCCTCCAGTGCGGCCTTTCGGCGATTGCACCAGCGGCGGTCTAGCCGACTTCACGGTGGCATTATCGCCCAAAGACCCATCAACTCCTTCATGTCCTCGTCGAAGGGATCTACCGCCCAGTGATGCCATATTATTTCCAGCTCAAATTTAACTTTTTATGTGTGGCAGCACAATCACGCAAATACAGATTGATGAGGCTTTGATAGGGAATTCCGACTTCTTCAGATACCGACTTAAAGTAGCTGATGGACTCCTCATCCAATCGGATGGTGATTTGCTTCTTCAGTTGAGCTGCATATGGATTTTTGCGAGATTGAGAAAAATCATATTCTTTACGCATATGGGCACCTTTATGGGTAGAGTTTCGCTTCCTTGGAGGTCGCTTTTCTAGCTGAGATGATGCGGATGACATTGCCTTCACTGCGATAACAATGACAAACGACCAACAGTTTGAGGTTGCTGCTCAAACCGAGCAAGACGAAGCGGTCCTCGTCGCCTGAGTGGTCAGGGTCGTCGATCAGTCGTGCTTGGTCGTCGCGAAAGACGGTCTTGGCATCTTCGAACGTAATGCCGTGCTTTGTTGCGTTGGTGCGAGCTTTCTGCTCGTCCCATTCGAAGTGCAGTGTGGACATGCGCGAACTGTAACTACACTGTAGTGCACTTGTCAATGCAAACTGTGGTGCGCTGGCTGCCGGAGGACGGGCAGATCATGAAGTATTCATTCCAGTCTATTCGCGGCGCCTGGCGTGGCTTGGCACTGCTCGCAGCGCTAGCAAGCGGCCTGATGGCAGGCTGCGCTGCGGGCCCCAGCGCTTCCGCATCCAAGGACCGGCTGATCAAAGCACAAGCATTGTTTGCGCAGCGCTGCCAAACAGCGGGGGAGAAAATCCATCGCACCGTGGATAACGTCGAAGGAATCTACCTGCTCAAAGTCAGGCCTCAACAGATCAATTTTGGAAATCAGTTCTCCTTGGACGATCCCTATGGGCGAGATCTGGGCGGCGACGGCTATATCGAATCGTTTGTTCGTGGCAGCTATCAGGCCAATCACGCAGGGACGCCGATTGCGGGCGCCCCGCCGGTGCCACCTCAAGTACGCCAACCTGCAAACACCGCGCCCCCCAATCAAATCCCAGCCACTTTGAGACTCTGGAGAAACGCCTCGGCGGGCTGATAACCCATCACCCGAGCGCCCGTCACCTCCTGCCCCTGCGCATCAAAAAAGACGATGCCCGGCGGGCCAAACAGGGTGAAGCGTTTGAGCAAGGCTTTGTCCGCGGCCGTGTTGGCCGTCACGTCCGCTTGCAGCAACACGGTGTTGTGCAGTTGCGCCTGCACGCGGGCGTCCGAGAAGGTGAAGTGCTCCAGCTCTTTGCAGGCCACGCACCAGTCGGCGTAAAAGTCCAGCATCACGCCCTGCCTGGCCTGGGTCGCGGCGGCCACGGCAGCGTCCAGCTCGGCCACCGTGCTCACGCGTTTGAAGACCAGACCCTGCTGGCCTGACGTCGACTCCACGCCCTCCCCCAGGGCCTGCGCCTGGGCACGTGGCAACCAGGGCCGCAAGGGATCCCAGGGGCTTTGGGCGCCGGCCAGCGCGCCCATGATCTCGGCTGCCGCCAGCAGCGCCAGCACCACGCCCAAGGCCTTGAAGGCCCGGTGACGCAAGCTGGCCTGCGGCCCCAGGTGATCAAAGCCGCCCGTGAAGGCCGCCGCCAAAGCCAGCAAGCCGCCCAGCGACCACACCTGCACCGCTGGCGACATCACCGGCATGACCAGCCACCAGGCCACCCCCAGCAGCACCAGACCGAAAAAGGTCTTGACCGACTCCATCCAGAGGCCGGCCCGCGGCAGCAAGGAGCCTGCCGACACCCCCACCAGCAGCAAGGGCATGCTCATGCCGCAGGCCAAGGCGTACAAGGCGACGCCGCCCAGCACCACATCGCGGGTCTGGCTGATGTAGACCAAGGCCCCCGCCAACGGCCCGCTGACGCACGGCCCGACGATCAAGGCCGACAGCACCCCCATGAAGAACACCGCCAGCAAGCTGCCCCCTTGCAAGCGCCCCGAATGCATCGTCAGGTGGCCCTGCACGAAGCTGGGGATTTGCAGCTCATACGCGCCAAACATGGACAAGGCCAGCGCCACCATCAACAGCCCCATGGCACCCAGCACCCAGGGGTTTTGCAGCGAGGCGGCCAAGCCCTCACCCAGCAGACCCGCGGCCACGCCCAGCAAGGTGTACACCAGCGCCATGCCTTGCGAGTAACTCAGGGCCAGCGTGAAACCACGCCAACGCCCGACCTCCCCCTCACCCACGATGATGGACGACAGGATGGGCACCATGGGCAAGACACAGGGCGTGAAGGCCAACAACAAGCCGGCGATGAAAAACACCCCGACGATTTTGGGCAAGCTGCCCGAGGCCAAGGCCTTGCTGATGCGGTCCGTGGGGCCTGGCGCTGGGGCGGTTTGGGCGGCGGCGGGCTGCGCCGGTGCCTGCGTCGAACGGGAGGCCACGCCCGCGCTCACGCCCGCATTCACGCCCTCGTCCAATACGGGGGCCACCGCCACCACCTTGCCGCCTTCGGCCAGCGTCACCGTGAACCGACGCGTCTGGGGCGGATAACAAATCCCCTCATCGGCACAACCTTGGTAGCCCACGATCAAGGTCAGCGGCGTGCCAGCGGGCGTGGCCGCATCGACGCCAACCGTGGCCAACAGTTGGCCGTAATACACCTCGACCTCTTTGCCAAACCCCTCGTCAAACTTGCGCACCCCGGTGGGCAAACTCGGCGCCCCCAGGGTGACCGAGGCAGGCTGGGCCTGCACTGAAAAACGATCCCGGTAAAGGTGCGTCTTGGGCGCGATGCTGAAGTCCAGCGCCACTTGCCCTTGCGCCGTGGTCGACGCCGTCAACTTGAAAACCTGGTCGACCGGCAAAAATTCTGCCGCCTGCGCGCCGCCTATACCGATCAAAACCATGAGCCATCCCACCAGGATGAACACCCACCGACGCGATACCTTCATACTCGATCCTTCAAACGCACCAATACCTTCGGACATACTTGCGAGTATGTCGGATACGGCACACCTGTTGAAAAATACGCCATTCACCTCGGAGCCCACCATGAAAGCCCAATCGATCCTCGACACCATTGGCCAGACCCCCCACATCCGTGCGCAGCGCCTGTTTGGCGCAGGCCATGAGGTGTGGATCAAGTCCGAGCGCAGCAACCCGGGCGGCTCCATCAAAGACCGCATTGCCCTGGCCATGGTGGAAGACGCCGAGCGCTCGGGCGCCCTCAAGCCGGGCGGCACGATCATTGAGCCCACCTCGGGCAACACGGGCGTCGGCCTGGCCATGGTGGCCGCCGTCAAGGGGTACCAACTGGTACTGGTGATGCCCGACAGCATGTCCATTGAGCGCCGTCGCCTGATGCTGGCCTATGGTGCCAGCTTTGAGCTGACCCCGCGCGAAAAGGGCATGAAGGGGTCCATCGCCCGGGCGCAAGAGCTGATCGCCGCCACCGAGAACTCGTGGATGCCCCAACAGTTCGAGAACCCTGCCAACATCGAGGCCCATGCGCGCACCACGGCGGCCGAAATTCTGGCCGACTTCCCTGACGGCCTGGATGCACTGATCACCGGCGTGGGCACCGGCGGCCACCTGACCGGCTGCGCCCGCGTACTCAAAAAAGCCTGGCCGCAACTCAAGGTCTATGCCGTCGAGCCCACCGCATCCCCCGTGATCTCGGGCGGAGCCCCCTCGCCGCACCCCATTCAAGGCATTGGCGCGGGCTTCATCCCCGCCAACCTGGACATGAGCCTGCTGGACGGCGTGATCCTGGTCGAGGCTGAAGCCGCCCGCGAGATGGGTCGACGCGCGGCCCGCGAAGAAGGCATGCTGGTCGGCATTTCATCGGGCGCCACGCTGGCCGCCATCGCCCAAAAATTACCCGACTTGCCCGCCGGCGCCAAGGTGCTCGGCTTTTGCTACGACACCGGTGAGCGCTACCTGTCGGTCGAGGGCTACTTGCCCGCCTGAACCACCCAGCCATGACACACCACCGCTCACACGCCCCCAAAAGTCGCTGGCCCTGGGCGGTCATCGTGGCGCTGCTCGCCAGCATCCCGGCTTTTTACGACTCGCTGATGCCCAACCCCGCAGTCTGGGCCAATGGCTTGTATGTCATCAGCGGCTTGGTCCTGCTGGCCTCGCTCAGGCAAACTCGGTCCCTGCCCTTGTCACGCGCCACCTGGCAATCGGCGCATGGCGTCGATTTGTTGTTGGCCCTGGCCCTGCTGGTCTGCGCCGTCCTGCCGGCCAGCCATGGGTCCGTTCTGGCCTTGGGTTGGCGCCTGTCAGTGGCGTTGGCCACCTTGCTGCGCCTGATCGTGCTGTGCCAGCCGCTGTTGACGGGTGCTGGCTTGTTCCGCATGCTGGCCATCGCCATCGGGGTGCTGACCTTGTGCGGGGTTGGGTTCTATTTGATCGACCCCACCGTCGACACCATCAGTGATGGGCTGTGGTTGGCGTTCACCACCGCAGCCACGGTGGGCTATGGCGATGTGGTCCCCAGCACCACCGCCTCGCGCATCTTTGCGGTCTTTGTTGTCTTGTTGGGTTTCGGCGTGCTGTCTTTGGTGACGGCCAGCATCGCCGCCATGTTCGTCGGCTCGCAAGAGCGCAAGGTCGAGCATGAAATCCTGCGCGACATGCATGCCCAACTCACCTTGGTCAAACAAGAGATCTCCGCTCTGCGCCAAGAAATCGAGGCTGCCAGGGCGGCTGAAGATCACACCATCACTTGACCGCGAAGGTGTCGGTCTGGGTGGTTCAACCCACCAGTCGCCAGTTCAAGGTCTCGCCGCCACACAAGGGCTTGATGCTGGCCTCGCCCAGCGGCAATGACTCAGGCACCACCCAGGCCTCGCGGCGCAAGGTGACGCGGTCGGTGTTGCGCGCCAAGCCGTAGTAGTCAGGGCCATAAAAGCTGGCAAAGGCCTCCAGCTTGTCCAAGGCACCGGCCATCTCAAAGGCTTGGGCGTACAGCTCCAGCGCACAAGGCGCGGTGTAGCACCCGGCACAACCACTGGCGTGCTCCTTGAGGTGCGAGGCGTGTGGGGCGCTGTCGGTGCCCAAGAAGAACTTGGGGCTGCCGCTGGTCGCTGCCTGCATCAGGGCCACACGGTGCGCTTCGCGCTTGAGGATGGGCAGGCAGTAGTAATGCGGCCGAATCCCACCCATGAAGATGGCGTTGCGGTTGTACAGCAGGTGCTGCGGCGTGATGGTGGCGCCGACAAAGCGATCGGCCTCGTGCACATACTGCGCCGCCTCTTGGGTGGTGATGTGCTCGAACACGATCTTCAACTCCGGAAAGTCGCGGCGCAGCGGGATCAGCTTGTCATCAATGAAGGCCTTCTCGCGGTCGAACACATCGACATCGGGATCGGTGACTTCGCCATGCACGCACAGCACCAGGCCTTCGCGCTGCATGGCCTCCAGCACCGCATAGGTGTGGCGTAGATCGGTCACGCCCGCATCGCTGTTGGTGGTAGCGCCCGCCGGGTAGAGCTTGAAGGCCACAGCCCCCATGGCCTTGGCACGCGCGACCTCTTCAACCGGCGTGTTGTTGGTCAGGTACAGCACCATCAGGGGCTCAAACGACAAACCCGCCGGCACGGCGGCACGGATGCGATCCCGGTAGGCGATGGCCTGCTCGGCGGTCGTCACCGGCGGGCGCAGATTGGGCATGACGATGGCCCGTGCAAATTGCCGCGCCGTGGCGGGCACCACGCTGGCCATGGCGGCGCCATCACGCACATGTAAGTGCCAGTCATCGGGTCGGGTCAGAACCAGGGTGTCGCTCATTGCAGGTCTCACGTTGAATCAAAGCCAAGCCTCAATTGTTGCATTGCGCGGCCCCCTAGGCCTTGGGCCCTAGGACTAGGGGCCCCCTAGCTTGACCGTCCCACACCCTAGGGAGAGAAGGCCTTGTTGCCATTGCCCTGGATCCAGGGCGTCTTTAGTCTCCGCTCCCATACCAGGTCAAACCAGTTCGGTACCTGTTAGCCAACCCATGGAGTCCATGATGAAACTGATGCCCCTGCCTACCCGGAGCCACGCTCTGACACAAGCCGCACAAGGTGTGCTGGCCGTGCTGGCGCAACTCGCCTTGAGCCATGCGGCTCACGCCCAAACCGCGCCCACCCTGCATGTTGAAACCGTCTCCACGTCAGCCGATGTGACGGTGTTGCGCGTCATCGTGCCCACCCCCAAGCTCGAAAGCGTTGAGACCTCCAGCGGCGTGTTCCAGCGCTTCTCGCAACGCAACGGTGCGGGCGCGGCCATCAGCGACGTCCGCGAAGTCGGCCTGCCCGAAGTGCCCCTGGCGGGCTTCTCGCTGGCCCTGCCTGTCGACAGCGATGCGACCTCGGTGGACATCCAGCCCGAAGGCGGCATCTTGCGCCAGCAAGCGCGCCTCTACCCCGTGCAGCCACCCGAGAGCTCGCGCAGCTTCGACCATGAGTTGCCCAAGTTTGCCTACGATCCAGACCGCTGGATGAAGGGCGTCAAAGGCGCGGGTCAGGACCAGGGCGAGTTGCCCGTGTTCCGCGGTGATGCCAAGGTGCAGGGCTATCGGCTCTCGCCCTATGGCTACAACCCGTCGGAGCAACTGATCACGTTCTACCCCAGCTACCTGATCACGATCAAACACCCCGGCACCTGCTTCATCTACGACCGCCTCAAGCTTGAGGGCGTGCTGGGCACCCGGCAAACTGCGGGCTTTGATGGCATTGATCAACGCCTCGAACGACTGCCGCTGCCGGCCTTTCAGTTCACGGTCAACAAAAGTCTGGCCAATGAACTGCGCTGCGCCCCACCCATCAAGATCAACCCAGCACTGCTGGGCGCACGCTTCCTGATCGTCACCCACCCCAACTTCAAAGCTGCGGCTGACACCCTCAAGGCCCACAAGCAGGCCCTGGGAATCGCCACCCTCGTCGTCACCACCAGCGAGATCACCGGCGCCGGCCCCAGCGCCAGCGATGCCCAGATCCGTACCTGGATCGCCAACTACTACAACAACCACCTGGTGCGCCCGAAGTGGGTGCTCTTCATGGGCGATGCCGAGTTCGTGCCCACCCACTACGACCAGGCCAACATCTGGGATGCGGCCAAGAATGCCGGCGACATGTGGTTTGGCCAGTTCTTGGCCGGCGCCACGGCCACCACCATTCCACCGTTCGGCATCGGGCGCTTCCCGGTGGACACCCTGGCGCAAGCCAACACCATGGTCTCCAAGGTCATGGCGTTTGAGAACTCGCCGCCCCCCAATCCCATCTTCGGACAGGACTTCTACAGTCGCCTGACATTTGCGTCTTACTTTCAAGGCACCAGCGTCACCGATGAGCGCTGGTTTGTCGAGACCACCGAAATGGTGCGTGACCATGCAGTGGGCAAGGGCTACAACGTGCCGCGCTTGTACACGGCGGCCAGCCAGTCCAACCCCTCGTTCTACAACGGTGGCGGCGCCCTCCCAGCCAGCCTGAAGAAACCCGGCTTTGCCTGGGATGCCGATCGCAACGACATTGCCGGTGCCATCAACCAGGGCTCGGCGCTGGTCTATCACCGCGACCATGGCTGGTGGAGCGGCTGGGGGGACCCTGCCTTTGGCACCTCCGACCTCTCGCTCGTCTCGGTGGTGAACAACCAGTTCCCGGTGGTCTTCAGCATCAACTGCGCCAGTGGCATTTTTGACAACGAAACCGTCGACCTGGCCGCCAACAAAATTGGCATGGGCTACGGCCCTGGCGTGGGCTCCATCTACTGGGCCGAGTCCTTTGTACGCAAGTCAGACGGCGCCTTGGCCGTGATCGGCGACAGCCGCCAAAGCAGCACCACCGACAACAACCAGCTGACCTTCGGATTGTTTGATGGCGTGTTCCCGGGCCTGGTCCCCGCCTTTGGCACCAACGCGTCGATCCAGCGCCTGGGCGACTTGCTGAACTACGCCAAGACCTACCTCTCGGACGTGGCGGCGGGCACCCAAGCCAACATCCACCCGCTCAAGAGCGATGGCAGCCGACCTGGCATTGTCAACCTGCGCCAGGAGCTCAACATCTACAACCTGCTGGGTGATCCGACCGTCAAGCTGCGCGTGAGTGCCCCCTGGAAGTTCGGCATCCCGGTGGTGGTACTGCAAGGCAACATCGCCAAAATCAAGGTGCCCGTGCAACCCGGTTGCCTGACCTGCCCGCCCGAGCTGCCCAAGCCCGAGTGGATCACGGTGGTGGCCTTTGATCCCAAGTCCGGCCTGGAGCTGGGCCGCGCGCTGGTCGACGACAACGGCGATGGCCAGATCGACCTGGGTGAGTTCAAGGGTGACAACGTGATGGTGCGGGTGGCCTCGCCCGACGGCGCCAGCATCCAGGCCGCCGCCCAGGAAACCGACACCGATGGTGACGGCATTCCCGACAGCCGCGACAACTGCACGCTGGTGTCCAACAAGGATCAGAAAGACACCGACGGAGACGGCTATGGCAATGCCTGCGATGCCGACCTGAACAACGACGGCTTTGTCAACGCACTGGACGTGTCGCTGCTACGCGGCCAGTTTGGCAAACGCAACCAGTCAGGCGACATCAATGGCGACGGCATCGTCAATGCAATCGACCTGGGCATGTTCAACAAGCTGTTTGGCAAAACACCCGGCCCCTCCGCCTTGCACCTGCTGCTGCCGGCCATCCAGAAGTAACCCTTCCCTTTTCAACGTTCCACTTTTCCATCAAAGGACCTCTTCATGAAACTGCACCACACCCTCATCGCCGCTGCCGTCTGCCTGGCTGCGTTCGCCACCCAAGCCCAGACCGTGCAAGTCAACCCCTCGGTGACCCACGTCACGGTGGGCGACAGCTTCAGCGTCGACCTGCAAGCCCTCGGCTTTCCTGACAAGATTTTTGGCGGCGGGTACAACCTCGCCTTTGATGCCAGCCTCTTGAAGCTGGACGACATCGTGATCCCCGCCAACTGGGAATTTGCCGTGTCCAAGGGCACGCTGGACGCAGTAGCAGGCACCGTCACCGACGTGTACTTCAACACCTTTGCCGCGCCCATCAAGGGCGACTTTCTGACCACGGCCCTGAAGTTCACCGCCATCGGGGTGGGCACCTCGGCCATCACGGTGAGCGAGTCGCCTTCCTTCCCGTTTGGCAACGAGTTCGCTGAAGCCGTGCCGGTCACCTATGTGGGCGGCACCGTCCATGTGGCGGCCGTGCCTGAACCGGGCTCCGTGGCGCTGATGTTGGCCGGCCTGGGGGCGGTCGGCGTGGTAGCGCGTCGTCGTCAAGGCTGAAACTGACGCTGTGAAACCAGGGGTTGGCGGTGTGCCAACCCCATTTCGTCGCACGGGGCTGGCGCTTGAATCGGCATGGTGTCAAAGTACAGGCACCATGCCTCACCACACCAAACACCCCAACCGGCTTCGTCACCTCCACACGCTGACGGCCCTCTTGTGCGCCTTGCTGGCTCAGGCGAGCCCAGCCGCCCAGCGCTTGTGCGTATTCGACCTGCTGGGCACCAGCGGCGACATGTTCAACGCCACCAAAGACTATGCCCTGGCCATGCAAAGTGCGGGGGCTACCCTCACGCTCAAGGCCTACACAGACGAGCGCATTGCCGTGGACGACTTCCGCACGGGCCAATGCGATGCCCTGCTGGCCACCGCCTTTCGCACCCGCGTGTTCAATCCGATCACGGCCGCCACCGATTCATTCGGGGCTGCACTGATCCTGCGCCATGGCAAAGTCGACCTCGCTGCTGGACACGAAGTGGTGCGGCTGGCCAGCCAGGCCTTCACCATGCCGGCGGCGCAGTCCCTGGTGGTCCAGGGGGCCTATGAAACCGCCGGGATCATCGACGTGGGCGCGGTCTACGGCATCGTCACCGACCGAAAGATGAACACGCCCGAGTCCATGGCAGGCAAACGCATTTTGGCCTTTGACTACGACAAGGCCCAGGCTTACCTGATCCAGAAGGCGGGGGCACAACCCGTGTCGGCCGACGTCACCAACTTTTCAACCAAGTTCAACAACGGCATGGCCGACATGACGGCGGCCCCCGCCCTGGCCTTCAAGCCGCTGGAGCTCTACAAAGGCATGGGAAAAAGCGGTGCGATCTCGCGCTTTCCCTACCTGATCATGAGCTACCAGCTCATCACCCGGCACCAGCAATTCCCGGCCAACTTTGGAGACGCCTCGCGGCGCTATTGGCTCAGCCACTTTGACGACATGCTGGGCGTCATCCAGAAAGCCGAAAATGCCATCCCCGCCTCGGCCTGGATGGACCTTTCGCCCGAGAACACACCGCTCTATGCCCAATTTCTGCGCGAGACCCGCATCGAGCTGGCCGAGCAGGGCCTCTACAACAAACGTGGCTTGAAGATGCTCAAGCGCATCCGCTGCAAACTCAATGCCGCAGATCCCGAATGCGTCAGCCCCAGCGAGGTCAATTGGTAAGTTCAGAGACAGCCGCCTGCCCATCCGATTGCTGCAACCGCCACATCTGCGCATAGCGCCTGTTGGCGGCCAGCAAATGGGCATGCGTGCCGCGCTCGATGATGCGACCGGCATCCATCACCAAGATTTCGTGGGCATGCACGATGGTGGACAAACGGTGCGCAATGATCAGCACCGTCTTGCCCTGGGCCACGGCCGCCAGCTCGGTCTGAATGGCGCGCTCATTGGCCGAGTCGAGTGCCGAGGTGGCTTCGTCGAACACCAGAATCGGCGGGTCTTTGAGCAAGGTCCGGGCAATGGCCACACGCTGCTTCTCGCCGCCCGACAGCTTCAGGCCGCGCTCTCCCACCACCGTCTCATACCCCTTGGGGCTGCTGACGATGAAGTCGTGGATGCGCGCCGACCGGGCCACCGCCTCGACCTCGTCCCTGGTGGCCTCTGGCCTGCCATAAGCGATGTTGTAAGCCACGCTGTCGTTGAACAGCACGGTGTCTTGCGGCACGATGCCGATGCTGCGGCGCAGGCTGTCTTGCGTCAGACCCCGGATGTCATGGCCATTGACGGTGATGCGGCCACTGCCCGGATGCACGTCGTAGAAACGGTACAGCAAGCGCGCCAGCGTCGACTTGCCCGAACCCGAGGGCCCGACCACCGCCACCGTCTGCCCCGCCGGGATCTCAAAACTCACGTCATGCAAGATGACGCGGGATGGCTCGTACGCAAACTGCACATGGTCAAAGCGCACCGACGGCGGCCCCTTGAGCAGCAAAGGTTTGGCATCGTGTGCATCGGCAATCTCGCGCTCACGCTCCATCAGCGTGAACATCTTGTCCAGGTCGATCAGGGATTGCTTGATCTCGCGGTAGATCACGCCCAGAAAGTTCAGCGGGATGTAGAGCTGGATCATGAAGGCATTGACCATGACCAGATCGCCCACCGTCATGCGCCCGGCCACCACGCCTTCGGTGGCGCGCCACAGCATCACGATCAAGCCCACGGCGATGATGGACTGCTGACCGGCGTTGAGCAAAGACAGGCTGCGCTGGGACTTGACCGCCACCTTGCGCAGGCGGTCCAGGCTCTCGTCGTAGCGGCGCGTTTCAAAGGCTTCGTTGTTGAAGTACTTGACCGTCTCGTAGTTGAGCAGCGAGTCGATGGCGCGGGTGTGCGCTTTGGAGTCGAGCTCGTTCATCTCGCGCCGAAAGCGCGTGCGCCAATGGGTCACGGTGACCGTGAAGGTGACATACACCACCAAGGCCGTCAGCGTGATCCAGGCAAAGGCCACGTCGAACTTGGTCGCCAGCAAGGTCAGCACCAGCGTGACTTCAATCAGCGTCGGGATGATGCTGTAGAGCGAGTACGAGATCAGCGAATGCACGGCACGTGTACCGCGCTCGATGTCGCGGGTCATGCCGCCGGTCTGGCGCTCCAGGTGAAAGCGCAGGCTCAGGGCATGCAAATGGGCAAACACCTGCAAGGAAATGCGCCGTGCTGCACCCTCGGTGGCTTTGGCAAACACCAGCTCGCGCAACTCGGTGAACAAGGAGGTCGACAGACGCAGCAGCCCATACGCCACCAGCAGCCCCAAAGGCACCACCAGCATCGCCTGGACGCTGTTGGCCTTGGGCGCCAACTGGTCGATCAGCTGCTTGAGCAGCAGCGGCACCCCCACATTGGCCATTTTGGCGCCGACCATGAAGGCCAGGGCCAACAGCACCCGAACCTTGTAATCCCACAGGTAGGGCCACAGCCTGAGCAGCGTGTCTTTATCAGAACGCCGTTTATCTGTGCCGGAAGTCGGGTTTTCGTGAGCAGTGGCGTGTGAAGAGGGGCGCATTCTGGAACAATCGTTTCTACTTGGCTATTGTCGATTGTCGACCTGATTGCAAATGACTGCTCCCGTGCCCCGCAATACCTTTTTGATCCCTCCCGATCTGGCCCCTGACATGGAGCTGGTCATGCGGGTCATGCCCATGCCGCGAGACTCCAACGGCAATGGCGATGTGTTTGGCGGCTGGATCATGTCGCAGGTCGACTTGGCCGGTTGCGTGGTGCCTGCGCGCATCGCCAAAGGTCGCATCGTCACCGTGGCCGTCAAAGAGTTTTTCTTCCGTTCGGCCGTCTCGGTGGGCGATTTGCTGTCCTTTTATGCCCGCGTCGACCGCATCGGCACCACCTCGGTCACCATGCATGTCGAGGTCTGGGCCGAGCGCCGCCCCTCCGACCCGATCCTGGTCAAGGTCACCGAGGCCAACGTCACCTACGTCGCCATCGACGACGAGGGCCGCCCCCGGCCCATCCCGAAAGAGTAATTTCATCCCTTGCAGGAGTCTGTGCATGTCCATTCGTCGCTCGCCTCGCCCCGATTCAAAAGCCGCCCCCTTGCCCAACCAGCGCCTGCTGCGCACCACCGGTTGGCTGGTGGGTTTAGCCCTGCTGGTGGGCGGACTGACCGTAGGTCTGCGCGCCCACGCGACCACGTCAAACGCCTCCGCGGCCAGCAGCACCGCAGCCAAGTGCACCACCTGCGGTGTGGTCACGGCCGTTGAAGCGCACAAGGTCAAGGGCAAAGGCTCCGGCGTCGGCGTGGTCGGCGGTGCCGTGCTGGGGGGGTTGCTGGGCAACCAGCTCGGCAAAGGCACCGGCAACACCTTGGCAACCGTCGGCGGCGCCGTGGCCGGGGGCTATGCGGGCAATGAGGTTGAAAAGAACGTCAACCAGCACACCGTGTACAAGACCACCGTGAAGATGGACGATGGCAGCACCCGCCAGCTCACCGTCTCGCACGCTTATGCGATCGGCGCCAAGGTGAGCGTCAACGGCACCAAGCTCAAGCTGCAAACCCCTTGAAGCGCCGGTGGGGTGCCAACGCCCCGTCTGCCGGGTTAGGGCCTGACCGCCTGGGCATGAACCCAGGCCTGGCGAATCAAGCGCCCACACATCACGGACTCGATCGCCGGTTGGTCCATCGGATCTTTGGACATCAAGCCATGGCGGTCGTGACGCACCACCAAGCCGTACCACTGACGGTCAGCGCTGACCCAGGGGTAAAAGCCGAACAGGCCCGGACTGCTGAAGGCACCATCGCCCAACACCGGGTCGTCTTCCACCCAATGGCCGATGGAGTAATGCCACGTTTCGGTCGCGGGGATGGGCGTGTGCAGGGCCTCGCCTTTCGGGCAGGTGCCCGGATTGGCACACACCGCATGGGCTCCCAGTAGCTTGGACAGCTTCAGATCGCCTCGCAGCAAAGCCTGCAGAAACTCAGCGTAGTCGGCAGCACTGCTCAAGCCACCGCCGGCGGGCTGCGCTTGACCAAAGCCCAGTGCCATGTCGCTCCTCAACGCGGGCCGCAAGCCCTTGCGAATCTCTTCCCCCAGGCCCAGCCCATCCAGACCACCCAAGCCCATCAAGCGCGCGTGCTCCTGCAGGTGCCCGCCATTGTAGAAAAATGCCCCCTCGGTCGAGGCGTCCAGCCGACCTCGGCCATTGATCAAGGCCTCACGGCATTGCTCCACCGTCTGCCCATCCCGGCAAAATCGAAACCGTGTGTAGCCACTGCGAAAGGTCAGCAATCGGACATCCGCCTCGGTGAGCTGGCCACTCCGCCGCTCGGCCACGTAGGCGCCATACAACCATTTGCTGGCCGACGCGATGGGCAGACTACTGCGCCGCCTGGGTGCCCCCTCACCCACCGCCCCCGAAGCCAGCATGGCATGGGGGCCACCCAACTCCCAATAGAACGGCCGCGCCTGAGCACAGGCATTGCCCTCACTTTGCGCCGTGGCCTGGGCCGCGTGCTGACGCTCCAACAGCGATGGCGAAGCGGTCGGCGGCGCCGCCTGCGCACGACCGCCCCCCACCAGCCAGCAGAGCCCAAGAAGTATTGACAAGCCCTGCACCAGCAGAGCCCCGGGTGTTTTGATCATGCGCCACTCCTGTCCATGACAGCAGGCAGGATAGCGGGTTCATGAGACGATCTCACCCATGCACGCGCTCCACCCCCAATCCATTGCACACACACCTGAGGCCTTGCGCGCTGACGGCTGGTCGGTGATCTCTGCCACAGACATGAAGACTTGGCTGCACGCCAGCGACGCCGACCTGTCTGCCTTGCAAGCCACCTGGAACGACCTGCCCGCCGACAACCATCTGCGCGATGGCGGGCACTACCGGTTTCGCCGCCACAGCTGTTTTGTGGTGGACGTGCCGACGGGCCAGACCCACCAGGCGCCCCACCGTGCGCACTGGCAGCCGGTGATCTACAACGCCTTGCATGGCGGCATTAAGCGTCATTTCGAGCCCATCGTGGCGGCCGTCACCGAGCACCCGCTCTGGAGTGCCCTGCTGACCCAGTTGGGGCACTTGTTGGCCCAGGCCAAGCCCGTAGAGCGCTGGTTTGTCGAAGCGCACCAGTTTCGTGTCGACACCACCGGCGGCATTGGCCGCCCCACGCCCGAAGGCGCGCACCGCGATGGGGTCGACTTCGTCGCGGTGATCATGCTGGGTCGCCAGGGCATCAAAGGGGGCGAGACCCGGGTGTTCGAAGCCGACGGACCCAACGGAGTGCGCTTCACTCTGCAAGACCCCTGGTGCACCCTGCTGCTGGACGACGAACGCGTCATCCACGAGTCCACCCCGATCCAACCACTGGAGGATTACGGCTGGCGCGACACCTTGGTGCTGACCTTCCGCTCGGGTGGTTTTCAGGGTCCGCCCGAACCCGCCACCAGCGTGAAGGCCCCTGAATGAGCCGCGCGCCCCTCCATCGACTGGTGCCGCACACCGTGATGCTGCTCCACCTCTTGTTCGTCTTGTTCGTGGTCGCGGGGGCCGGTTTGATCTTCGTCTGGCCCAGCATCGCCTGGGTCCATATCCCCGCGGTCTTGTGGGGCGCCTATGTCGAGTTTGCCAACAAGGCCTGCCCCCTGACCCAGATTGAAAACCGACTGCGCCGACGCGCCGGGCAAGCCACCTACTCAGACGGATTCATCAGCCACTACGTGTTCCCCGTGCTGTGCCCAACGGAATTGACGGCCCGCGCCAAAAAATTCGTGGGCCTGGTGGTCATGCTGAACAATGTGCTGCTGTATGGCTGGTGGAGCCTGCGTTAAGGTCGCCGACCAGCACAGGTCCGACGCCAACCGGCACCCACCGCCCCCAAGGTCAGCAGCCACCACAGCGTGTCCGTTTCCAGTGCGCCACCGCCGCCACCACCGCTACTAGCGGGGACCGGCGCCGCAGCCACCTCGATGGTTTGAATGGTGAAATTAGACGTCGCTGCACCGGTGTCATCCTGCACCGTCAACCGCACCTTGAACGTCCCGGCGGCCGAGGGCGTCGCCGAGACTTGGGATGAACTGGGGTCACCCGTGAGCGCGCTGACGATGCCGCCGCCATCTTCCAGAACCCACGCGTAAGACACGGTGGTCCCCGCCGGACTGGCAACCGAAGCCGTGCCACTCAACGTAATGGCGCCCCCCACCACGGCTTGGGCGGGCGTGACCGTGATGACCGGCACCGCCTTGGCCATGACGGCGGCCATCGCCAGCCCCGCATCCAGCATACCCGCACCGCAGGTCGAGGTGGTGCAATAGCACTCGGCTTGCGTCAGCGTGCTCGACGGGGCCTGGCACTGCCCAATGCCACTGGTGCCACCACTCGCCGGGAAGGGCCGGGCCGTGCTCAGCAGAAGTTGCCGCACCGCCGCGGGCTGCAGCGTGGGCCGCTGCGCCAGGATCAAGGCGGCAGTGGCACTCACCAAGGGCGCTGAAAAACTGGTGCCCAATGATGCATTGCTCAACCCACCGGTATAGATGGAGCCCCCATCGGCATGCAAGACCGGCGTCGTCGCCCCCGAGTTGCTGGTGGTCATGATGGGGTACAGGCACAGGCTGCCTGTGTTGGTGTTGACGCAATTGCCCCCCGGCGCACTGATGGCCACTTCAGGGCCCAGGGCCGAAAAACCCACCTTGCTGCCGACGTGGCGCAGCCCCGCCACCGCGATCACGCCCGGGCAATTGCCGGGTGACTCAACGGCCTGCCCGTCATTGTTGCCGGCCGACGCGACCACCACCGCCCCCAGTCCGTTGACCGTGGCGACCGCATCCCGATAGGCGGCCGAACACGCACCGCTGGCGCCCAGACTGAGGTTGATGACCTGCGCCGGGTTGAGATTGGTGGGGACCCCGGTGACGGGCTGCCCGACGGCCCAAAGCATGCCCGCGATGATGTCCGAGTCGTAGCCGCCGCACTTGCCCATCACCCGCACCGGCAAGATTTTGGCCCCCCACGCCAGGCCGGCCACGCCCATCGCATTGTCGGTCTGGGCACCGATGATGCCCGCGACCTGCGTGCCATGCCATGTGCTGGTCGCACGCACCGAACAACCGCTGTAGACAGACGAGTTGGCGCTGATTTCACCGGAGCTCAAGGCATCACCCAAGTCAGAGGGATCGGCGCTGCGCCCCGTGCCGTTGCCAGCTCGCGTGGCATCGCTGATCATGTTGTAGCCAGGCAAAAACTTGCCGGCCAAATCTTCGTGGTCCAAGCGCACGCCCGTGTCCACGACGGCCACCACGACAGGATGGCTGTTGTCGACCCGGATGCCGCGACTGAGCACGTCCCACGCCGACACCGCGTTGACCGCTGCGACAAACAGATCAGTGCTCGGCGACGAAGCCTGCGTGGTGGGGGACTGCAAGTACCACTGCCCGTCGGGCGGGGATGGACTGGTTTGACCCGCCGGGAACAAGGGATCATTGGGCGTGGTTGACGACACTTGGCGCAACTGGTCCACCACCGCATATTCCACATCGGGCTGCGCGGCCAGACGGGCAGCCAGTTGCTCGGAGCGCACCCCGCGCGCCATGGCCACGTGCACACCGCGGCCAATCGTGCGCTGATATTCCACCGGCAACCCCAAGCGCGTCCCCAGTGTGTGGACACGATCTCGGTAGGATCTCACCTCGGACGAACTCACCGCCGCAACCTGCGCCTGTCCTGCCCCTTGCGCCACCACGCTAGCGCGCAGCTTCACGATGACCCGCGCGGTGGGCGGCTCGGTGCTCTGTGCTTGTCCCAGCGTCATCCCCATCAGCAAGGACAAGCCCGCTGCCAGTTGACGCACCACACCCCAACCTGAAAATTTGGACATGTACAAGGTCTTGTTCGTTAAAGACCCGAAGGCCCGACCACCCGATCCATCTCGACCGAGCGCAAGGCGGGATCCGATTGAAGCTGCTGGATGATCGCGGCGCAGCCCTGATCCCCAGGACGCTCCACGGTCAGCCCCCACCACTGAGGGCCGATGGCCCGCACTGCAATAACGGCCACCATCGACTGGTGCTTGAGGTGTTTCAGCAATGAAGCCTCAGCCCAACCCGCGTCTTGCGTTTTGATCAACAATCGGCATGGGGGCAAAGACGGCTGCGCCACGGGCGCAGAACATGCGCTCAGACAGCAACAAACCAGTCCAAAACCGAGCGAATACAGCGTTTTCAAATGATTCATGAGTGACGACTACCAGATCGAGATCCCGCCCTCCTTCATGGCACTCTACACCGACGCACGACATCGGTTGACGGTTCCCCTGGCCACCTTGCGTTCGCAATACGAAATCAGTGAGGATTTGGCAAATCACCTGGTCGATCACTGCCGGGGTATCCACCATGACATTGGCGTGCCGACCGACGAGGTGCTGGAGCGCTGCCATCGGGGCTTGCAATCACCCGACTCAGGGGTGTCCGGCCCCGAGGCCCTCTGGGTGATCACCCGCCTGGCCGAGTTGCTGGGGTGGCCGGCGGTTCAGCCAAGCCCCCCGCCTGACTCACAGGTTTGAGAAGTCGGGCTTGCGCTTTTGCATCACGGCGCTGATCGCCTCCTTGGCGGCAGGACCACGCAGCAGGTTGCCAAAGTGCTTGAGCTCTTCCTTCATCGCACCCGCCAACTGGGTCTGCGGCAGCTTCATGAGGGCTTTGGTCGCGAGCAAGGAGACCGCTGGTTTGGCCGCCAGTTTTGCCGCCTGCGCCTGGGCATAGCCATTGACCTCGTTGGGAGGCAAGATGCGGTTGACCAGGCCCATGTCCAGCGCCTCTTCTGCATAGAACGCCTCACCCAGCAACAGCTTTTCAGCCGCACGCGGGTAGCCCACCAGCTGGGGCAGCAACAAGCTGGCACCGGCTTCGGGGCACAGCCCCAGGTTCACAAAAGGCAAGCTGAACGCGGCGTTGTCGCCCACATAGACCAAATCGCAATGCAGCAGCAAGGTGGTGCCGATACCCACCGCCGGGCCAGCCACCGCCGCCAGCAAGGGCTTGGGAAAGACCCGCAAGATGTTGAGGAAACGCACCACCGGCGCAGGTTCGCCCTCGCCGCTGGTGTTGGGCGGGTTGCTCAAGAAGTCGGCCAGGTCATTGCCTGCCGTGAACACCTCGACCGCGCCTTGAATCACCGCCACGCGAACCGCCTCATCAAACGCGGCCTCTTCCAGGGCCACGGCCAAGGCGGTGTACATGGCCGTTGTGATGGCGTTTTTCTTGTCCAGTCGGTTGAACGTCAGCGTGAGCACGCCCGCTTCTTTATGGACCAGGATGGCATCAGACATGGGAACTCTCCTAAAAATGGGACAAAAAAATCAGGCGTCGATCCACTGCAGGGCCATCGGCCACAGCGTGGACGCCGCTTTGGGTTTGAACAAACCAGAGTGGCCCAGGCGCTTGAGGCCAAGCGTCTGGGGGTGGATGGTTTCAAAACGCGTCGGGGCGTTGGGGTAGAGGCGGTAGAGACTGCGGATGCCTTGCGGGCTGACCAGCTCATCGTCTTCAAGCACGACGGCCGTGATGGGGGTGCGCACTTGCTCGTAGCGCGCGCGCAGATCGGCGCCTTCAGCGCCGACGTAGTCGGGGTGCAGACACCAACGCCGCCATTGCCACATGACCTGGCGCGGAAAGGTGCCCAGCAGACCCAGGCGGTCGCCCGGAAAATAGCCGCACACCATCAAGGCCAGTGGCGCAACCAACCACCACAATAGCAGCGCCGAGTAGCGCACCTGAGACGTGCCGTAACGCCAGTAGCCATTGCCACTGGCCACCGTCACCATGCGCTCAAACTGGCCGTGGCCGTCCAGCCAGCCAAAAATCTGCCCCCCCAGGCTGTGGCCCAGGTAGGTGCGCGGCACCCCAGGCCAGCGCCGCAGCAACTCGGCCAAAACAGCGGGTTGGTCATGCGTGGCCCAGTCCGTGATGCTGGCCTCATAGCCGCGCAACGATGCCGGCGCGGACTCGCCCATGCCACGAAAATCGAAGGTCAACACCGCCACGCCCTGCGCTGCCAACCAGGTGGCAAAGGGACGGTAAAACGCCTGCGGGACGCCCATGGCGGGCGACAACAACACGGCGCGCCTCACCTCGCCCGTAGGCTGGTAGGCATGTGCCACCAAGGTGTTGCCATCCAGGGTCTGCAAATTCAGCGCTTCTTCCATGAACCACCTGCTTCCAACCAGACCCACCGGGATGACTCAAAAAAAAGCCCGCACGATGGCGGGCTTTTCAGGGAACAGAACGACGCAATCCCGCTGGGATTACAGGCGTTCGATGATGCCCGCAGCGCCTTGTCCGGTACCGATACACATCGTGACCATGCCGTAGCGGCCGCCCGTGCGGTGCAAACCGTGAACCACGGTCGCGGCACGGATGGCACCCGTCGCACCCAGGGGGTGACCCAGCGCAATCGCGCCGCCCATCGGGTTGACCTTGGCGCGGTCGAGCACGTGGCCCTTGGCGTCCAGATCCTTCAGCACCGCGAGTGACTGAGCCGCGAACGCCTCGTTCAACTCGATCCAGTCCAGATCAGAGGCCTTCAGACCGGCGTACTTCAAGGCCAGAGGAATGGCTTCGATCGGGCCGATGCCCATGATTTCAGGCGGCACGCCCTTGACCGCAAAGCTCACGAAACGAGCCAGGGGCTTGAGACCGTACTTCTCGCAGGCTTCTTTCGAAGCCAGGATCAGGCAGCCAGCGCCGTCAGAGGTTTGCGAGCTGTTGCCAGCCGTGACCGAACCCTTGGCCGCGAACACGGGACGCAGCTTGGCCAGACCTTCCAGACTGGTCTCAGGACGAGCGCCTTCGTCTTGCGTGATCAGCTTTTTGGTGATGGTCACTTCGCCTGTTTCCAGGTTAGGCGTGCGCACCTCGATCTCGATCGGGGTGGTTTCAGCCTTGAAGAAACCAGCCTGCTGCGCAGCGATGGCACGGCGGTGGGATTCCACCGCGAACGCATCCTGCTCGGCGCGGCTGATGCCCCACTGTTCAGCGACCTTCTCAGCCGTCATGCCCATGCCGTAGGCGATGCCGACGTTCTCGTCCAGCGTCACGGCGGGATTGAACGAAGGCTTGGAGCCGCCCATGGGGACCATGGACATGGATTCCACGCCACCGGCGATCATGACTTCGGCTTCGCCCACGCGGATGCGGTCAGCCGCAATCGACACGGCGGTGATGCCAGCGGCGCAAAAGCGGTTCACGGTCGCGCCAGCGACGGTCTTGGGCAGGCCCGACAGCAACACGGCAATCTTGGCCACGTTCATGCCTTGCTCGCCCTCGGGCATCGCGCAGCCAATGATGGCGTCTTCGATGGCCGCGGGATCGAGCGTCGGCACTTGCGCCAGGGCGCTCTTGATGACGGCCACCAACAGATCGTCAGGACGGGTGTTCTTGAAAACACCACGGCCAGACTTGCCGATCGGGGAACGAGTTGCAGCGACGATGTAGGCGTCTTTGAGTTGATTCATTTGGTGCTCCGATCGATCAGTTGCGCACGGGCTTGCCGGTGGACATCATGCCCATGATGCGTTCTTGCGTCTTGGGGTTGTCCAGCAAGGTGCAGAAGTGCTTGCGCTCCAGGGCCATCAGGTACTCCTCGGTCACCAAGGTGCCGGCATCGACGTCACCGCCGGTCAGCACATCAGCGATCATGGAGCTGATCAGGTAGTCGTGGGCGGAGATGAAGCCACCGTCACGCATGTTGATCAACGAGGACTGCAGCGTGGCCTTGACGTTGCGGCCAGCGACAGCGAACTGACGCTTGGCAGGGGCGCGGTAGCCCGACTCGAACATCGCCTTGGCTTGTGCAATGGCGACGTGCAACAACTCGTCCTTGTTCGGGACGATGATGTCGCTGTCCAGCAGGTAGCCGTACTTACGCGACTCGTGAGCGGACACACCAACCTTGGCCATCGCGGCGGCTTGGAAGCCTTCCTTGATGAAGCCCATCAGCTCGGCACCTTGCTGGCCGGAGACGCCCTTGGCGGCTTCGACTTGCTCGGCAGCACGGCGTGCCAGGTAAGCCAGACCACCAGCGCCAGGGATCAGACCCACGCCGACTTCGACCAGACCGATGTAGCTCTCGACGTGAGCCACGCGCTTGGCGCAGTACACAGCCAACTCGCAACCACCGCCCAAAGCCATGCCATGGATGGCGGCCACGGTCGGCACGTTGCTGTACCGAACGGCCAGCATGAAGTCTTGCAAAGCCTTCTCGCCCGGCTCGATGGCCTTGCCGCCACCCGCCATGAAGGCAGGCATCATCGACTGCAGGTCAGCGCCGGCAGAGAACGGTGCATCGGCCGACCACACGACCAGGCCCTTGTAATCGGCCTCGGCGATTTGCAGGCCCTTGAGCAGGCCCATCGTGACGCCTTCGCCGATGGCGTGCATCTTGGACTTGATCGAGGCGATGACGACTTCGTCGTCCAGCGTCCACAAACGGATCGAGGCGTCTTCAAACAAGGTCTTGCCAGCGGTGGCGGCGTCAGGCGCTTGCGAGCCCAACACGCTTTCGCGGAAGAACTGGCGCTTGTAGACGGGCAGTTCGCGCTGGGGCTTGAACTTGCCTTCAGCGGCGCTCCACGAGCCTTCAGGCTGGTGCACGCCACCCTTGTCGGCCACAGGACCTTGAATCGCCCACTGGGGCAACGGAGCGCTGCTCAGTGCCTTGCCAGCTTCGATGTCAGCGGTGATCCATTCGGCCACTTGCTTCCAGCCGGCGGCTTGCCACAGCTCGAAGGGGCCTTGCTTGTTGCCGTAGCCCCAACGCATGGCGAAGTCCACATCGCGTGCGGTGTCGGCGATTTCGCCCAGGATCACAGCGCTGTAGTGGAAGGTGTTGCGCAGGATGGCCCACAGGAACTGGGCTTGCGGGTGAGCGGACTCACGCAGGGCCTTCAGGCGCTCGGCAGGCTTGAGGCGCAGGATGTCGGTGACTTCCTTGTCGGCCTTGGCGCCGCCAGCCACGTACTCTTGCGTCTTGGGATCAAAACGCAGAACGGTCTTGCCTTCTTTTTTGTAGAAGCCCGAGCCCGATTTCTGACCCAGGAAGCCCTTGGCCAGCAAAGCCGTCACGACCGACGGTTCAGCGAAGTTGGCCAGGAAGGGATCGCTGGGCAGGTTGTCGCGCAGGGTTTGCGAACCCTTGCTCATGATGTCCGTGCCAACGATGTCCAGCGTGCGGAAGGTCGCCGACGAAGCGCGGCCCATCTTCTTGCCGGTCAGGTCATCGACCACGTCATAGGTCAGGCCGGACTTGTCGGTTTCGATCAGCGTGAACAAGGCCCCGGCAATCCCCACGCGGTTGGCGATGAAGTTGGGGGTGTCGTTGGTGCGGATCACGCCCTTGCCGACGGCGGTCGTGACGAAGCTTTCCAGCTGGTCAACGATCTTGGCATCGGTCGTGGGGGTGGGGATCAACTCGACCAGGTACATGTACCGGGGAGGGTTGAAGAAGTGGATGCCCAAAAAGCGCGAACGCAGTTGCTCAGGCAGCACTTGCGACATCTTGGTGATCGACAGGCCCGAGGTGTTGGTGGCCAGGATCGCGGTGTCGTTGACGAAAGGCGCAATCTTCTTGTAGAGATCTTCCTTCCAGTCCATGCGCTCGGCGATGGCCTCAATGATGAGGTCGCAGTCGCGCAGCAACTCGAGGTGTTCTTCGTAGTTGGCTTGCTGGATCAGCGCAGCGTCTTCAACCACGCCCAGAGGGGCGGGCTTCATCTTCTTCAGGCCTTCGACAGCCTTGGTGACGATGCCGTTCTTGGGGCCTTCTTTGGCCGGCAGATCGAACAGCACGACCGGCACTTTCACATTGACCAGATGGGCGGCGATTTGCGCGCCCATCACGCCGGCGCCGAGCACGGCAACCTTGCGGACATTGAATCGACTCATGTCTTCTCCTTACGGATCTCAGGGAATGGAATGGGGTGAAAGCGGCGCTGGGGGTTTGAAAAAACCAGCGTCCGCCTCGGACAGCCTGTCGATTAGAACAGGGCTTCGTCCATTTCCATCAGGGGCTTCAGACCAGCGCGAGCAGTGGTCATCAGGGTTTCAACTTCAGGCATCAGCTTGGCGAAGTAGAAGCGTGCAGTTGCCAGCTTGGCGATGTAGAACTTGTCGCCAGAGTCCTGCTTTTCCAGGGCAATCTTGGCCATGCGGGCAAAGAAGTAACCGTAGACCAAGTGGCCCACCACGCGCAGGTAATCCACGGCAGCCGCGCCGACTTCATCAGGGTTTTGCATGCCCTTCATGCCGATTTCCATGGTGAAGGCTTGCACCTTCGTGCCCAGCTCGCCCAGGGGGCCCGTGAACTCTTGCATGGCGGCGTTGTCGGCGTTTTCCTTGACGAAGCGGCCCACGATCTTGCCGAACTTGGTCAGCTTGGCGCCACCGTCGCCCAGCACCTTGCGACCCAACAGATCCAGTGACTGGATGGTGTTGGTGCCTTCGTAGATCATGTTGATGCGCGCATCGCGCACGAACTGCTCCATGCCCCACTCGTGGATGAAGCCGTGACCGCCATAGACCTGTTGGCAATGCACGGTGGCCGCAAACGCGTTGTCGGTGATGAAGGCTTTGACGATCGGGGTCAGCAGGGCCACGATGTCGTCCGATTCCTTGCGGACGGCTTCATCGGGGTGGTTGTGCGACTTGTCCAGCTCGATAGCGGTGTAGTACACCAGGGCGCGGGCGCCTTCAGCATAGGCACGTGCGGTCAGCAGCATCTTGCGCACATCAGGGTGCACGATGATGGGATCGGCCGCCAGGTCAGGGCGCTTGACGCCCGACAGACCACGCATCTGCACGCGGTCCTTGGCGTAGGTCACGGCGTTTTCGTAAGCGACTTGGGTCAGACCCAAAGACTGGTTGCCCACGCCCAGACGGGCGCCGTTCATCATCACGAACATGGCGGGCAGGCCGCGGTGGGGCTTGCCCACCAAGGTGCCGTTGGCGCCGTCCAGAACAATCTGGGCCGTGGCGTTGCCATGGATGCCCATCTTGTGTTCCAGGCCACCGCAGTAGATGCCATTGCGCGAACCCACCGAACCGTCGGCGTTCACGTTGAACTTGGGCACCACGAACAGCGAGATGCCCTTCGAGCCTTCAGGGGCGTCTGGCAGGCGGGCCAGCACCAAGTGGACAATGTTGTCGGCCATGTCGTGCTCACCGGCCGAGATGAAGATCTTGGCGCCGGTGATTTTGTAGGAGCCGTCAGCTTGTGGCTCGGCCTTGGTGCGCAGCAGGCCCAGGTCGGTGCCGCAATGGGGTTCGGTCAGGCACATGGTGCCGGTCCACTCGCCGCTCGTGAGCTTGGGCAGGTAGGTCTTCTTCTGGTCGTCGGTGCCGTGCGCGGCCAGGGCAGCGTGGGCGCCATGGCTCAGGCCGGGGTACATGGTCCACGACTGGTTGGCCGAGTTCATCATCTCGTACACGGCCTGGTTCACCAACTGAGGCATGCCTTGACCGCCCCACTCAGGATCGGCGCTCAAGCCGGACCAGCCGTTTTCGGTGTAGGTCTTGTAGGCTTCTTTGAAACCGGTCGGCGTCTTGACTTCGTGGGTGTCCTTGTTCAGAACGCAACCCTCGACGTCGCCCACCAGGTTCAATGGTGCCAGTACTTTAGAGGCGAACTTGCCGCCCTCTTCCAGCACCGCATTGACCGTGTCCGCATCCAGATCGGCGTAGGCCGGGATGGTTTTCAGTTCATCAACAGCGCCCAGCAGCTCATGAATCACGAACTGCATGTCGCGCAGCGGGGGGGTGTATGAAGGCATCGTGGAGCTCCTCGGTCACAAAAATACGTTTAGTTGATAAATAACCCGATCACACGCGATGCGCGTGCACGGGCTTGGGACGGTCAAACAGCTGCCAGGGGTGCCTTCGCAAACCCGGCTTTGGCAGCGTCAGGCGCCACCATTCCAGACGGATTTGAAGGCGCGCCCAGTGCATAAAACTGGACGACACGCTCAAACGCCGTGCCGGCCCGACCCTCTGCTCCCGTCGAACGCAGAAAACGCGCATCGTGGTGGAGCGAAAGAATCAAGCCATGGATCTCAAATAACAATTGCATGGGGTCGGTGTCGGCGCGCAGTTGGCCCAGGTCCATGGCCATGCGAATGGCCCGACCCAACGCGCCATGCCACGTCAGCACCATGCCCGCCAAGGCATCGCGCACCGGACCAGGGCGGTCATCAAACTCGACCGCGCCGCTGATGTAGATGCACCCCGAATCGATTTCGGTCGCCACCATGGCCACCCAGCGCTCAAACATGGCGCGCAGACGCGGCAGGCCACGCGGCTCACGGATGGCGGGCAAAAAAACCTCCGCCGAAAAACGCTCGTGGTATTCACGGATCACCGAGATCTGCAACTCTTCACGCGAACCAAAGTGGGCGAACACGCCCGACTTGCTCATGCCGGTGACTTCAGCCAGCGCGCCAATGGACAAGCCTTCGATGCCCCTCTGGGAGGCCAGGTTCAAGGCCGCGTCCAGGATGGTCGCCCGGGTCTGTTGCCCCTTGTGTGCCCCGCGCCCACGCTCACGCTCACGCACCACCTCGGTGGCATGTTTGGCGTTTTGGGTCAGCA
>JAZJZP010000327.1:0-5634 GCA_040389805.1 Pseudomonadota bacterium
AGCATGGCTATGACATGGCCCTGCTGGAGGGCTACCGCAGCCCCGAGCGGCAGACCTTGCTGGCCAACCAGGGCGGTCACGTCACCAATGCGGGGGCCTGGCAGAGCTACCACCAGTACGGGCTGGCGGCCGACTGCGCGTTCATTCGGGATGGCAAGTTGGTGATCTCTGAAAAAGATGCCTGGGCCATGCGCGGTTACGAGCTGTATGGTCAGGTGTCCGAGCAGGTTGGGATGACCTGGGGTGGCCGTTGGCGGCTCATGGATTTTGGCCACGTGGAGTGGCGCCGCAGAAACATCAAGTAACAGTCGCCGCCCTTACGGGGGATCGTCGGCGGGCTGATCCGCCATTAGACTGCGCCCCTGCCTGCATCCGCGGGCTGAATATCGACAGTAGCACAGGGGGTTTGGCAACCATGGGACGTCCCTTTATCGTAATGGGTGACACCACTGACCATGGCGGTACGGTGGTCGGTGCCTCGGGCGTGACCGATACCAATGGTCGGCGCATTGCGCGCGTGGGCGATCAAGTCACCTGCCCCAAGCGCAACCATGGCACCACCGTGATCGTCTCGGGCGATCCAACCATGATCATCGACGGGCAGCCCGCCGCCCGACATGGCGACAAGTGCGCCTGCGGAGCCACCTTGATTGCAAGCCAAGCGACCACGACCGGTATTTGATCGATGAGCAAGGTGTTGAAGGCAGGGTTGTGCTGGTTGGTCGTGGCTGCCTTGGTGTGGATCGTCACGCTGTGGCGATGGCAGAACGCCGATCAGGACGTGTCGGGTACGCAGATCGTGATGCAACTGGGGGTGCTGCCCGTGGTGCTCACGGCGGTGCTGTTGGCCGCGCTGTGGTCGGTGGCGCGCTTGCGCGATGCGGCCGCCAAGCCGGTGCCCATCCCTGCGGTGCGGGCCTCGGCGCCAGCCAGCGCGGTGGCGGCCTCTGATCTGCGCCAGTTGAGCGTGGCGGTGGTGGATGCGGCCGTGCACCTGTCTGCCGGCGGGGCTCCCCAGAGTGCCTTGGCCCACATTCGCTCTGGCCAACATCGCCCGGGCCTCGATGCGCAATTGCAGGACGTGGATGGCGCGCCGGTGTTCGCGGCCCGTGTCGAAGAACTGGATGTGGATGCCCTGCGTGCGCGTCTGCCCGAGGCCGTGGGTGATCGGGTGGTGCGCGCGCTGGCGCTGCTTCAGGAGCCCAGCGATCAACTGCTGGCGCGGGTGGATGAGTTGGCCAGGACGTGGTCAGCCAGCGGAGCGGATGAGCCGTCTCCAAGCCGCAGCTCAGGCGATGCCACGCCCACCATGAAGGCGCACCTTAGTGGCATGGCGCCTGTTGAGTCATCGCCCGCTCATCAAGCGGCCAGCGTGCCGCGCTTGACGGTGCGTCTGGCCGTGCCTGCCAGTTGGTCAGAAGCCGAGCGTGAGCACATCACGGCCTGGTTGCGCATGCGTTGCGCATCGCTGGGTGATGAGGCTGCCGCCTGGCAGTCTTCGCCACCTGTTTTGCATGTGCATCCCCTGGACCATGCCGATGCCTTGTGGTCCGTCCTGGATCAGCAGATGGTGCAGTGGGCGCGCGAGTCGGCGCCGCAATGGTGCCTGGTGCTCGTGGCCGACAGCGCCATTGATGCGAACGACATTGAGCGTCGACAAGCCGTGGGCGAGTTGTTCACGGCGGTTCACCAGAGCGGGCGCGTGCCGGGTGAAGCCGCCACGGGCTTGCTGCTGACCTCGGCCGACTGGCCGGGGCTGGCCGAGATGGACCCCGCCCCGGTGCGACTGTTCCGAGCCGCCCGACAGCGCCGCGACAAATCAGCCGATGCCGCCGGGCGTGTCGGGCCTGCGGTGCTGCAAGAAGCCATGACCCAGGCCTTGACCGTGTGCGGGGCGCCAGCGTCGAGTCTGGCGCTGGTGGTGTCCGATGGCGACCACCGTGCCAGCCGCACCACGGAGCTGTTCGAGGCCCTGCTGGGCGTTGCGCCCGCCTTGGACCCGATGCTGTCCGTGGCGCGTGTCGGCGATGTTTGCGGCGACCTGGGGCTGGCGGCTGCGCTGGTGCCTGTGGCCCTGGCGGTGAGCGCCGCTCAACAAGATGATTCATCCACCGTGACGCTGGCCGTCAATGTCCAGGCGACGCACGAGCGCATGGCGGTGGCATTACTTCCCTGGACTTGGACGCCGCTGGCGGCCCAGGCCACGACCTGATCGATCTGGACTGAAACCATGCAGAGAATCTGGCAGTTTTTTCTCAACCCCACGGTATTGGTGGTCCTGGGTGTGGCGGCGTTGGCCGCCTTCTTGTTCCTGGGCGCCGACACGCTTCAGATTGGGCTGATCTGGGCGGCGCTGGTTTTGGGCTTGTTGGGCTTGGCCTGGCTGGTGGTCTGGCTCGTGCGCCGGGCGCAGGCGGCCAAGGCCGCGTCGCAGTTGGAGCAGGCCATCCATGCCGAATCCGACAAAGCGGTCCAGTCGGCCAGCAAGGACAAGCGTGAAGAAGTGCAGGCCGTGCGCGAGCGCATGGTCGAGGCCGTCAAGCTCATCAAGTCGTCCAAGCTGGGCGAGACCTCGGGCGCCGCGGCGTTGTATGAACTGCCTTGGTATGCGGTCATTGGCAACCCGGCGGCCGGCAAGAGTTCGGCCGTGGTCAAGTCGGGCTTGAAGTTCCCCTTTGCCGACAACACCGAGAACATCATTCAAGGCATTGGCGGCACGCGCCATTGCGACTGGTTCTTCACCACCGAAGGCATCTTGCTGGACACGGCAGGACGTTACGCCGTGCATGAAGAGGACCGCAGCGAATGGATGGGCTTTTTGTCCTTGCTCAAAAAGCACCGCCCGAAGGCGCCCATCAATGGCGTCATCATCGCGGCCAGCGTGGCCGAGCTGGGGGCCAACAAGCCCGAGTTCGCCATCGAGTTGGCGCGCAAGCTGCGCCAGCGTGTGCAAGAGCTGACGGAAAAGCTGGAGGTGTTTGCGCCCGTGTACGTGGTGTTCACCAAGGCCGATCTGATCTCGGGGTTTGTGGACTTTTTTGAAGACCGCGACCGCGATGAGCGCGACAAGGTCTGGGGCACCACGCTGGCGTATGACACCACTGGCAAAGCCGATGCGGTGGCCGCGTTTGACCGCCATTTCGACGAGCTCTACGAGGGGCTGAAAGAAGCCTCGGTGGCCCGCATGTCGATGCACCGTGGCGAGCAGCTGCCGCCCGGGGTGCTGACCTTTCCGCTGGAGTTTGCAGCGCTCAAGCCATCGCTGCGCACCTTCATCACGACTTTGTTTGAAGAAAATCCCTACCAGTTTCGCCCCATTTTCAGAGGCTTCTACTTCACCAGCGCGGTGCAAGAAGGCCAGTCGACCGGCCGCGCCAGTGAGCGGGTGGCCGAGCAATTCGCCTTGCAGTTGCAGCCGGGCACGGCCTCGGCGGTGTACTCTCAAAGTGGCTTCTTTCTCAAAGAGCTGTTCTCCAAAGTCATCTTCGCCGACCGCCACCTGGTGCAGCAATACACCAGCCGCAACAAGCTGCACCTGCGCTATGCCAGCTTCCTGGGTGGCGTGGTGCTGATGGGCGCCTTGCTGGGCACCTGGACCTGGTCTTACCTGGGCAACCGCCAATTGGTCAGTAATGTGCAGGCCGATCTGGCCAAGGCGCAGCGGGTGCAAGACAACCGCGTTGACCTGCAATCGCGTCTGGAGGCCCTGGAAATCTTGCAAGACCGCCTGGAGCAGATGCAGCACTACCGCGCCAGTCGGCCCTGGTCCTTGGGCTTGGGGCTGTATCAGGGCGAAGCCATCGAAGCCAAGTTGCAGCAGGAGTACTACGCCGGTCTGCAGGCCGTGATGCTCAAGCCGGTCGAGCAGGCCATCGCCAGTTACCTCGCCGATGTCAACGCGCATGCGGCCGATCTGCGTCCGCTGCAACGGGTGGCCGAGGCGGGGGAGCCCGGGGCGGCGGTTGCGGTGGCGACGGCGGCCTCGGCCGCCAGTGTGGGCACGGAGTCGGCCTACACCAACGCGTCCAACACCAATGTGACCGAGGCTTACAACGCCCTGAAGGCTTACCTGATGCTGGGTGACCGCAGTCGCCTGGAGTCGGGGCACATGAGCGATCAACTCACGCGCTTTTGGCGCAGCTGGCTGGAAGCCAATCGCGGCACCATGCCCAAGGCACAGTTGATCGCCAGTGCCGAGCACATCATGGCGTTTGCTTTGGCGCAAATGGCCGACCCGGCCTTCCCGCAACAGGAGCTGAACCTGGGCCTGTTGGATCAGACCCGCGAGAACTTGCGCCGCGTCATCAAAGGCATGCCCGCCCGCGAGCGCGTCTATGCCGAGATCAAGGCGCGGGCCTCGACCCGGTTCGCCCCGATGACCGTGGCGCGGCTGGTCAGCGAGCCCGACCGTGCGGTCATTGCGGGCAGCTATGCCATCTCGGGCACCTTCACCGTCGAGGCCTGGAATCAATACATCAAGGAGGCCTTCAAGAATGCCGCCAACAACGAGCTGCAGTCCACCGACTGGGTGCTCAAGACGGCGGCTGCCGATGACCTGACGCTGGAAGGCAGTCCTGAACAGATCCAGAAGGCCCTGACCCAGCTCTACAAGACCGAGTACGTGCGTGAATGGCAGAAGTTCATGCAGGGCGTCACCATCGCCGAGTTCGGCAGCTTTGACAAAGCGGTGCTTCACATGAACCGCCTGGGTGACCCAGCCCAGTCGCCTGTGGGGCGCTTGCTGCAAACGCTGTACGACCAGACCTCGTGGGACAACCCCTCCTTGCTGAACGACAAGCTGGCGATCGGGCGCAACGGCTTTCTCGCCTGGTTCAAACAGTCGATCTTGCGCATGACGCCTTCGCCGGTGGCCGTCAATGTGAACGTGGCCATGCCCACCGCCGACATCCCCTTGGGCCCCATCGGCAAAGAGTTTGTCGGGCTCAACCGCCTGATGATGCCGCGCGAGGGTGGTGCCACACTGGTGCGCAGCTACCTGGATGCCTTGTCCAAGATCCGCACGCGCTTCAATCAAATGAAGAACCAGGGGGACCCCGGTCCGGCCTCGCGTCAGTTGATGTTGCAGACCCTGGAGGGGGGCTCTGAGTTGGCCGATGCGCTCAAGTTGGTGGACGAGCAGATGCTCAATGGCATGAGTGATTCGGCCAAGGCCACGCTGCGGCCCTTGCTGGTGCGCCCGTTGATGCAGGCCTTTGCGGTGATCGTCACCCCGACCGAGTCCGAGTTGAACCGGGTGTGGATGGCGCAGGTGTTCGAGCCTTATCAGCGCACCCTGTCAAGCAAGTACCCGTTTGACCGTGGCTCCAAGGTGGAAGCCGCGCCTGCCGAGATCGCCAAGGTGTTTGGGGCCGAAGGCTCGGTGGCAAAGTTCGTGGAGCAGTCATTGGCCGCGCTGGTGGTGCGCCGTGGCGACACGGTGAACCCACGCACCTGGGCGGACATGGGCGTGCGCTTGCTGCCCGAGTTCTCGTCGGGTCTGGGCGGCTGGATTGCGCCGCTCAGTGGCCAGGGCGCGGCGGCGGGTGGCGCAGGTGGTGGCGGTGCGGCGGCGGCTGAGGCGCAGACCGTGTTCGACCTGTTGCCACAAGCGGTGCCGGGTTTGACGGAATACAC
>JAZJZP010000327.1:5644-7691 GCA_040389805.1 Pseudomonadota bacterium
ATCAAGACCGTCACATCGGTGGGCTCCCCGATCCGTTCGGTCCAGTCGGCTGTCGAGATCACGAAGTTCCCACCACCGAACGGCAACGCCCGGCGGTCGTCGAACACCGCGCGGACGGTCAGCTCCGAGCGCAGCCCGGTCGGGAACACGACCGCGACGTGGTCGCACTTTGTCTGGCCAGGCCCGGGGACCCCGGGTGTGAAGATCACCGGCGTGACCTACGACGGGCGCACGGTCGAGTTCTTCAATGAGCCCGGACGCTTTGGCCTGGAAAAGATGATCAGCTCGGCACAGCGCAAGCGCACCGACAGCGGGGCTTTTGAGTTGCGCTGGCCCCAAGGCGCCCTGGCGGTGGCCTTGCAGTTGCGCATCATCTCGAATGCCGCGCCACCCGCGCCTGCGCCGGCGGCAGGGGCCAACGGCGGAGCGGGCGCCAGCGGTGCTCGTCCTGGCGCCTTGCCGGCCATGGTGGCCGGTGGTGGCGAGCCCACCACGGCTGCACCGGTGGTGGCCAGTGCTGTGGAGGTGGCCCCATGAGCACCGAGATCCTGTACTTCGGCAAGCTGCCTTCGCGGGGTGACTTTGTGCGCAGCGCGCAGCACACGGCCATCATTCAAAGCCTGGACCAATGGCAGGCGCAGACCATGGAGCGTTTGTCGAGCGACCCGCGCTGGAAGCTGGTTTACGACGCCGCACCGTCGGTGCTGTTCGCCATCTTGGGGCTGAAAAGTCAGGTGGGTCTCGCCGGGCATTGGATGGCCAGTCAGGATGCCTCCGGGCGACGCTTTCCGTTCATCACGGGAGGGGCTTTTGATGTGGGTGTGCAAGTTGAGTTCATCCGTCACAGCCCCTTGGTCCTGGCCCGCCTGTGGGATCGCCTTGAAAAGGTCGGGCGTGTGGCTCACGCGGCGACCGACCTGGCCCATGCCCAGGCCAGCTTGACGACGCTTTTTGAGGGCGAGATCAAGCTCAGCGGCCCGCGTCTGGAGCTGATCGATTTTTTGGAAACCCACACGGTGGCCAGCCTGGAGCAGATGCTGGCGGCCTCGGGCGCGCGTGTGTCGGTGCGCCAGACCTTGCTGGCCCTGGGCATCTTGTTGCAGCCAGTCATGAGCCAGGGGGCCAGCAAGCTGCACAAGTGCCTGCGTCTGCCCCTGGTGAACGATGCCAGCATGCGCGGGCCGGTGGCGTGTTTCTGGCTGTCGCTGGTGCTGGGGTTTTTCAAGCGGGTTGATGCCGAACTGGCGGTGTTCATCACCTCGCACGAGGGGCGGCCTGAATTGATCCTGGGCTTTCAGGGCGCGTCGGCGGCGAGCTTGTGCTCGGTCATCGACCCTGAGGCCTTGGTGCGTGACACCGTCGGTGTGACACAGGCCGAGTGGGTGGAAGACGCGCTGGCCGATGACTACGGCCTGCGCAAATTGTCCAACTACCTGCGCGATCCGGCCTTGTCGCTGGCGCAGGCCTTGAACACGTTTGAAGAAGTCTTCCTCGGAGTATGACGACCATGAAGTACGCAGCAGTCGTGGCCTTGTCGCTGGCCTTGTGGTGTGGCGCCAGCCTGGCGCAAAGCACGGCGTCCGTGTCGACCGGGCAGGGCGCTCAGATCCTGGGGCCCAATCAGGTGGTGGTGACCGGCACGGTGCCCGATGAAGCCACGCGCTTGCAGGTGCTGACCCGCTTGCGTGAGTTGTATGGCGCTGACCGGGTGGTTGATCAGATGCAACTGGGTTCGGTGGTGGCACCGCCGCAATGGTCTCAGCATCTGCAAAAGGTGTTGTCGCCCTCGCTAAAACAAGTCACACGCGGGCAGTTGAGCGTGCAAGGCAACATCATCGACCTCAAAGGTGAGGTGGCCAACGAATCCGTGCGCCAGCAAGTGGCCAGCGACATGGCCGGGGCGCTCAATCCCACGTACACCGTGCGCAATGGTTTGCGGGTGGCCGCTCAAGAGCAGGCCATCGTGGATCAGGCGCTGGGCAACCGCATCATGGAATTCGAAGCCGGCAGTGCTGTCTTGCGTCCTGCGGGCATGGTCATTTTGGAT
>JAZJZP010000328.1:0-5989 GCA_040389805.1 Pseudomonadota bacterium
GGTAATCAGGTCTGCGCCAAGCACGTGTTCGGGCGGTTTATGCAGACCTTCCCTAGGAATGTTTCTATGCTATTTACCTCGTTGGAATTCGTGCTGCTATACGTCCCCCTTACGTTTGTCATCTTTTATCTAGTCGCTCGCCGCTCACACGAATGGGCCATCACTTGGTTATTGGTGGCGTCCCTGGTGTTTTATGCCAGGTGGAACGCCTGGGATTTGGCCGTTCTTATCCCTTCGGTGGTTTTTAATTTTCTGGTTGCAGAACAAATCGTCAAAAGCGCACAGAAAAACTCAAGCCTTCATTGGCTCTGGTTTGGCGTTGCAACCAACCTGGTGGTACTGGCTTATTTCAAGTATTTAAACTTCTTTGCATCCGTCATCACCAGCGCGATTGACCCCCATGCTCAAGCGCCACTCCCCGTTCAGCACCTCCCCCTGGGCATATCATTTTTTACATTCACACAAATAGCATTTTTGGTGGACGCTCACCGAAAAGAAGCGGTTGAACTCAATGGCGTTCGCTACGGGTTATTCGCGACCTATTTCCCGCACTTGATTGCGGGGCCTATCCTGCATCATAAGCAGATGATGCCGCAGTTCAATAACATCAGCAACTTCTCCCCTTCAGCAGCCCACATCAATCAAGGTCTCTTTATTTTCCTGATCGGACTGATCAAGAAAGTCATCCTGGCAGATACTTTCTCAGACTATTCTGGCCCGATATTTGACAGTGCAAGCTCCCCCGCTGACCACTTCGGTGCGATGTGGATTGGCGCAGTTTGCTACACACTCCAGCTTTATTTTGATTTTTCAGGCTACTCGGACATGGCCATCGGGGTATCTCTCATGTTCGGCATCATCCTGCCGATCAACTTCAACTCCCCCTACAAGGCCAGAAGCATCATTGATTTCTGGCGCCGCTGGCACATCACCCTGTCAACGTTCCTGCGTGACTACCTCTACATCCCCCTGGGCGGGAATAAAAAAGGTGAAACCAGACGGTACGTCAACCTGTTTACCACCATGGCACTGGGGGGGCTTTGGCATGGTGCAAGTTGGAACTTTGTTATTTGGGGTTGCCTGCACGGCACCTATTTAACCGTCAACCACTTGGCACGAAATTATGTTGCGTCAATACCCGCCCTGAACCTGGTGTTCAGGATCATCGGCTGGCCACTGACCTTGATGGCGGTAGTGATCGCATGGGTCTTCTTTCGAGCCACTTCGTTCAGTCGCGCCTGGGACATGCTTCTCACGATGTCAGGGGCGCGTGGATTGAATATGTCACACGAAACGCTGTTTGGCTTGTACATGGTCCCGCCCAACCCCTACGAGCTCTTGGCCGTGCTGTTGGTGGGGGGAGGCGTCGCCTTGTTCTTCCCCAATACCCAGGAAATTGCCAAGCACGCCGGTAAGTGGGTGAGCCGATCGGGCGAATTTTTCATAGGCGCGCTCCTTGCACTGGTGCTGCTGGTGTGCTTCATTGGTGCTTCCAGAGGCGCCTCCGAGTTCATTTACTTCAACTTTTGAATCATGCTCAAGCCTGCCTTGAAAATCATCGGCGGCATGGTCGCCATTGCACTGGCTCTGGAGCTCATCCTGCATTTTTTGCCCGTCAAGTACGAACTTGACCGCGTGACCAGCGAACCGCCTGACCCCATCGTCACGGCCAAGCCCAACTCTTCGTATTTTTATTCAGAGGGCTGGAACCTTCGCGCTCCACAAAAAGGACGTGTCAACGCCTCTGGATTTGCCGCCAACACTGAGTATGACAAGAATCGAGACAATATCGCCATCGTTGGAGACAGCTACGTCGAATCGACGATGACAAAACCCGGACTCCGCTACCACGAACTGCTCAATGCCCGCTCCACCCTGGGGGTGTACGGTTTTGGCAGGTCTGGCGCAGATGTGGGTGAATACATGGCCATGGCGCAATGGGTAGTACGTCAGTGGCACCCCAAGGTGATTCTTTTCAACCTCATCGAAACCGATGTCAGCAACGCCAGTGTCGGTGGGCGGGGTGATCACCTTTTAAAGGCAAAAGATGGGCAGTGCGTCCTGGAGGCCACCGAACGAAAGGATGCAAATATCATCAACACCATCAAGAAATCAAATTTATTGAGGTATTTTATTTACAACCTTGATGTCACCCAATGGTATATCAAGACCTTCATAAAATCAGGCCCAACCCAACCCACCAAGGCCTCAGATTCTTCTGGGCAACTGGCCCAACAAAGAACCATCAGCCAATGCTTTCTCGATCAAATTGGTGGGTATGC
The DNA here is from genome assembly GCA_040389805.1 of Pseudomonadota bacterium. Lineage (GTDB taxonomy): Bacteria > Pseudomonadota > Gammaproteobacteria > Burkholderiales > Burkholderiaceae_C > Aquabacterium. The sequence goes on from JAZJZP010000328.1 coordinate 2,283, forward strand.
CAGCCTGCCAAAAAATAGGATCATTTTTGTCATTGATGCGCACCGCTCCAACTTATACAAGGGCGTTGCCAATCAAACCAGAGACATCGACGTTTTGGCGACCATGGCAGAGCAGGAAGGATTTCCGGTCATTCGGCTGGATGGTTTTTTCAAGGCCGCCTATGACTCGACACACCTGCGAGCGGACATGTCCCCCAGAGACTGGCATTGGAGCGAAGCCGGTCAGGCCTTGGTCGCCAATGCCGTTTGCGCCTACAACAGCCACGCCAACATCCACCCTGGGCTTTGTGCGCGCTGAAAAACGCGGGCATTGAGAGGGCATCAAAAAAATTGAAATGGTTTGTCAGGAATCGGCCCTTGGTCCGACTTAGGTGGTGTGCACGCTGTGATGCACGGTTTTAACCACTCAAAGGACGCCCTCCATGAACATCAAATCCATCGCGACCCTTGCCGCCGCCATCGTTGCCACCTCCGCCTGGGCGGCAGCACCCGTTGATAAAAAGTGCGCTGCCGGCACCTGCGGCAAGAAGAGTGCGTCTGCCCCCGCCAAGGCCAGTGAGGCCGGCGCCAGCCACACGCAAGCCGCTTGCTCCAAGAAAGAGCCCAAAGAGGCGTCTTGCTCAAAGAAGGAGGCCTCCTGCTCCAAAAAAGAAGCTTCTTGCTCCAAGAAGTAACGCAGGCGGCACCATGGCAGGCCTGGGTTACCGCAGAGAAATGGCCGACTGGGACATGTCGGCCGTCCGCGCCGACTTCTTTGAGGTGGCCCCTGAAAACTGGATTGGACGCGACCAAACGCCCTTGCAGCAGTTGATCGCAGCCGGACGTCCCGTGCATCTGCACGGGGTCGCGCTCAACCTGGGTGGCCAAGCGCCCCTCAACATTGATTTTTTGCACGAGGTACGCCAGCTGATCGATGATTTGGGCGCGACGCACTATTCGGACCACCTGGCCGCCAGCGGCGATGCGCACCCGCTCTACGATCTGTTCCCCATCCCGTTGACCGAGGAGGAGGCACGGCGTGTGGCGGACCGGATCGGCCAGGTCCAAGACCTCTTGGGCCGCCCCATCGCGGTTGAAAACACCACGTGGTACGCCAACATCGGGACCATGTCAGAGGCCGACTTCGTGGCCACCGTGGTCGACTTGTCGGGCTGCCAGCTGCTGCTGGATCTCAACAACATCACGGTCAACCACAAGAACCATGGGGGGCATGACCTGTCGAGCTATGTGAGCCGCCTGGACCTCAGCCGCGTGAGTTACCTGCACGTCGCTGGACACGAGTTCGATGCCCGCTTTGGTCTCTACATCGACACCCACAGCCAGCCGGTGGAGGCCCCGACCGCCGAGATGGCGCGTCGTCTTCATCAAGCGCACGGCCTACCCATCCTGCTGGAGTGGGACAACGATGTCCCGAGTCTTGAAGCCATCAACCAGGAGCTCGCATGTCTGATGGCTTTTACGACTACGTGAGGGGGCGATCGGACCGTGTCCCGACGGGTTACAAGGAGGCCGGCATGCGCGCCTACCGATACCTTGTTTACCTCGGCGCCAGCCAGATGGTCGAGGCGCATTTCCCTGCCGTGCGAGAGCAGCTGGGAGAAGAGGCGTGGCGGACCTTGATCGAGACCTTCGTGCGCCAGTCCGAATGGACATCACCCTACTATGGAGACTTGAAACATGAGTTCTTGGCTTACCTTGCGCGCGAAAGCCGTTGATCACCTTGACGGCCTTGGTTTGTTGGCGCTGCGCCTCTGGATTGGCCATGAGTTTGTCATGGCCGGGTACACCAAACTATCTGGCGGTCTAAGCGCCCCGGATTGGTTCGCAGGCCTGGTGTTTCCCTTCCCGCACCACTGGCTCGGAGCAGACCTCAATTGGCTCATCGCGGGGACTGGAGAGGTGATCTTGGGAGCGGCCTTGGTGCTGGGGGTTTTCAGTCGCCTGGCGTCCATCGGACTGCTCTACATCACGTATGTGGCCATTTACACCGTCCACTTCGATTTGGGTTGGACAGGATGGAACCAAATTGACACGGCCGACGGCCTCGGCTTCAAGGTGCCGCTGATGCTGGCGGTCATGCTCTTGGCCATCGTCACCCAAGGTGGTGGAAAATACTCGCTTGATGCCCTCACTTCCACATGACACCACCCTTGGATTTTGCAGTCTTGGCACGTGAGTGGCGTGGCCCCATGCTGCGCTTTTCTCAGCTGCACCTTCAGCCTAAAGAAGAGGCCGAGGATGCCGTTCAGGAAGCCCTGACTGCGATGCTGACGGCTGATATCGCGGCCCTGACCGAGGATGGTCCAAAACGCTATTTGTTTGGCATCCTGAAGCACAAAGTGACCGACCGTCTGCGCAGGAAGTACCGGCCCGAGGTCGGCTACAGCGAGGCCTTTGACGACGACATTGACAGCACCTTGTTCAACGCTCGTGGCCATTGGGTTGATGGCGTTGCGCCAGCCATGTGGGTGACGCCGGATGAATCGCTGCACACCGACCAATTTTTTGCGGTGGTGGACATCTGCGTTCACAAACTGCCGGCCAAACCAGCACGGGTCTTCTCAATGAAAGTATTCCTGGAGTGCGAGGCAGAAGAAATCTGCGCCACCTTGGGGCTCAGTAAAACAGACTATTGGCAATGCATGAGCCGTGCACGCAAGCAGATTCAACTGTGTCTGAACCAAACGTGGTTTGAAGGAGAGTCCCCATGATGACTTGCAAAGAGTACATCTTCAAGCTCACCTCGGGGCAGCTTGAACAGGCGGGGACGGTGGAGCGCTTATGGGCGGCCCAACATCGACTGATGTGTCGCCCGTGCAAGGCGTTTACAGCCAATGACGAGCGGTTGAGCCATGTGCTGAGTGAGTACAAGCAGCACATGACCACAAAGAAAGACGAACAAGAGCGCTGACACCCCAGACTTATTGCACCGGAAACTTGGCCCTCACCAAGGTGATCACACTGTCAGCGATCACCTTGTGCGCGCGTGTGGTGGGATGCAGCAGGTCCCAGAACAGATAGGCATCGGCATTCGTGCACCCCGCGCGCAGCCCTTGGGTCTGGGTGTAGTTGAGCGTGTTGTCATCGTTGATGTCCAGGCACGACTGTGCGGTGTTCGTGACGCCGTACTGTGCCGGAGCGTTGAGCATGCCGTTGACCAGGTTCCACGTGTTGAACAGTTGAATGTTCACTGTCGGGTTGGCCGATTTCAGGGTGGCGACCAAGGCTTGCACGCTGGTGTTCAGGGCTTCAACATTGGCCTTGAGGTCCGCACGCTCCTGCGGAGTCTTAAAGCCCATCTCCGCCGAAAACTTAGGCGAGGTTGACAGATCTGGGACGTTGAGAACCAAGATGTTCTTGGCGCCCGAGGTGATCAGACTTTGCAAGGCCGATTGTTCATTGGCCACGATCGATGCCACCGTGCGGCCATAGCTGATCAGGTCATTCGCGCCCACCAGCACGGTGAACAAGGAGTTCGCAGGCTTGTAGTTCGGTGCGCTCTTCATGTAGTCCAGGTAGGACTGCACCTGAGACACCACACCAGGGATCACGTAGTAATCGTCTGCAGCTGCCCCACCCACGGCCCAGTTGTAGTTGGGCACCCCCAGGTTGTCAGTGAGGTATTCATTCCAGACCTTGCCGTTCGTGAAGCGGCCCAGGAAATAGCTGTGCGGGCTGGGCATTTCCCAATGGGTGGCGTTGTAGAC
>JAZJZP010000329.1:0-2042 GCA_040389805.1 Pseudomonadota bacterium
GCTGCCGCGTTGACGCACCGCATCCAATGTTTTGCCTGCCCATGCGGGCGTCAGCACGCTCACAACCAGTACTGTGGCCATCACAAACCGTAGGCCGTTGTAATGAACTGAGTGGGGTTGGCGGCATAAAGGCAGGTTCATGGGATGAGTCGCCGTTGATTTCGTGAACAGGTTCATGCAGCAAGGATACGTGAGTCCTGAAACCTGAAGTTTTCCTTAATGAGCAGGGCTCCAAGGACGAAATGCTTTGTGCTGTCCTATTTTCCAACACAACAGGAGTCGTCCATGAAATTCTCCCCTTTGTCCAAAGTCGTTTTTGTGGCCTGCACCTGTGCGGTATTGGCGTCCTTGAGTGCTTGTGGCGGAGGTGGCGGGAGTAGTGCATCGGCTGGTGCTGGTGGCAGTGGCGGCGGAACCGTGACGACATCCACCATTACCTTGCCCTCGTCGGTGCAAGTGGTCACTACGAACAATTGAGCCCAAGGAGAACTGCGATGATTACATTCAAAAAGAGCATTCCATTTGCCTTGAGCGTTATGGCCTTGTCGGTATCTCAATGGGCCTGCGCAACACCGCTGGTAGTGCCGACGAGTGGCGCTTATGTCGACGACCAGGCCCATCGCAACAGTTGGGTACAGGACAAGGTGGGTGACGAGATCAGCACGGTCAACATGATCATGTGTGTCATGAGTGGCTTGCGTGGAGACGCGATGGTCAATCAAGGCGCGTATGTGGCCTTGATCGACATGAATAAGTGCGAGTCCAGAGGTAAGGGGGGCAGCTCGTCGGGGGATAGCGCTGGTGCAGCCAACGCCACCGATTACATGACAGCGGTGGTCACTTCGACTCAAGCATCTACAAGCGATCCGTTGACGATCAAGGCATGGATGACCGAAGAAAATGAAGGTCAGAAGATGACCATCTATGCTTACATCGTGGCCACAGCCGGTAAGTCCGACACGAACCCCAACGGCTTGTTTTCAATGTATTTTTGCGGAAAACCTCAAGGCAGCGGGCTGGGCGTTGGCTGCGTTTTCAAGGGTGCTCTAAAGGCTGACAACACGGGCTTGAGCTTCTATCAAACCGAAGGTGGAGAGCCCCGCAACATGACCCTGTCCAGCAGCGGTAGCACTGGATCAGGCCGATTGGAGGGAACGGATCGAAACAGTAACCCCGTCAATTTCACGTTTGCCTACGACAGCAGCAATTTTTTGCGCAGCGATGGCACAACCCCCGTTTGTTTTGACCGCAGTCAGGCCAATGCTGAGACGTCAACATGGCGCTATGGCACTTACAACGCGGATGGATCTCGCATGGAGTCAGGCAACCCTGGCTTCCCAGTGAAATATGTGGTGACCTCGCCCAACGCACAGACCTATTACGGCTACTGGGGATTTTGGGGCTTGTGGCTGCCTCAGTCCGCAATGGACACTTTTGGAACCAGCGATGAGGGTGTGCTGACCCGTCAGGTCAACGGTTCCCCTCAGGCCCTGACTGTTGTCAAAAAGGGCGGAAAACTATGGAAGTTGACCCGCAAGACGGCCCAGTTGAATGATTTCAAGGGTGGCTCCATGATGTTTTGGGCACCATCGACCATTGCTGCTACAAACGGAACATTACAAGGTGGAACCAACTATGAGTTGCAATGGGATGGTACCAACCAGCTTTTGAAGGTGGTGGGCTATCAGGATTGCACCACCACCCCAGGACGCTGTGATACCGCACCATTGACGCCGTTTACGCTGCATGCCAACGATTTTCCGGTCAATTCCAAGGCCTTGTCGGTGTTCTTCCCGGCCGCGGGAGGTAACGGCGCGTTGGTGTTGCCCAGCAGTGGCGATTTCGCCGGCACCACTGAGGTGTCTTACCGCACTCGCGAGGTGGTGGCGCCTTCGTCAACACCGTTGCAGCTCGATTGCCTAACGCAGTGCACAAAATCTGGATCGAACCTGACAAATACATTCGCAGGTCAAAATCCTGCACCGTTTGTCGGCGCCTGGGGGCCTGTTGTCACTCCGGCAGCCAGCTACACCTACAACAAT
>JAZJZP010000330.1:0-18065 GCA_040389805.1 Pseudomonadota bacterium
GACCGACACCGCCTGGGCCAGTTTTGTCCTCTACCTGCTGGTGTTCGATTTTGTGGATTACTGGATCCATCGAGGGCAGCACCACTTCAATCCTTGGTGGTCTTTGCACGCGGTCCACCACAGCCAGCGCCAGATGACCATGTGGAGCGATAACCGTAACCACCTGCTGGACGACTTGATCCGCGATCTGATCATCGCCTTCACGGCCCGTGCCATTGGTGTGCCGCCTGAGCAGTTCGTGGCCGTGGTGGCGGTCACGCAGGTCATCGAAAGCCTCTCGCACGCCAATGTACGCATGGGCTTTGGCTGGGTTGGCGAGCGCTTGTTGGTGAGCCCCAGGTTTCACCGCGTTCACCACGGGATCGGCATTGGACATGAAGGCAATGCACCCAGCACCTTGGGTGGCTGCAACTTTGCCGTGCTGTTTCCCCTCTGGGACATCTTGTTCCGCACGGCCAGGATGGATGCGCAGCCCGGGCCGACGGGTATCCGCGACCAGCTCCCTGAGCAGGGGGGCGTGGACTACGGCCAAGGCCTTTGGGCTCAGCAATGGTTGGGTTTGAAGCGGCTTTGGGTATCCTGTCGTCATGCAACAGACGATTGATGCTTTTTGGCGAGCGGCCGCCTATTGCCTGCATCCACGGGTGGTCTGGTTGTCACTGCTGCCCCTGATCGTGGCGGTGAGCGTGGGTTTTGGTCTGGCCTATTTTTTCTGGGAGCCAGCCTTGGCCGCCGTTCGCCAGGCCTTGGACCACTGGTCTCTGAGCCAGTGGGCGCTGGACTGGTTGGACATGATGGGCGCCTCCGGCTTTCGTGCTGTCGTGGCCCCTTTGATTGTGGTGGCGCTGTCTATACCCATGTTGGTGTTGCTGTCGCTCTGGCTGGTGGCCGCTTTGATGATGCCCGCCCTGGTGCGTTTGGTGGTGAATCGGCGCTTCGATGATTTGGCCGTGAGAGGGCGGGCCCCATGGTGGTCGTCACTAGGCTGGACGCTGGTCGCTACCGCATGGGCGTTGCTGGTGCTGATCGTCAGCTTGCCTTTGTGGCTCATCCCGCCGTTGGCGTTCTTCTTGCCGCCGCTCATCTGGGGTTGGTTGACTTACCGGGTCATGAGCTTTGATGCGCTGGCAGAGCACGCTTCACCGCAAGAGCGGGAGGTGCTGCTGCGCGAGCACCGAGCCCCGTTGCTCACGATGGGTGTCGTGTCAGGCTACCTGGGGGCGGCGCCTTCTGCCCTTTGGGCGTTGAGTGCCATGACGCTGATGCTGGCGCCATTTTTGGTGGTGATCACGGTGTGGCTCTACACCCTGGTCTTTGCATTTTCTTCGCTGTGGTTTGCTCACTACCTGTTGTCCGCGTTGCGTGATTTGCGCGCGCGGGTGGAGCCCTTAACCCTTCTGACCGATACGGACCCTGCATGATTGGCCTCATCATCATTGGCGACGAGATTCTCAGTGGACGGCGTGCGGACAAGCACCTTGCCAAAGCCATAGAGATCCTGCGCGAACGCGGCTTGCGTGTGTCCTGGGCGCGCTATGTCGGCGATGAACCCGCGCTCATCACCGCAGAGTTGAAAGCCGCTCTGGCAGGCAAGGACGTGGTGTTTTCGTTTGGCGGCATCGGCGCCACGCCAGATGATCACACCCGGGCGTGCGCGGGTGCCGCATGGGGTCGTGAGCTGGTCTTGCATCCCGAGGCGCGAGCGCTGATCCTGGCTCGTCGCCAAGCCATGGCCGAAGAGTCGGGGCAGGCGTTTGACCCTGGTCACCCGGACACCCTGCGAAGCTTGAACATGGGGTGCTTCCCGAAGGGGGCCACGTTGATTCCCAACCCTTACAACCAGATTCCGGGGTTTTCCATCGAAGGGCGGGTGCATTTTGTCCCCGGGTTCCCCGTGATGGCCTGGCCGATGATGGCCTGGGTTCTGGACGAGTTGCATGCGGATCTGCATGGACAAGAGCGCCAAATCGAGCATTCCGTCATCGTGTACAACATGCTCGAATCGGTCATCACCCCGATGATGGTCGAGTTGGAGCAGATGTTTGTGGGGATCCGAGTGTTCAGTCTGCCCAGTGTGGATCACCCGGTCCATGGTCGCCACATCGAACTGGGGGTCAAGGGACATGAGCCGCTCGTGTCTCAGGCCTTTGCGTGGATGCAGCAGCAGCTGAACCTGGTTGGTGCAAAAACAGGCCCAATGATGGTGCATTAAGTCGGCGCCTGATTGTGGGGCACCGTTGTGGTGCTATTTGTGCCGGATTTTATATTCCGGCCGATGCATGTGGGTGCATGGTGTTCTCGTGCAGAAGATTGATTTGTTCGTGCTTTGCACCCCCTCATGGGGTGGATGCGCTCAAAAGCTTGCTCTGTCACGAAGCTGAGGCACGCTTTCTGCTATTACACTTCGCGCTGTTTCTGATCTGGAAACAGACCTCATTCGATTACCTTGCTTTCACTTAAAGCCTCTTGCTAGGAGCTTCTGATGGCCAATAAGACCGTCGCCGACGTGATGAAGTTGGTGAAGGACAACGAAGTTAAATTCGTTGACTTCCGTTTTACCGACACCCGCGGCAAAGAACAGCACGTCACCGTGCCCGTTTCCCATTTTGACGAAGACAAATTCGTCTCGGGCCATGCTTTTGACGGATCGTCCATCGCTGGCTGGAAGGGCATTGAAGCATCAGACATGCAACTGATGCCCGATCCCAACACGGCCAACATCGACCCCTTCTTTGAAGAGCCCACCCTGATCATGTCTTGTGACGTGGTCGAGCCCGCTGACGGCAAGCCTTATGAGCGCGATCCGCGTTCGCTGGCCAAGCGCGCCGAGGCGTACATGAAGGCTTCCGGCTTGGGCGACACCGCCTACTTCGGTCCTGAGCCTGAATTTTTCGTGTTCGACAATGTCCGTTGGGGCAACGACATGTCGGGCTGCTTCTCCAAGATCGAATCGGAAGAAGCTGCCTCGAGCACGGCAACTCCGGTCACCGTCCTGCCGTCAAGGGTGGTTACTTCCCAGTGCCTCCCGTTGACAGCTTCCAGGACATGCGCTCAGAAATGTGCCTGATCCTCGAATCGCTGGGCATTCCTGTTGAAGTGCATCACCACGAAGTGGCCAATGCAGGCCAGATGGAAATCGGCACCAAGTTCAGTACGCTGATCCAGCGCGCTGACTGGGTCCAGCTGCAAAAGTACGTGATTCAAAACGTGGCTCACGCCTACGGCAAGACCGCGACTTTCATGCCCAAGCCCATCGTTGGCGACAACGGCTCCGGCATGCACGTGCACCAATCGGTCTGGAAAGACGGCAAGAACCTGTTCGCAGGCGACGGCTATGCCGGTCTGAGCGAATACGCGCTGTTCTACATCGGCGGCATCATCAAGCACGCCCGTGCGCTGAACGCCATCACGAATCCTGGCACCAACAGCTACAAGCGTCTGGTTCCTGGCTTCGAGGCTCCAGTGAAGCTGGCCTACTCGGCCAAGAACCGCTCGGCCTCGATTCGGATTCCTCACGTGGCCAACCCCAAGGGCCGTCGCGTTGAAGCTCGTTTCCCCGATCCACTGATGAACCCTTACCTGGGTTTCTCGGCCCTGCTGATGGCAGGTCTGGACGGCGTGGAAAACAAGATTCACCCCGGCGAAGCCGCCAGCAAGGATCTCTACCATCTGCCTCCCGAGGAAGATGCACTGATCCCCACCGTTTGCCATAGCTTGGATCAAGCCCTGGAATACTTGGACAAGGACCGCGCGTTCCTGACCAAGGGTGGCGTGTTCACCGACGCTTACATCGACGCTTACATTGAGCTGAAGATGCAAGAAGTCACCCGCTTCCGCATGGCCACCCACCCGGTGGAGTTCGACATGTACTACAGCCTGTAAATCCTTCGTCGGATTTCGTGCTGTGTTGAAAAGGGGCGACTGCGGTCGTCCCTTTTTGCTTTTCGGGCGTTAAGTCAGTAAGGCTTGCGGGCATACTGGTCAAAACCAAGCTGGAGCGTCCCACCCATGAAGGCCCCAATGAACACCCTGAACGATGTTGCTGATGTTGCCAAGCAAGGCTTGGTATTGCTCGCGCTGCTGAGTGCCGGCGCTGCTGGTGCTCAAGAAAAGCCGGTGTACCGTTGCCCAGGCAATCTCTACACCGACGCGTTGTCAGCCAAAGAGGCCATTGGCAAGGGGTGCAAAACCTTGGAGGGCGCACCGATCACGGTGATTCAATCGGTCAAGCCCATGGCCAAGCCCGGTTCGGCCCCTGGGGGCGATAAGGTGGCTGCCGATGACCAAAAGACCCGCGATGCCGATGCTCGTCGTATCCTGGAGGCCGAGCTCAAGAAGGAAGAGGACGCCCTGGCTGTGCTGCAAAAGCAATACAACGGTGGCCAGCCTGAACGTCAGGGCGAAGAGCGTAATTTCCAGAAATATCAAGACCGGGTGAACGAGATGAAGGCCGCGCTGACTCGAAAAGAAGCCGACGTCGCCGCCCTCAAACGTGAGCTGGGCAAGCTGGGGACCAAGTGAGTCAGTCTTCATCCGCAGGTCGTGGTGGTGTTGTGGCAGGTCGACAAGTCAGCGTAGCCCGAGGCGGCTCGACTGCAGATCCTGCAGAGGTTCAAAAACTCTTGCCCTCGGGGTTGGAGGTGTTCGATTACCTGGCCACCATGGTGGCGGTGGTCGAGCCCGACGGGCAATGCCTGTTTGCCAATGCCGCTTTTGAAGAGGTGCTGGGCTTGTCGCGCCGCAGCGTGCTGCGCGAGTCCATTTTCGATTGGTTCGAGCAGCCGATGCTGTTGCAGGACATCGTCGGAGCGGTGGCCCGCAATGAATACGCCACCAGCCGCATCGAGGCTCAACTCAAGCGCCATCCCCATGTGTTTGCCGAAGCCTTGCCCGTGCAGGTCATCGTGACCCGATTGGAGTATCAGGATCTGGTCCTGATCGAGCTGGTCGAGGTCGAGCAGCAAACGCGCCAGGAGCGCGAAGAACGCGCTCTGGATCAGGCGCAGGCCAACAAGGAGTTGATCCGCAATCTGGCCCACGAAATCAAAAACCCGCTGGGCGGCATCCGAGGCTCCGCGCAATTGCTGGAAATGGAGCTGGAGTCCAAGTCACTGACCGAGTACACCCAGGTGATCATCCGCGAGGCCGATCGTCTGCAAGCCCTGGTGGATCGCCTGCTGGCGCCGCATCGTCGTCCGCATCTGGTGGGCGATGTCAATGTGCACGAGGTGTGCGAGCGGGTCCGGTCCCTGATCCTGGCCGAGTTTCCCAAGGGATTGAAGGTCTGGCGCGATTACGACACGTCCTTGCCCGAGTTTCGGGGCGATCGTGAGCAGTTGATTCAGGCGGTGCTCAACATCGTGCGCAACGCAGCACAAGCGCTGCAAGACCGCATTGAAGCCGGCGATGCCTTGCTGACATTGCGCACCCGGGTGGCGCGCAGAGTCACGATCAACCGACAATTGCATCGGTTGGCACTGGTCTTGCATATTGAAGACAACGGCCCGGGCATCCCCGAGACCATTCGCGACCGCATCTTCTACCCGTTGGTGTCCGGGCGCGATGGTGGATCGGGACTGGGCCTGACATTGGCACAAACCTTCGTTCAACAGCACCAAGGCACCATCGAATGCGAGAGCGAGCCAGGACGCACGGTATTCAAGTTATTGATCCCCTTGCCGTGACCGGGTTTTCTGTCGGTATTTGATCTCGGGGCGCAACCTATGACAGGCCGGCATGAAACCCATCTGGATCGTTGACGACGACCAATCGATTCGCTTTGTGCTTGAAAAAGCACTGGCGCGTGAAGACCTCCCGGTCCGCAGCTTCACCAATGCGCGTGATGTCCTGGCGGCACTGGAGGACGACGAGCCGCAGGTGCTGGTCTCGGACATCCGCATGCCGGGCGGTTCGGGCATTGACCTGCTGAGCAAGGTCAAGGCGCGCTGCCCAGGCTTGCCGGTCATCATCATGACGGCGTATTCCGATTTGGACAGTGCCGTGTCGGCCTTCCAGGGCGGGGCGTTTGAGTACCTGCCCAAGCCATTTGACCTGCCCAAGGCGGTGGAGTTGATTCGTCGCGCGGTGGACGAGAGCGTTCGCGAAGACGTGTCTGACGAACGCCTGGCTCAAATGCCCGAGATGCTGGGTCAAGCCCCGGCGATGCAGGATGTGTTCCGCGCCATTGGTCGGCTCAGCCAAAGCAACGTCACGGTCTTGATCACGGGCGAGTCGGGGTCGGGCAAGGAGTTGGTGGCGCAGGCGCTGCACAAACACAGTTCGCGCAGCAATGGGCCTTTCGTGGCCATCAACACGGCGGCCATCCCCAAGGATTTGCTGGAGTCCGAGTTGTTCGGCCATGAGCGTGGTGCATTCACCGGCGCGCAGACCATGCGGCGCGGGCGCTTTGAGCAGGCCGATGGCGGTACCTTGTTCCTTGACGAAATCGGCGACATGCCGTTTGACCTGCAAACCCGCTTGCTGCGCGTGCTGAGCGACGGGCAGTTTTACCGCGTGGGCGGCCATCATCCGCTCAAGAGCAATGTGCGCGTGATCGCGGCCACCCATCAGAACCTTGAAGATCGGGTGCGCCAAGGCGCGTTCCGCGAGGACTTGTTTCACCGCCTCAATGTGATCCGCCTGCGCCTGCCGCCTTTGCGTGAGCGGCGCGAGGATGTGGCGGCGCTAACGCGATTTTTCTTGCAGAAAAGCGCGAAAGACCTGGGTGTGGATGCCAAGCGTATCTCCGAGCCGGCCTTGGCCAGGCTCATGGCGTTTGACTTCCCCGGCAATGTGCGCCAATTGGAGAACATTTGCCACTGGCTGACGGTGATGGCCCCCGCGCAGGTGATCGAGTCCAAAGACTTGCCACCCGAATTGATGGTGGCGCAAAGTTTGACGCTCATGGCTCGGCCCGCTCCGGCGGAGGGGCTCAGCGCGCCTTTGAGCGGGGTTCCTGAAGCGACGGTTGCCGCACATGGCGCCCTGGGGGAGGCCATGCCTTCAGGGGCGGTGCCTGACACTGGCTTGCTGGCGCCGATCGCCGCAACGGAGTCCTTCGTGGATCCGTCCGCTCAGTCTTGGTTGAAGGATCTTGAGCGCGAAGCCCGCGCCCGCCTGGAGTCGGGGGCGACCGACGTCTGGGATGTGCTGACGCGTCAGTTTGAAGCGCAGTTGATTCATACCGCTCTGGACCTGACCCGTGGGCGGCGCATTGAGGCGGCTCAAAAACTGGGCATTGGGCGCAACACCATCACCCGCAAGATTCAAGAGCTGGGAATAGAAGACTGACCAGTCGAGCGGGTTGATATCAGGGGTGTCAGCCTTCGGGGTCGGTGGTGCGTTAAAGTGCATCAACGGTACCTGAGGACACTTCTATGAAACGCTTTTTGATCGCTGCCAATACCTGCTTGATGGTTGCGGTATTGAGTGCCTGCTCCACCACCAGCCCTGACGTCATCAAACCGGGTGATGCACAGCGTCTCTCGCAGGTTGAAGATGCGGTGGTGCTCAATGTGCGGCCCGTGGTGGTGGAGGGCTCTCAAAGTGGCCTGGGTGGTGGCGCAGGTGCCGTGATTGGCGGTGTCGGTGGTTCGACCGTCGGAGGTTCACGAGATCAGGTCGTTGTCGGCGTGATTGGCGCCGTGGTCGGGGGCGTGGTGGGCAATGCGGTTGAACGCTTTGGCACCCGTGAGGATGCGGTTGAGCTGTTGCTGCAAACGAGCAATGGGCAACGCCGCTCTATCGTTCAGGCCAAGGGCAATGAAAAGTTCGTCGCAGGGGATGCGGTGCTGCTGGTGACCACGGGCGGCAAGATCCGTGTGATGAAGGCGCCGCCATCGGTGGCGCCCCTGCCAACCCCCGCGCGCTAAGGACGGGGCTGGACAGTCTCAGTCCTGGTATCTGACCAGGACGTACTCACCAGGCGCATCGCCCAGTTGCTGGGCTGGAGGGACATGACGGGCGTCGACTTGGCCGCTGGAATGCTCGGCCAACCAGCGTTGCCAAGCAGGCCACCACGAGCCATCGACCAAGGTGGCCGTGTCGGTCCATTCTTCGGGAGTCAACCAAGGGTCCATGGCCTCGGATTGGTGGACCTTAAAGTGGCGGTGTGCATGGCCTGGCTCTGAAATGATGCCTGCGTTGTGGCCGCCATTGGTGAGTACAAAGGTCAGCTGGGTTTCGGTCAGGCGGTGAATTTTGTACACCGAGCGCCAAGGCGAGACGTGGTCCTTTTCTGTGGCCACCACCATCATGGGTACCCGGATGTCCTGCAATGAAACGGCTTCGCCTTCGACCGTGTAGCGGCCTTCCGCCAGTTCGTTGTTCAAGAACAGGCGCGACAGATACTGTCCGTGCATGGCTGCGGGCATGCGTGTCACATCGGCATTCCAGGCCATCAGGTCGCTGGGCTGGGTGCGCTCGCCCAGCAGGTATTCGTGCATCTGGCGTGACCAGACCAAGTCTCGTGAACGCAAAAACTGGAATGAGCCACCCATTTGCTTCCCGGTCAAGTAACCTTGCTGGGACATCAGATCCTCCAGCTGATTGACCTGGGCAGGGTCAATGAACACGCCCATTTCGCCGGGCTCGGTGAAATCAACTTGGGCCGCGAGGAGGGTCAGTGTCTTGATCGGGGCCATCTCTGGCGCATCGGCGATCGGGTGCGGTCCGATCAGCCGAGCCACCGCCATGGACAGCAAGGTGCCTCCGAGGCAGTAGCCCATGGCCTGCACAGACCGTCCGGGGCATTGGCGGGCCACCCCTTTCAACGATTCAAAGACCCCTTGGCGGATGTAGTCTGACAGCCCTAGCTTGGCATCGCTGGCATCTGGATTGCGCCATGACACCATGAACACGGTGTGTCCTTGTTCGACCAAGTAGCGCACCATTGAGTTGTGGGGCGACAGGTCGAGGATGTAGTACTTCATGATCCACGAGGGGATGATGAGCACGGGCTCGGCATGAACGGTTGGCGTGGTGGGGGTGTACTGGATCAGTTCCATCAGGTGGTTGCGCCAGACCACGTGACCGGGCGTGATGGCCACCGCCTTGCCGGGCACAAAGGACGCCTGCTCTGCTTGCAGCGGCAGCAGACCATGCGACTCTCTCCAGTCGTCAATCCAGTTTTGGCTGCCTTGCTGAAGGTTGCGGCCCACCGTCTGAATGGTGGCTCGCATGACCTCCGGGCTCCACGGCCAGTTGCTCGGAGACATCATGTCCAGCCATTGCCTGGCAAAGAAGTTGACCACTTCACGGTTGTGAGGCGCCACGCCGGGGACGTCGGTAGCCTCGCACCACCATCGCTCACTGGCTTTGAAGCCTTGAACCCATGTGGTGTAAGGCCACATGGCCCAATCGGGGCTGGCAAAGCGACTGTCGAGCTCGTCGGTCGCTGCGGTCTGATCGGCCGGGCCTGTGCTTGGGAAGTAGGAGGGAATGCCATGGGCGACCACTTCAAGTGATTTGGCCAAGGCCGAGCCCAGCAGTTGAGAGCGCTCACCCGGGGACTGCGCCAGGTGCATGGCCCAGTCGGTGTAGGCCAGCGCCAAGGAGGTAGGTGACAGGCCCGAGGTCATGCGGGCGATGCTTGCGTGCAGCGACTGATCAAAGGCACGCGCTGTTTCGTGAGCATGCTGGGCGTACTCGTTGTCGTGCTTGGTCAATGATGGGCAGTTCATGGCGTTGGGTGGGGCAATGCGTCGATCAATTTCCAAGAGTGCCACACAAAGTCAGGATTTGCGCTTGATGCGGGTCAATCCAGGGTCTGTCGGTAACGCAGCATGGCAATGGCCCCCACGACCACGGTGAACAAGGCCATGGGCCACAGCTGATGCCAGACCTCTGGCAGCGCGGCGCCCTTGAGCATCACCCCCCGCACCGCCCGCAGAAAATGGGTGATGGGCAAGACTTCGCCTACCCATTGGGCCCAGGTGGGCATGCCCCGAAACGGGAACATGAACCCGGACAGCAGGATGTTGGGCAAGAAGTAAAAAATGGTCATCTGGGTCGACTGCATTTGTGTGCGGGCAATGGTCGAGAACAAAAAACCCACCACCAAGGTCGCCACAATGAACACCAGCACGGCCAGGGTCAGCAGCAGGTGGCTGCCAAACATGGGCACGTTGAACAGCCACCGCGAGGCGGCATAGACCATCAAAACCTGCAGGTAGCCGATCAGCACATAGGGCAGGATCTTGCCAATCATCACTTCCAGGGGTTTGACGGGGGTGGCGAGCAGGTTTTCCAGGGTGCCGCGCTCACGCTCGCGGGTCATGGCCATGGCGGTCATCATCACCAGCGTCATCACCAAAATGATGCCCATCAGCCCCGGCACGATGTTGTACTGGGTGATGCCCTCGGGGTTGTAGCGACGGTGAATGCGCAAATCAAAAGGGGCGGCGCTGCCTTGCAGATGGGTGAGTGGGCCGCGCAGCTCGGCGCGCAGGGCCACACGAGGCAACTCGTTCAGGGAGGACAGGGCGCCTCCGGAGGTGGAGGGGTCGCTGGCATCGCCGTAGACGGCGATCGATGGGTGTTCGCCACGCATCAGTTTGTGGGTGAAGTCCGAGGGGAACACCAGGGCAAACTGGGCATCGCCCAGGGCCAGCCATTGCTCGGCCTCGGGTTCGGTGACGATGGCCTTGACGTCAAAGTAGCCGGTGTTCTCGACCGCACGCACGATGCTGCGCACCATGGGGCTGGCATCGGGGGCGACCACCACGGTGGGCAGGTGTTTGGGGTCGCCGTTGATGGCGTAGCCGAACATGATGAGTTGCAGCAGCGGGATGGCCACCAGCATGGCCAGGGTCAGGCGATCGCGCTTGATCTGCACGAACTCCTTGCGCAAGACCGAAAGAATGCGTCGCCACGACAGGGGCTTGTCAGTAATTGTCTTGTGCATGCCGGCTCAAATGGATGAAGACGTCTTCAAGGCTGGTGGGGATGGACTCGACCACCCAGGGATGGTTGGGGGCCCGGGCTTGGAGCCAGTCGGCAAAGTCGGCCGCGCTGACGCTGCTGACATGGACTTCGGCCCCAAAGGGGATGGCCATCCAGTCAGCCTGGTCGGCTGTCATGGCGATGACGCGGTCAAGCTGGGGCCCACGCACTTGCCAGGTCCGCAGTCCCGAGGTGCTGATGACGTGTTCGGTGGTGCCCGCCGTCAGCAGCTTGCCATAGGAGATGTAGGCCAGGCGATGGCAGCGCTCGGCCTCGTCCATGTAGTGCGTGCTGACAAGCACGGTCAGGCCCTCGGCGGCCAGCAGGTGGATCTGGTGCCAAAAATCGCGCCGCGCCTTGGGGTCGACGCCGGCAGTGGGTTCATCCAGCAGCAGCAGTTCGGGTTCGTGCAACAGGCAGGCGGCCAAGGCCAGGCGTTGTTTCCAGCCGCCCGACAAGGCGCCCGCCAACTGGTGTCGGCGCTCTACGAGGCCGAGTCGCTCCAGGGTCTTTTGGACCTTCTGACGACCATCGGGCATGTCATAGACCTCGCTGATGAAGTTGAGGTTCTCTTCAATGCTCAGGTCCTCGTAGAGACCAAATTTTTGGGTCATGTAGCCCGTGCGCAGTTTGATCTGGCGTGACTGGGTCAGCAGGTCAAAGCCCAGGCATTGCCCTTGGCCCGCGCTGGGCTCCAGCAGGCCACACAGCATGCGGATGGTGGTGGTCTTGCCGCTGCCATTGGGGCCCAGAAAGCCGCAAATCTCGCCGCGCCTGACCTGGATGTCGATGCCATTGACGACGGTGCGGTCGCCAAAGCGTTTGCTCAGGCTACGCACGTCAATGGCCAGTTCTTCGCCGAGGCTGCTCATGGTTGGGGGGCAGCGGCGAGCGGAGTCACGCTGAGGGGCTGACCTGGCTTGAGGGCCTCGGCGTTCTTGGCGTCGGGGGTGGCCTCGATCATGTAGACGAGTTTGTCTTTGCTGTCGTTGCTGTAGATGACCGGGGGGGTGAATTCGGCCTGCGGTGACACATAGCGAATGGTGGCCGTGCCTGGCGCGCAGCCATCACAGGCATAGCGCACGGCCTGGCCTACCTTGGCTTGAGACAGCGCCGCCTGGGGCACATAAAAGCGCACCTTGACGCCATGCTCGGGCAGCAGCACGACCACGGGTGAGCCCGGCGCCACCCATTCGCCGACGCGGTACAGCACATCAAACACCCGTGCCGCCACCGGGGCGTGGCGAACTTTTTGCTCCTCGGCCCAGCGTTGTTGGGACACCTGGGCCTGGGCCGACTGAAGCTCGGCTTTGGCGGCGGCCAGGGTGTCGGGGCGCGCACTGTCTTGGGCCACGGCCAGTTGGGCTTGCAGCTCATGGACTCGGGCGCTGTCGCGGGCCTGGGCGGCTTCAAGTTCGTCCATTTGGGATGGTGTGACATAGCCTTGTCGAACCAGTTCGCGGTGACGTTTGAGTTGCGAGGTCGAGATGGACTGGGCCGCTTTGGCTTGTTCGAGTTGCGCCGTGATGGCCTTGAGCTCGTTCGTGCGGCGGCCTTTGCCGAGGTCGGCCAATTGGGCAGACGCTTTGCTTTGCTGTGCCTGGGCGGCTTGCTTGCTGTAGGACTCCACGGCGGCATCCAGCTGGAACAGGTCGGCACCCGCGGTTACGGAGTCGCCCCGTTGCACCTTCAGGGTGTTCAGCACGCCTGCACCCGAGGAGGCCACGTAGATGAGGTCGGCCTCGGCGTAGCCTGACCATTTGGCGGGTACGTTGGGGGTGCAGGCGGTGAGCAGGCTCACCAGGCACAGCAGTCCGATGGTCGTGGTGGTGGATTTCATGCGGGGTGCTGCCTCCCGCAGCCTTTCAAGAGGGGCTGTGCCGCGCGTTCGCCCGAGGCGGCATCCAGCACCAGTATAAAAGCGCCCGATCTGAGGGGTGACGCTAGGTGTTGCGTGCGCACCGATGGTTGGTGCGGGGCGCACGTTAAAGCCCCTGAGGCAGGGAACCTTTGGCGCGCCACCCTACACTCAGAGACATCACTTTGATCAGGCTTGAGAGCACTCCTACATGACCGCTGCACCACGCAATATTGTTCACAGTCCTCGTCCCTGGTTCGCGCTGAGCGCCGCAACCTGTCTGGCTTTGTCCTCCCTGGCCATGGCGCCTGGATTTGCGGGGGCCGCTGCCAGCCACTCGGCGCCTCAAACGGCCGTCAAAAACGCCCTCAAGGTGGTGACGTCTGTGGAGGGCATCGTGGAGTACCGGCTGGCCAATGGCCTGCAGGTTTTGCTGATCCCGGATGACTCCAAGCCCACGACCACGGTCAACGTCACGTACCGAGTGGGGTCGCGTCACGAAAGCTATGGCGAGACAGGCATGGCCCATTTGCTGGAGCACTTGATGTTCAAGGGCTCGCCTCGTCACCCGCAAGTCTGGGCCGACTTCAATAAGCGCGGGTTCCGCGCCAATGGCTCGACCTGGTTTGACCGCACCAACTACTTTGCCAGTTTCGCGGCCAACGATGAGAACCTGCGCTGGTACCTGGAGTGGCAGGCCGATGCCATGGTCAACAGCTTCATTGCACGCAAGGACCTGGACAGTGAAATGACCGTGGTCCGAAATGAGATGGAAATGGGCGAGAACGACCCCGGCCGCATCTTGTTTGAAAAGACGCTGGCCACCATGTACCAGTGGCACAACTACGGTAAATCGACCATCGGCGCACGCACGGACGTGGAAGGCGTGGACATCAGCCACTTGCAGGCCTTTTATCGGCGCCATTACCAACCCGACAACGCGACCCTGATTGTGTCGGGCAAGTTTGACCAGGCCAAGGTGCTCGCCTGGGTTCAGCGCTATTTCGGGGCCATTGCCCCCGCCAAGCGCGAATTGCAGCCGCTCTACACCTTGGACCCGGTTCAAGATGGCGAGCGTGCCGTGACCTTGCGGCGTGTGGGTGGGGTGCCCTTGTTCTATGTGGGCTACCACGTGGTACCTGGCCCGCACCCTGATTTTGCGGCCGTCGAGCTGCTCAGCCTGATCATGAGCGACGCCCCTTCGGGCCGGCTGCACAAAAGCCTGACCGAGAAACAGTTGGCGGCCTCCGTGTTCGGTTTTTCTGAAGGGCTGGCCGACCCCGGTTTTGTGATCCTGGGTGCCCAGTTGGGGCCGGATCAAGACATGGCGACCACGCGTCAGGCCTTGCTGGAGACCATCGAGTCGGTGGGACGCGAGCCCATCACCTTGGAAGAGTTGGAGCGCGCCCGTGCCAAATGGCTCAAGGCCTGGGACATGGGTTTTGCCGACCCGCAGCACATCGGCGTGGCCTTGTCGGAGGCGGTGGCCCAGGGCGATTGGCGCTTGTTCTTCTTGACGCGTGACCGCATCAAGGCCATCGGTCTGGCGGATGTGCAGCGAGTGGCCAAACAGACCTTGGTGGAGTCCAACCGCACCTTGGGTCAGTATGTGCCGACCGCCACGCCGGTCCGGGCGGCTCAGCCTGAGCGGGTGGATGTGGTGGCCACCATGAAGGGCTTCAAGGCCCATGACGCCGCCATCCAGGCCGAAGCGTTTGTGGCCAGCCTGGCCAACATTGATGCGCGTACCCAGCGTTTGAGCATTGCGCCGGGTTTGAAGGTGGCTTTGCTGCCCAAAACCACCCGTGGGCAAGCCGTGAAGGCCACCATGACCTTGCGCATGGGCGATGAAAAAAGCCTGGCCAACTGGGGCGAAGTCCCTGCGGCCTTGGGGGCCTTGCTGGACAAGGGCAGCGCCACGTTGAGCCGTCAGCAGGTGCAAGATCGCCTGGATGCCTTGCAGGCCGAGGTGTCGTTCAGTGTCAGCCCGGGGGTGCTGACCGTCGGCATCGCTACCAAGCGTGACCAGTTGCCTGAAGTTGTGGCTTTGGTGGCTGATTTATTGCGTCACCCCAGCTTGCCCAGCGATGCGCTTGAAGAAGTTCGCCGGCAGGCCTTGGCGGGTCTGGAGGAGCAGCGCAAAGAGCCCGAAGCCGTGCTGGGAGAGGCCTTGTCGCGTCATGGCAATCCCTATCCGCGTGGCGATGTTCGGTATGCCCGCAGTTTTGATGAGGTCGAGTCCGATTGGCGTTCCGTGAAGATTGAGGGCGTGCGCGAGTTTTACAGCAAATTCGTGGGGGCCTCTGACGGGCAGTTTGCGGCGGTGGGTGACTTTGATTCCAAAGCGGTGATGCAGGCCCTGGAAAAGGCCTTTGGCGGCTGGACCAGTCAGCAGGCCATAACCCGCGTGCCTGATCCCTTACTGCCGGTGGAGCCAGCGCGTTTGATGTTGCGCACGCCCGATAAACAAAATGCCGCCATGCAGGTGATACAAGAGTTGCCGCTTAACGATCTGCATCCTGATTACCCCGCATTCATGCTGGCCAACCATTTGTTCGGCTCCGGTGGTGATTCACGCTTGTGGAACCGGATTCGAGAAAAAGAAGGTTTGTCTTACAGCGTGTACAGCTCGGTTCAATGGAATCCGGTTGAGCAGCATTCGCAATGGACGGTGTCCGCGATCTTTGCACCCCAAAACCGCGACAAGGTCGAAAAAGCGTTTCGTGAGGAAGTTGACAAAGTCCTGAAGCAAGGATTTACACCAACCGAGTTCGAATCGGGCAAGCGTGGTTTGCTCAATTTCAGGCAGTTGGCCCGTTCGCAAGATGCGCGATTGGCCGGTGGGTGGGTGAGCAATCTGTATCTCAACCGCACTTATGCAGAATCAGCCCGGGTAGATGCGGCTTTGCAGAGCTTGACTTTGGACCAGGTCAATCAAGCGCTGCGTCGCTATCTCAAACCAGATCAGTTTGTGCTGGGTTTGGCCGGCGATTTTAAGGATGCGGTCAAGTGAGGCTTTGATCCAGGGCGGGGCTGCGGCCCCGAGACATAAAAAAAGCCGACGCATATGCGTCGGCTTTTTGTCTGAATCAAGAGTTAATTCAGATTGCGAAATCTTCCAGCTTCTTGCCTGCGGCAATAGCGGCTTGAATCCACTTGGGCTTGAGACCACGGCCTGTCCAGGTTTCACCAGTCGCGCTATTGCGATACTTGGCGGCCACTTTGCGGCCAGCGCTGGCGGAAGGAGCCTTGTCGCCCTTGCCAACCTTGCCACCGAGGTCGGCCACGGTCAGACCATGCTCAGACATCAGCGATTTGACTTGGGCGATCACGCCAGCGCGTTCTGCGCGGCGGGCATCTTGCAGTTGCTTATCCAGCTCTGCGCTTTGCTTTTCGAGGGCGGCCTTCTTGGCCAGAAGATCTTGGTAGTTGCTCATAATCAGTCCTTTGGTGCCAGGGTGGGCTAAATACTTATTGGTTGAATCAGAGCGGGCGAGAGGGTAAGTCATGATCGCCACGGCGCGATTCTAAACACAAAACAATTTGTTTTGCAAAATATATTGATTTTTATGGCGCATTGACTGCTTCTCTGGCCACGGTCTGCCCCAATTGAATCACGGCCAGAGCGTAATAACTGGACTGGTTGTAGCGGGTGATCGCGTAGAAGTTGTCCGTTCCTGCAATCAGGGTCGGTGGGCCATCACCATTCTGAAGTTTGACCAAGGCAAGCAAACCAATGTGGTTTTGGGCGGTGTCAGGTAAGGTGGCCCCGAGCTTTTGCATTTCGGCGACGGTAAAGCTGGGCACGATGTCCGGCTCCAACAATTTGGCTTGGGCCAATGAGTCGATGGGTGGAGTAACGTCATAGTAAGCCGGCATGTCTCGTTGCCAGCCATGTTCGGCCAAGTATCGAGCCACACTGCCAATGGCATCGGCGGCGCTGCCCCTGAGGTCTATTTGTCCATCGCCATCAAAGTCCACCGCGAAACTACGCACGGAACTGGGCATGAACTGCGGTAATCCCAGTGCTCCAGCATATGAGCCCAGCACGGTGGTGGGGTCCATCTTTTGCTCTTGGCAGAGTTTTAGAAAGTGGCCCAGCTCCTTCTGGAAAAAAGCACTGCGGTCACTGCGTCCCTTGGGGAAGTCCAGGCTCAGCGTGGACAGCGCATCCAGTACTCGGTAATTGCCGGTATTGCGTCCATAAATGGTTTCAACCCCAATCACGCCGGCAATGATGGAGGCGGGTACGCCCCAGCGCTCTTGGGCGCGGCGCAGTTCGGTTTCATGGCTGCGCCAGAAACTCACGCCCGCTTTGATTCGAATCGGATCAATGAATCGGCCGCGGTAAATCGCCCAGTTCTTGGCGACGGCGGGGGGGCCGGGCATGATGAGTTTGGCAACACTTTCTTTGAACCGCGCCTGCGCCAAGATGGACCGTGTCCACACCGGGTCGAGCTCAAAACTTTGTGCCAGCTGGTCGGCCAGTTGACGCGCGTCTTCTCGTTGGGCGTAACTGTCGCGATCCACCGCCAAGGTCTGGGTCACGATCAGGGCGGGCGCAGGGACGGGGCTTGTACTGGTGGCGGACTCGGTGGGCTCACCAACGCTGGATGCAGCCTGACTTGGGGCTGCTGGCGCTGGTATTGCGGCGCTTGCCGTCGGTTCGCTACTGGCGCAGCCCTCCAGGGCAGCGGATGCGGCGCACAGCAGAATCAGACTGCACAACGTTGGCCATGCGCGTGAAGCCGTGGCGCTTGCTTGGCGGAAGGAATTGGGCAGCATCGTGGAAACCAGGAAGTTGGAGTAAGACTCTGAACGTCAGTGTGCCCGATGGCGACGATGGGCCTGCACGCTTCGCAATTGTCGGGCGCCATCTTGGACACGTCGAACCAGGGGCTTGGCCAGCGCCAGCACGCGGCGTGTGCTGAGGGCTTGACCCTCGGAGTCGATCATGGGCCCATATTCGAGCGCATCGAGCTGGCGCAGAGCCGTGATGATGTTTTGTGCCACGGTCATTTGCGGGGTATCCATGCGGTGGGCCGTGGCCTCGATCACACGAATCCAACGGAGTGCCGAGGCTGGGGCTGGAGTGTCTTGAGGTGCGGACCAACCAGCACCCAGCAAGGCTCGATGAACGCGGTCCATCGGACGATGCCATGGCGAGCGTCGCGTGCGCTCGCGAGTCAACCACAGCCAAACAACGCCCGCCAAGGTGATGCTTGACAGCGCGATCGCCAAGGCGCGTGCAATGTCGCTGCCATCG
>JAZJZP010000331.1:0-8813 GCA_040389805.1 Pseudomonadota bacterium
AGGGCACTCTGCAGTACCTGTCCACATTGGCGATGCAGCACGGGATGATCTGGGTTGGAAACCTTTTTTTGCCCGAGCATCATCAAGGCGTGCCCCATGCGCAAGCTGTCAACCGGCTCGGCTCCTGGTCAGGACTGATGGCGCAAGCTGGGCATGGTGCAGCCGCCGATTCGTTCGTGGCGGGCGACATCAAAACGGCACGGATGTTCGGTCAGAACTTTGCCGAGACCGTCGGTCGTGTTGTTGATCAGTTCACTGCTGATGACTGATTTGACACCTACGGCGATATGGTAAAAAGCATTTACGATAAACCGCAAAAAATCAGAGGCTGCAATGGCATTGACCGCGACGAAGGGTAAGTCAGAGAGTTGTGACGCTACATTGATTCTGGATGGCAAGGAGTTCGATGGCGCCACGGGTAAGGGTACCGGCCATGCAGAAATGACGGCGCTCAACGAGATCATCAACGAGGTCTCGATGGATCTTGGGAAGTCGCCCAGCAAGAGCATTGCCGAGGCTGCCGCGTTCATCAAGGGTGCAAAATCAAGAGCAGTGTTTTGCCCGTCCAGGCCCGTGTGCCTGAAGTGCGGCACTGTGCTCAAGGCCTTGAAATTCACTGTAGATGGCACGCACACAACCTGGGGAACGGCCACGGCCGGATCTACCGAGTGGGGCGTGTCCATGAATGTGCAGGCCTTGTTGGGGGCTCTGGGTGTTGACTACGGGGCCGTCAAGGCGCTTGGTTAGCAAGCAAGCGGTAGCGGATGACCTCTACTTGCCCACGGCGCGCCGCTGTCATGCGAGCACGCCCGTTGATGTGGAACCCTCGTGATTCGATAATTTTTTGAGATGGTGCGTTGGTGCTGATCACGACCGCATCCAGCGCGTTCAGGCCAAGTTCGTCGAATGCGGCCTTGCACGCAGCATGCACGATCTGTTGGCCGTATCCCTGACCCCAATGATTGCGTAAAACGAAGTAAGACAACTCACCGGCCTGTAGGGTGAACACGCCGACCAGACTACTCTGGTCGTCGGATAGCAGGGCTGCGCGGCTCATGCGCTGGTTGCGGCGCAGGTAGGCTCCCGCATCGTCGCCCGGTGCAAACAGGCGTTGCCCGGTTTGCACACCACCTCGCAAATCGTAGTTGGACACGACCTCGTGGTCGGTCGCTGCGGCCTCCAGTTCGGCTGCAATGGAAGGCGTCAGCTCGACGAATTGGAGCTGCATTGGAGGCGTCGAGTGATCAGCCCCTGAGTTCTTGCTCAAGGAAATGAAACGCTGCCGGACGTCGTCGGCACTGGCAAGAGGGCGCATCACACCACCAGATGCTGTGCTGACATGTAGTCCTGGCGGAAGGCCTCGAACGGCAGGGTGTCGGCCGCTTCGATGTTCGCCTGCTCCTGAATTGAATCCTGAGCCTGCTTCTCGAACCGCGCCAGCACTTCGGCTGGCAGATCGGCCGCCATCAAGGTCTCGCGGATCTGGGCTGATCGCGCCTGGGCAAAGCCCACATGGCCACGCTCAGGATCGAGCTGCATGGCCGCGACCACCCGCGCTGAAGGCAGCGTGGAGGGATCGCTCAAGGCGGCGGCAGCGGCTTGACAGGCACGGCGGTGGGCATCACCGCCATGCAGTGCATCCAGCGCCTGGGCAATCGGCGCGCACTCGTCCAGCACCTCTTTGGCCCAGTCCATCAGCACGACCTGTTGTTCACCGCGCTCCAGTCGCAGGCCCGGTTCACGTCCTCGCGCCGCGACCGCTTGCTGGTTGCGTGCCAGCGCTGCGATCTCTTGTGGCGTGTCTAAGGGGCTGTCCGACAACAGGCAATGCAGCATGAAGATGTCGATGAACCGCGCCGTGTCTTCATCAATGCCAACCGGCAGGAAGGGGTTCAGGTCCATGCAGCGCACCTCGACATATTCCACGCCCCGCTCGCGCAGCGCATGCAACGGGCGTTCACCCGAAAAAATCACGCGCTTGGGTCGGATAGTGCTGTAAAACTCGTTCTCGATTTGCAGCAGCGAGGTGGACAACTGCTTGTAGCCGCCCTGATCATCATGAACGCCTAAGGCCTCATACGCAGGGTAGGCGCGCGTCAAAGCGTCTTGCAGCGACGTGGCATAGCCCTTCAGGCCGTTATAGCTGACCGCCAGGGAGCTTTGCGCATCGCTCTGGTAGCCCAGCCGCCCCATCCGCAGCGAGGTGGCGTGAGGTAGGTACAAGGTCTGTCCACCCAGGGGTTGCAGCCCATGCGGTTGACCCTTGACAAAATCGGAGGTGACGGCTGGCGAAGCGCCAAACAACACCAGCAGCAAAAACGACTGGCGCCGGAAGTTTCGGATCAGGTCAAAGTAATCGTCGTTGGACAGGCCCGGCATCGACCAGTTGTAGTGAATGCCCGAAATGGTCTGCATGGGCCGACCGTAGCGGTGCGCCAGCCCCATGCGGTAAACGCTTTTGGCCCGCCCCACGTTGGACGTGCCGTACTGACCAATCGGGATCTCGGCATCGGGCGGCAGGTCGCAGGGCATGCTGCTCACCCACAACTGCTCGTTGCCGATGGCGCGGTACACAAACTGGTGGATCTGGGTCAACTCGTCCAGACAATCCTGCACGCGGGTGTGCGCGCCGGTGACCAGTTCCACTTGCGATTCACTGAAATCGGTGGTGATGTGGGGGTTTGACAGCGCCGAACCTAAGGCCCGTGGATGAGGCGTCAACGCCAGTTGACCGCTGGGGCTGGTGCGCAAGCTCTCCTTTTCGATGCCGCGGCGGATGCCTTGGAGGCGTTCTGGGGACAGCGTACTCAGTCGTTCATTCAAGCTGGTCAAACGCGCTCTCCTCAATTCATGTTGAGGCGCGAAGTTATCAGAGTTGGATGAACCTTGCTGATCATGTGGCTGACGCATAGGCCTCTGATGGAACATTTCTTGCGAGAAATCAGGAACAGCCTACGGTTCGACCGGTTCGTGCCGATATCAATGAAGCCCGTGGTCTTAAATAATCTGTGACATGTGTCTGATCATCAAGAAACCCCTCGGACGCCGTATCGCTGCCGACTTTCTGGAGAACGCCTGGCAGCGCAACTCCCATGGTTGGGGTTGTTTCCACATGGCGCAAGGTCAAGTGCTGTGGGCACGCGGGCTTCGCCTGGACGAGTTGATCGATCACAACACCCGTTTGCCTTTGGACGCCGAGGTCTACCTGCATTTGCGGCGGGCCACTTATGGCGAGGTCAATCACGACATGGCGCACCCCTATGTGGTCCGCGACGGCTTGTTGCTGATGCACAACGGCAGCATTGCCTGCCTGGCGCCACAAGATCCCACACGCAGTGATACCTCCGAGCTGGCGCGCTTGCTGCGTGACATGCTGCACGGTTTGTCCGACGCCCAGGCATCGGGCGTCATCCGCTCGCAAGGGTTTCGCGCACTCACGGCCCCTCTGATTGAAGGCTCCATGGTGGTCCTGATGGACGCCAAGGGGCCGGTGCGCCTTGGCCGTGAATGGCACACGGTGCAAGCGGCGGACTGGAGCGAGGCCATGGCCGGTATGGAGGTGTCCAACTCGCACACCTGGGGACGGCACTTGCCCAAGCCAAGTCTCCAAGAGGCCACCCCTGCGCTTGAAGTCGTCCAATAAAAAAAGGCCCCGGAAATCGGGGCCTCCTGGATTATGGGCCGCGCTTAACCGCAGCTGCCAATGGCACCGCAGTTCGAGCATTTGAGGCAGCCGTCCACCTTGTGCATCTCGTGGGCGCCACATTCCGGGCACTTCTTGCCTGAGTTGGGTGCCAATGTGGTGCTGGTGGTGGGGGCATCGCGGTGCTCATCTTCGAGCATGGCGGCGGGGCCTTGTCCAAACTCGGCATCACGGCGTTGCAGGCGAGCGGCCAGGGCCAACACCGGCACCTGATTGCCCGCGGCATCGAGGAAGCCACGTTTGGCGAGGATCTGCTGCAAGGCACAGCCGATGGCGGCCACGTCCGAGTCATGGAAGCGAGGCGCAATGGAGCCATCTTCCTTTTCGATGGTGCCAAAGCGAACCGGGCCCTTGTCCCAGATCACCTTGCGCATGCTGGCCACGGCCTTGGCGACGGAGCCACCGGACTGGCCCACCATCGACAGCAGGCGCATGCTCGACGTGATCCATTGCTGGCCGTCAGAGGTTTGGCCGCCAGGGATGAAGAACTCGATGGGGCGCTCGATGGTCACGTCCTTGCCGCCAATCGTGCCTTGCACGCGCAGGAAGTTGACCGTCATGTAAATCGACTGCTTGCCTTCGAAGGTCATGAACTCAACCTTGGAGGTGATGCCCTCCAGGTCACCCACCGGGCGTGAGTCGAATTGCTTGCGCAGCGGATCATCGTCGGTGCGGGCGGCGCTGGCCGGCTGTTCAGCCGTTGCGGCGCCAGGGGCTGGTTCGACCGACAGCACTGCACCCAGCGTGGCGTTGGGGCGGTACGTGGTGATCCCCTTGAGGCCCATGCGGTAGGCCTGCAAGTAGAGGTCGGAAAACTGATCGAACGGGTAGTCGGCCGGGACGTTGATGGTCTTGGAAATGGCCGCGTCGACGAAAGGAGCCACAGCCGCCACCATCTCCACGTGGGCGATGGCCGACATGCTCTGTGCGGACACGAAGGCCTCGGGCAGGGCGTTGGCGTCGCCACCCTGGCTGAGGTACACGCGGTAGGCGTGGTCTTCAACGGCGTAGATGCGGCTGGTGCCGTCGGGCATGCGCTTCTTGCGGTTGTAGGTCCAGGCAAAGGCGGGTTCGATGCCGTTGGTGGCGTTGTCTGCAAAGGCCAGCGTGATGGTGCCGGTGGGGGCAATCGACAGCAGGTGCGAGTTGCGCATGCCGTGCTTGCGGATGGCACTGCGCAGTTTCTCGGGCAGGCGTTTGGCAAAGAGGCCGGTGCTCAGGTACTTGTTGGCATTGAACAGCGGGAAGGGGCCACGCTCTTTCGACAGGTCGACCGAGGCGTAGTACGACGCGTTGCGCATGGCCGCGGAGATGCGCGAGGCCATGTCGCGGCCCTCGGGGCTGTCGTAGCGCAGGCCCATCATCACCAAGGCATCGCCCAGACCCAAAAAGCCCAGGCCGATGCGGCGCTTGGCGGCGGCTTCAGTGCCTTGCTCGGGCAGCGGCCAGACGGTGGCGTCGAGCACGTTGTCGAGCATGCGCACGGCCACGGCCACGCTCTGATCGAACGAGGCGAAGTCAAAAAAGGCATCCGACTTGAAGGCGTTGCGAACGTGGGACACCAGGTTGATGGAGCCCAGGTCGCAGCAGCCGTAGGGCGGCAGAGCCTGCTCGCCACATGGGTTGGTGGCTTCGATCAGCTCGCAGTAGCCGAGGTTGTTTTCCTCGTTGATGCGGTCCAGGAAGAGCACGCCCGGCTCGGCGAAATCGTAGGTCGATTTCATGATCATGGCCCACAGGTCGGCCGCCTTGACCACCTTGTAGACCCACAGGCCATCTTCGCGCTTGTAGGTGTTGGGCATCTCGGGGTGCGGCTGGGATTCGTGCACGAGTTCCCAGTCGCCATCGGCGGCCAGGGCGTCCATGAAGCCCTTGACGATGCCGACCGACACGTTGAAGTTGTTGAGCGTGCCGGGGGTGCGCTTGGCGACGATGAAGTCCTCAATGTCTGGATGGGACACGTTGAGCACGCCCATCTGGGCGCCGCGGCGTGCACCGGCCGACTCGACCGTCTGGCAGACCTGGTCGAACACCTTCATGAAGCTGACCGGGCCGGAGGCGCGGGAGTTGGTCTTCTTGACCCAGCCACCCTTGGGGCGGATGTTGCTGAAGTTGTAGCCGACGCCACCGCCACGGCGCATGGTCTCGGCGGCCTGTGAGGCCGCATCCATGATGCCGACCTGACCGTTCGTGCCAACCATGGCGTCGCCAACGGGTTGTACAAAGCAGTTGATCAGGGTGGCGGCCGTGTCTGCCAGACCGGCCGCGGCGTTGATGCGCCCACCCATGATCACGCCCAGATCGGTCTGGGCCTGGTAGAAAGTGTCTTCCCACTGCTGGCGCGCTTCGGGGGTCTTTTCGACTGCCGCCAGGCCACGTGCGACACGGTGACGAACATCGTCCACCGAGGTTTCACCAGGTTCCGCGTACTTCTCCAGCAGGACGTCAACGGAGGCTTCTTGAGCGGGGAGCGCGGCAAAATCGGGGGTGTGGGTCATGGCTAGCGAGTTGTTTCAGTTAAATGCGGTGCATCCGAAAATCGGGATGCGTGTCAGCGCGGACAAGTGCGGCAGACACTTTAGTACGCAGGGACTGTATCCCTTTTGAGGGACCTCAACGCTCGGTATATTTACGAAATTGAGGCTGAACGCGTGGTAGGCGCCAGGGCTGATGAGGGCCTCTAAAGAATCAAACAAAGGAAAAAAATGAGGATCGAAAAAATCGTGCTGAATGGCAGTCATGTTCGCTTGGAGCCCTTGTCTCAGGCGCATTTGCCTGGGCTCACGGAGGCCATTGGTGATGGCAATCTCTGGGAGATACCGTTCACGTTCGTGCCCCCTCCGAGCGATCTCCCCAAGTTCTTTGACGATGCGGAATCGGCCTATGCGGCAGGCAAGGAGTTGGCGTTCGCCACTGTTGATGTGCAGTCCTCGCGTGTGGTCGGCAGCACCCGCTTTCGCTGCATTGAAGCGCCCCATCGCCGCGTTGAAATCGGGTTTACGTTTATTGGTGCCTCATGGCAACGCAGCCATGTCAACACGCAAGCCAAGTACCTCATGCTTCGCCATGCCTTTGAGGGCTGGGGCTGCAACCGGGTTGAACTGCTCACGGATGAGCGCAACGCCAAGTCCAGGAACGCCATTCTTCGCATCGGTGCGCGTGAGGAGGGTACGTTGCGCAGCCACATGGTCATGCGAGATGGCTATATCCGAAACTCGGTCCTCTACAGCATCGTTTCGTCGGAGTGGCCGATGGCCAAGGCGGCTTTAGAGGCCAAACTCATTCAATAGTACTCAAGGCACCTGACGTGGTGCGGCGAATTCCATCACGCCGTCGTCGAGCGTGCCATGGCGTAACAGGTTCATGTCGAGCGTGTAGTTCTGGTAGAGCTTCCACGGGGCCTTGTTGCCGCCCTTGGGCAGGCGCTCGGCAGCGAGTGCGACGTAGCCAGAGGTCATGTCCAGGAAGGGGGCTTCTTTGACCGTAGGGTCGTTTTGGCGCGGCACGCTGATGCGGGTGCCCGTGGCGTCCATGTGCTTGAGCAGGCGGCAGACGTACTCGGCAATCAGGTCGGCCTTGAGCGTCCACGAAGCGTTGGTGTAACCCAGCGTGTTGGACAAGTTGGGCAGGTCGTTGAACATCATGCCCTTGTAGTTCAACTTTTCTGACATCTTCACCGCTTGGCCATCCACGGTCAGGGCCATGCCGCCGAACAGCTGCAGGTCCAGGCCGGTGGCCGTGACGATGATGTCGGCCGGCAACTCCTTGCCAGACTTCAGCAAGATGCCTTTGTCCGTGAAGCGATCGATGTGGTCGGTGACGATCGAGGCCTTGCCTTTCTTCAGCACGCGGAACATGTCTCCATTGGGCACGGCGCACAGACGCTGGTCCCAAGGGTTGTACTTAGGGGTGAAGTGCGTCATGTCGAAGTCCTTGCCCACCTGCATCCGAACCTGCTTTTGCAGCAGCTTGCGCATCGCGTTGGGGAAGGTGCGTGAGAGGCGGAACATGGCCGACGTCAACAGGATGTTGCGTGTGCGGCCCATGCGGTAAACCCACATCTCGGGCAGGAACTTGCGCAGGGCTTCCGCCATCGTGTCGCGCTGGGGCACCGTGATCACGTAGCTGGGCGAGCGCTGCAGCATGGTGACGTGCTGGGCTTTTTCGGTCATCGATGGCACCAGGGTCACGGCCGTGGCGCCGGAGCCGATCACCACCACGCGCTTGCCGGTGTAGTCCAGGTTCTCGGGCCAGAACTGCGGGTGGATGACGGGGCCCTTGAAGTCCTCGCGACCCTTGAAGTCGGGCGTGATGCCCTGCTGGTAGTTGTAGTAGCCCGAGCACATCATCAGGAAGTTGCAGCTCATGGACTTGGTCTGACCTGTGGCTTTTTCAAGCACCTGCACGGTCCAGGTGGCGCTCTCGCTGGACCAAGCCGCGCTCACCACCTTGTGGCCATAGCGCACCTTTTTGTCGACGCCCGTTTCTGAGGCGGTTTCCTGAATGTAGCGGCGGATGCGGGCGCCGTCGGCAATGATCTGGGTGTCGGTCCAGGGCTTGAAGTTGTAGCCCAGGGTGTACATGTCCGAGTCGGAGCGGATGCCTGGGTAGCGAAAGAGGTCCCAGGTGCCACCCATGGCGTCGCGGCCTTCCAGAATGGCAAAGGTCTTGTTCGGGCATTTGTCGTGCAAGTGCCAGGCGGCACCGATGCCGGACAGGCCGGCGCCCACGATCAAGACGTCAAAGTGTTCGGACATGGCTGGGCTACTCCTGCAAGGCCAGATTCAAGGTGCGCTACTCTATATCTGGAAATGTAAATTGTCAAATTATGTAGCGCCGTATGGAGGCGCGAAAACGCCAAGCAGTGCGGTACTACGGGGCATTTCCCCTCAAGCCAGGTGCGCATTGATCCGATACCCTTACAACCATCGCCGCTACACCAATATTCACTCACGTCGTCATGCCTACAACTGGCCAGCCTGCTGGCAGAAGCCCCCCCGATCGCACAGGCCGCGCAGCCTGGCGCAGTCCCAGCGCCAAACACCAGCGTCGTATCGAGCTGATGGTGCTGATCGGCTGTGCCTTTCTGATCGTGGCCGCGGTGGGCTGG
>JAZJZP010000331.1:8823-9877 GCA_040389805.1 Pseudomonadota bacterium
ACGCATTGTCCTTGGCTGGTAACAAGGTCTCCATGCGCAAGCTGTGGGAGGCTGTGCCCATGGAGCTGTGGCTCATCGCCACGGGCATCACGGGCATGGTCCTTGTTCGACGCAAAAAAACCCATGAAGCGGGTGTGCTGGTGCTGGTAACCGTTTTTTTCATGCTGTGTGGTATTTGCTTGCTGTTGGATGTGCCTTCTGCCAACGTGCCGCGCTCTACGCATAACCTGCTACCCGCATTAGGTGCCTGCGCGTTCCTGCTTTTTCGCGGCAACTACCCTTGGCTGCGTCATGGTGTCACTTTGGTTTTTTTGGGGACCTACGCCTTGCTGGACGCGACCAGCTTTGGTTTTCAATCCGCGTACGTGCTGCCTGAAGACATCCGCGCGCTCAACGCCTGGGGTAATGATTTCTTTGCCATGGCAACGCTCTACATGGCGCTTCAGGTGATGCACTGGAAGCCGATTTCCGCATTGCCTTGGTCGAAAGTCAGTTCATTTTGTACTACCAACCCCAGGTGGACTCGGATGATCACGTGATCGGCGCCGAAGCCCTGGTGCGGTGGAAGCACCCGCGCCACGGCCTGGTGCCTCCGAACGACTTCATCCCCCTGGCCGAACAAACCGGATTGATCCTCCCGCTGGGGGACTGGGTCCTCAAGCAGGCCTGTACGCAGTTGGCCATTTGGGCGCGCGATCCCAAGACGGCCTCGCTCAAGGTGGCCGTGAACGTTAGTGCCCGGCAGTTCCGTCAACCAGATTTTGTGGCTCAGGTGCTCAGCATTGTCGAGCGATGCGGCATCGACCCGCGCCGACTCAAACTCGAACTCACGGAGAGCATGCTGGTCAATGACGTGGATGACATCATTGCCAAGATGACTGCACTCAAGGCCCGCGGCGTGAGCTTCTCATTGGACGATTTCGGCACCGGGTTCTCGTCGCTGTCCTACCTCAAGCGCCTGCCGCTGGATCAACTCAAGATCGATCAGGCGTTCGTGCGTGATCTCCAGACCAACGCCAACGATGCGGCCATTGCCAAGACGGTGGTCAGCTTG
>JAZJZP010000331.1:9887-12756 GCA_040389805.1 Pseudomonadota bacterium
TGATCGCCGAAGGGGTGGAAACCGAAGGCCAGCGCGCCTTCCTGTCGTCCATCGGGTGCCATCGCTTCCAGGGGTATCTGTACAGCAAGCCGGTGCCGGTTGCCGACTTCGAGGCCTTTTTGAAGCGTCAGGCCGAGGCCACGGCAGCAAAAGCGTCGATTGTGATCGACCCGGTCACAGCGTAAGGCCTCTCAGGGCTGCGTCCATGGCGATGCAAGGACGATATTTCAGTGTGTTGAGCGTTTGCGTTTTTTAAATGTGAGACAGCCAATCGTCATGAATCCGGTGAGCATGAGAGAGTAAGTGCTTGGTTCCGGAACCAAGGCAACCCCCAGGTCTGAAATGATGGCCAAATCCAGGTTGGATACGGAGTATCTCT
The DNA here is from genome assembly GCA_040389805.1 of Pseudomonadota bacterium. GTDB lineage: Bacteria > Pseudomonadota > Gammaproteobacteria > Burkholderiales > Burkholderiaceae_C > Aquabacterium. The sequence continues at coordinate 10,267 of JAZJZP010000331.1, forward strand.
GACCTCGATTGAAAATAACACCATTCATCAAGTCTGAGACCAGGTCTGCTCCTGGGTTGTCCAGGTTTCCGATATGGAAGTTGTTGTTGTTTGTGATGGGTATCGGGCCACCGTACAGGTTTTCTGCGGATAGTCCGCTGAAGAAGGTGTTCGAACCATCATAGACGACCAAATCGTCCCAGGTGGAGACGTAATCAGCAGGAATTGCTCCTGTTTCCAAGTGGCCCCATCCATTGAAGGCGATCGCATGCCCTAACTCGTGGATGAACACAGACATTGCATCCGTTCTGTTGGTGTCGACGGTTGCATTTCGCAGTTCTGGATTGGGGTCAAACCACAGTTCGTTCGCGAGATAGGTGGGGTTGAGTTGCAACTCAATATCTGGTGCATCTCCGTTGGGGTCGATACCCGTTCGAAGTTCTTCGGCAACGCCTTGCTCATAGATGTTAAACGAGCCGTTATTCCTCAGATAAGCTGATGTGAAGGATCGGCCACTGGCTCTTTCTACTGCGTCTGTGATGTTGACCTGAATACTGAGATCGGCAGAACCCGCCAGAAAAGAGCCCCACTGGTTAAGCGCAGCATGCACATTCGAGTTGATGTCTGAATAATATGGCATACCCTGAGATAAGGGGTCATTGAATGCCAGTGTGTACGTGAGCGCTGCATTTGCGTTTGTCGCCACCGTGGTGATTGCGAACAGGGCTACCACCTGAGGTGCAACAACAAGGCTCCGCAGGAGGGAATGGCGTGACGGGGGCATGATCGTTCCTCTACGTTTTATTGAATTTGGCTTTCGTATGGTTCAGTCTAGACAATGTATTTCGAGCCGTACATCCCTAACGAATACAAGTACAAGTGACCACCCCACCTTGAGCTGGCCCAGTGTATACCCGCCGAGCTGCATCAAAGATGCACCATCGTGTCGTGTAAGGCGTCGATCACCACGTGATTGGTCCATAGAGGTCGCCTCTGGTCAGTGGCACGGGCCATTGTTTTTGTTTTCGGCTGGACGCGAGGATTTGGTAAATGCCGGTGCCGCCGGATTCGAATTCCAGCGCGCAGGCGGCCATGTACAGACGCCAGGCTCGATAACTCTCTTCATTGACTTCCTGGAGTGCCGCTTCTCGATTCGCTTCAAGCCTCGTTACCCAATGACGTAACGTCAGCGCGTAATGTGGTCGCAGCCCCTCAACATCCAGGATCTCGAAGCCCGCGCGCTCCATGCCGAGCTGGATGTTGCTGACGCAATCAAGCTCCCCGTCCGGAAACACGTAGCGATTGATGAATGCGGTGTCGACAGTCTTGTTCCATCCCTCCTCGTCGTGCGTGATGCCGTGGTTGAGAAAGAGGCCGCCGGGGTTCAATACGCGCTGGATGGTTGCAAGGTAGGTGGCCATATTGGCCAGGCCCACGTGCTCGAACATGCCGATGCTCGCCACCTTGTCATAGCTGGTGTCGCTGGGTAGATCACGGTAGTCGCGCAACTCGACGCGGACCCGGTCCTCCAGGCCTTCGGCACGGATCCGCTGCTGCGCGTAGTCAAACTGGCGCTGGCTCAGCGTGATGCCGTGCGCTTGCACACCATGGTGCCGGGCCGCCCAACACACGAGCGCGCCCCAGCCGCAGCCGATGTCGAGCAAGCGCTGATCGGGTTTCAATCGCAATTTGCGGCAGATGTGTTCAAGCTTGTTGCGTTGTGCTTGCTCCAATGAGTCGTCGGCTTCGTTGAAATAGGCGCAAGAGTACAAACGCTGCTCGTCTAGCCACAGGCCATAGAACTCATTGGACACGTCATAGTGAAATGAAATCGCCGCTCGGTCGGAGCCGCGCGAATGCTGATGCGAAAAACGCAGTGCCAGCCGGGACGTTAACGTGTCGCCCGGCTGGGGAGTGGGGGCGTCGGGCTCGGGTAGACGCCAGGCATCGCGCAGCAAGGCCAGTTTGTCGCGCCAGGTCAGCGAGATCGACGCGAGGTGGTTCTTCAGGCCGATCGCGCCATACAGATCGCCCTCCACGTCGAGCTCACCGCGGATGTAGGCATCGGCCAACAGCAAGGGGCTGGGCTCGATCACCAGTCGACGCAGCAGTGTCGGGTCGTGCAGCACGAGGGTGAAGGTCGGAGCGTGAGGCGATGGGGCGTAAACCGAGTCGTTCCACAAGCGCACTGCGGGTGGCGTGGCGAAGCCGCGCAGCAGTCGATCGACGATACGAATCGCGGGCGCTAGGGCCGTGACTGGCTTGTTGGCTGGGTGCTGATCGGTTGATGTTGCCATCGTCAAGTTCTTCAGGGCTTGGGCCAGTGTGGCTGGGTGTGACAGGCTGACTTTGCTGAAAATCAACCGAGCACAAGGCGTGACGCGGCGCTACCACCGGCTGGTGCAATGCCTGTATTTGCACCGAATATCTGGTTTGTTTTGGCAACACACGTGTTCTGATAGACGGATTGGCTGCTGTCGATCTCCGATAATGCTTCCTTGCATGTAACTC
>JAZJZP010000332.1:0-3905 GCA_040389805.1 Pseudomonadota bacterium
CGGCCTGGGGGGCTCAGGACAAGCGCTACTGGTCGCAGTATTCGGCTGATGGCCGCGTGCGGCACTGCATGTGCCACGCGCCGGTGCCCATGGACAACACGGGGCGGCGCGCCATCCGTATCTTCGGCGGGCGCAAGACGATTCTGCGTGAAGACAACGGCGGCATTTGCGAGCCCGAGTCCTGCGCCGACTATCAGCAGCGGCGCTGCAACCTGACCGGGCGATTCCTGTTCTTCATCCCGGGTATCCGATCCATCAGTGCGTTCGAGTTGCCCACCAACAGCTTCTACGCCATGAACGCGGCCATTCAGAAGTTCGAAACCATCGGCTTCCTGCGAGGTGGACGCATCTCAGGTTTTCTGGACCGCCAGCGTACCCCGTTCTACCTGACCAAGCGCTTGATGGACGTGGCCCACATCGACGAGAACGGCCTGCCGACCCGCGTCTCGCAGTGGATCATTGAACTGGATGCCCCCATTGACGTGACCGCGCTGTTGCGCGGCAAGGACGACGAGGATACCGCCATCGTGCAGGCGCAATTGGCGAGTCAGGTGCTGGAGGGCATGTCTCCCGATGACTTGGTGGCGCACAGCATCGTGCCCAAGCCGGACACCTTCGATGAGACGTTCGCCGAAGCACCGATGCGAGAGGGCGAGCCGACGTTGGAGAAATTGCTGGCGCGGGCGCAGGCTTACGGCATCGCCCCTGAACGCTACCAAGCCTAGCCGACCGCCGTTGGGGCCGAGGCTGGAAGCTCAACCCGCACGGCCGACGCCGGGCCTGGGACGAACTGGACCGCTACCGCAACGATCCGCAGGGCTACCTCGACAAGATCGAGAGTGAACTGCACACCATTGGTGAAGGAACACGGCCATGATCCGCATCGCCCATTTCTCTGACCTTCACTATGGCCCAAAGAACCTGATCGAGGCAGATCGGTGTTTTGGCGCGGGCATCGACCAGGCCATCGCACTGGGCGTGCAGGCCGCTGTGCTGTCGGGCGACTCGACCGACCACGCGCTGGACCTGCACTCGCCCGCTGCTGAACGCTTGGTCGCGCAGGTTCGGCGGCTGGCCGATCACTGCCCCGTGCTGATGCTGCAAGGCACGTTCTCTCATGAGCCACCCGGCACCTTGTCCATCTTCAAGCTGCTGGGTGGCCGCTATCCGGTGCATGTCGCAGACCGGATCGGGCAGGTCTGCCTGATGCCGCAGGGCCGGTGGCAGGCATCCAACAGTTGGGCGTTCGACGGCTTGCCCGAGGGCATGTTGGCCTTGTTCAGTTGCATCCCCACAGTGAACAAGGCAGTGGTCGCGGTCACGGTTGGCGCCAGCGCTGCGGCCGAGGCGGTGGGCGAACAGGTGGCGGCCTTATTGGCAGGCTTTGCGCCCAGCCACAGGCAGGCCAAGGCACGGGGCGTGCCTTCCATCGGTGTGTCGCACGGCACGGTGTTCGGGTGCCTCAGTGAGCACTGCGTGCCCATGGCAGGCTTCGATCACGAGTTCACCACGGGGGCGTTGTTCGGCGCAGAGGCCCAGGCCTTCCTGTTGGGGCACATCCATCGGCATCAGGTTTGGGATGGTGAAAGCCGAGCAGGGCGGCAGCGCATTGGCTACGCGGGCTCCATTGGTCGCTTCCACCATGGGGAGGATGGAGAGAAAGGCTTCTTGCTGTGGGAGGTCGATGCCGCTTCGGCGGTCAGTACTTTGCATCCAACGCCCGCCCGCCGCACCGTGGACATCGTCTTCGACGGTAAGCCCGACCTGGACGCGCTGCGCAAGGCCATCGTCGAGCAGAGCATTGCCGGGGCGCATGTTCGGGTGCGGTGGACCGTGGCGGAAGAGGACCGGCATGGGGTCAACCGCGAGGCCATCCAGCAAGCGCTGGCCGATGCGGTGGATGTCAAGCTGGAGGGGCGCATCGTGCCTGTTATGCGAGCGCGTGCGGTGGGCATTTCACAGTTGACCAGTCTGGCGCAGAAGGTCACCGCTTGGGCGCAGGTGACGCAGGCCCATTGTGAGCCCTTGTTGGCGTGCCTGGCCGACCTGAGCAGTGCTCAGCCTTCTGAGATTGCCGACAGGGTGCTTTGTCCGGTGGTCTCAGCCTTGCTGGATGAGAACCTGTCTCGACAGACCGATGAGGTTCTGGCTTGACAGGGCCCGGACTTGCCGGAGACTGGTATCAACCTCTCGCTGGAGCATCACCATGCAACCACTATCGCTGACCCTCAAGGGCTTTCGCGGCATCCGCGATGGCCTTGAGCGGGACGTCCTCTCGCTGGACTTTGAACGCCTGGCCGACGGCGCCGAATTGATCGCCATCGCCGGTGCCAACGGGCGCGGCAAGACCACGCTGATGGACAACATGCACCCCTACCTCACGATGCCGTCGCGCGCGGCCTTGAGCGGCCCGGGTGTCTTTTCCTACTACGACCATGTCTGCCTGCCCGAGAACGAAAAGCACCTGACCTGGGCCCATGACGGACGCTGCTACCGCTCCCAGGTGGTGATCCGCCTCAACGGTCGGCGCAAGACGGAGGCTTACCTCCATGTGCTCAATGACGCGGGCCAATGGTCTCCCGTCCGCCTGGACGATGGCCTGGTGTCCGATGGCAAGGTCGAGACCTACAACCGCTGCGTTGAAGCCATTTGCGGCAGCGCCGACACCTTTTTCACCTCGGTCTTCTCTGCGCAAGGCAAACGCCAACTCAGCACCTACCGCAACGCCGAGATCAAAACGCTGTTGTCCGACCTGCTGGGCCAGGACGAGATCCGGGCCCTGGGTCAGAAAGCCAGCGAGACGGCCAAGTTGCTCAAGGCCGGGCTGCTGGTGATCCGGCAGGAACTGGCCGGGCTGGACGCCGAGCAGGCGCGCATCGATGCGGGGCAGCAGCGCCTGCGTGACGTCTCGGCTCGCGTACAGCAGGCGCTGGCCGACCGCCAATCGGCACAGGTGGTGCTGGATGCCGACCGGTCTCGCCATGCCCGCCTGGTGGCCGAGCGCGACCAGTCTCAGGCCACTGATGCCCGGCGTGCGCAGTTGCTGGCCGAGCGCAAAGCCCTGATCGACACGGGCACACAAACCATCAACGCGCTCAAGACCCAGGATCAAGGCGAGGTGCAGCGGCTTGAGCGGCTTGACCAACGCGTGACGACACGGTTGGCACAAGAGCGCAACCGGCGCGCCGTTCTGACCGGATCACGCCGTGACTGCCTGGCAACGCTCGAGGTGCAGGATGCCGTGCGGCGGGCAGGCTCCCGTTTGCCACTGGCCGAGCAGATGCTGGCCTTGCGTGACGCGAGGATCGCTGCTTGCCGTCAGCGCGTGGAGAAGCTGACCCATTGCCAGGGGGCTGAGCGGTTGTTGACGCAAAAGCTGGCGAACATCGAGCAGGAAGTGGGCAGGGCGGTCCTCAGGGAGCAGGAATTAGCCCATCGCTTCGGCCTGGTGAGCGAGGTGCCTTGTGTCGGCACCGATATGCAAGGCCAGTGCAAACTGCTGGGCGATGCTCGGGAGGCCCGGGCGCTGATTCCCAGTGCGAAGGCTCAGATTGCGAGCTTGGCTGCTGACAAGGCCATCGTTCGGCAAGAGCTTGATGCGATCCGCAAGCAGGGCGATGCACTGGCATCGGCACCACAGTCCTTGACCTGGGCCGAGCACGGTGTGGAGGTGGCCCGGGCCCGGGCGTCTCGGTTTTCGACGCTGGCGGCCAAGGCCACGCAGATCGAGCAAGCGCGTTCGTCCTTGTTGGCGATTGAGTCAGAACTGTCGGCCCTCGGCATCGAGCCTGACAGCACCGGCAGACCCGAGACGGCGGACGAGCAGTCGGAGCGCCAGCAGATCATGTCGGGGCGGCAGCACATCGCCCAACAGTTGGTACAGCAGGCACAACATTACCGGGACG
>JAZJZP010000333.1:0-4642 GCA_040389805.1 Pseudomonadota bacterium
AGCGTTGAGCCTATTCAAAAGAACTGACAGGGAAGTTTGAGCACCATGAATGCGATTTCACGCATCGACGCCTTCGTTGAAGAAACCAGTTTTGGCAACTGGTTCTTGCGTTCAGGCACCTGGAAAGTGCACGTGCTTTGCCGTGCGCTCAGCGACCTGCAGCGCTTGATTCCGGCAGGTCAGACCTTCGACAAAATCCTGGATGTGGGATGCGGCTTCGGGCACTCGTTTCCAGAACTGGCCAAGCGCTTTCAGCCGTCGCTGATTGTGGGCATGGATGCGGATCCGGGCTTGTCAGTGCGAGCCGCTGAGCAGGCCAAGCTCTGTCCGTGCCCAGTTGAGTTACACGCTGGCAATGCCTCGCGCATGACTTGGCCTGACGCGCACTTTGACATGGTTTTTTGTCACCAGACCTTCCACCACATCGTGGCGCAAGAAGAGGCCATGGCAGAGTTTTTCAGGGTCATCAAACCAGGCGGCGTCTTGCTGTTCGCTGAGTCCACCCGCAAGTACATCCACTCCTTGCCCATCCGCGCCTTGTTCAGGCATCCCATGGACGTGCAGCGCACCGCGCCCGAGTATGTGGCGATGGTTCGCAAGGCTGGATTTGCACTGGCAGACGCACAAATCTCAACGCCTTACCTGTGGTGGAGTCGCCCCGACATTGGCTTCCTGGAGTGGATCGGCATACCGGTTCCCAAGGAGCGCGAAGAGACGTTGGTGAATGCCGTGGCGATCAAGCCATGAGCTCATCTGCAATCACGTCATCAACGGGGCTGCTGAGTTCGTTGAACCGCTTCATCCTGAACAACATTCGATCCATCGAAATGATCGGGGTGCTCATGCGCATCTGCAGCTTCAGCCTCGTCAGTTGGTTTGGCCCGGCCAGCCCCTTCTTGTTCGTCTGGGCGTTCAACACGCTGGATGCGGTGATTTTGTCGTGGTGCGCAATTTTGAAACGTGACCCGGCCTACTCGCTGTTGAATGTTTTTTGGATTCTGGTGGGCGTCGTGGGCATGCTGCGGGCCAGCAATCTGATTGGGCACTGAGGTTTTCAGACGCGCTCGGCTGGGACCATTGCCCAATGCGCTATCGGCAGACCGGTGAGTTCAGGCGCCTCGCAACGCAGAACCCAAGGCGCTGAGGATGAAACAACCGCCAGCGTGAACGACGGCGCTTGCAACACCACGGCGTGAGATTTCAGCGCAGCGCAAGGCCTGAATTGAACCGCACGCATCGAGGCATGGCCGCCGGTCTCAGTCGCTTGTTTGATCCACGCTTCTTTGAGCGTCCAGAGGGCAAAAAATTGATCCCCTCGCGCTGAAGCCGGCATGGCATCAATGTACGAACGCTCGTGAGGCCCATAGATCCAGTCACCCAGCGCGTCGGTATCACGCTGCCGTGTGACGTCCTCCACATCGACGCCGACAGGATGCGAAGCCACCGCACAGGCCAGCCAATCGGCGCTGTGACTCAAGGAGAAATGAAGCCCTTGGGCCAGCCCCCCCGACGGGGCATGAAGCACCGTTGGCGCACCACCCTCCGGCGCCGACAGCACGTAGTCCTGCCAGCACCCACCGGCCGTGGCCGCCAAGCATTGGCGTGCCCACCATCGTCCCGCAACAAACTGGGTTCGGCGACGGACGGCGGTCATGACGGTCCAGCGTGCATGCTCCTGCTCGCTGAACCAATTCAGATCATGGGCCAACAAACCAGCGGCAGCCATCGCCTCAATACTGTGGAGCGAGAGGCTAACCACGCCGTCTGTCAGACCAAAAGCCATGGGTCAGTTGGCAGCTACCTTGGCGAAGGTGCCTTTGAGTGCGGCACCCACCACAAAAGCACCGGCATGGCACTCGTACTCGGTCGCGCTTTTGACTTCATCTTTCTTGTAATAGCTGACGATGTCCACCACGGCATTCGCGCCGAGTGACTTGGCCTTGTCCTGAAAGGCGATCAATGCAGACAGCGCCGCCCAGCGGCAGGCTTCATCATCCGCCTTGCCAACGCCATTGGTTTTGCGATTGGACACATCGCTGTTCATGCGCTGAAGAATTTTGGGTGTCTTTTGCCCAGCCAGATAGAACTTGACCGAGCCATCCAATTTGGACTGTGCTTCGGGCATGCTGAGGACCTCCGCAAACGGCAAGTGCAGTTCCGTGTCACGTGCCAAGGCTGGCGCCAAAAGCGACACGCCCAACAAGGCGGTCAGAACAGTCTTACCCATGATCGTTTTCATAGCTCTCTCCTGTATTGAACAAAATTATCAACAGCTTACTGCTACAAACGCAGCCACCGCAGAGGTGCGGTATCAGTTCACCAGGCAGTCTCATACTGCCCAACGGCGCAAAATCAACGAGGTGTTGATCCCGCCAAACGCAAAATTGTTGCTCATGACCAAGTCGGTGTCCAACGAACGTCCACCAGGACCAATGTAGTCAAGTTCTCCGCAGCGAGGATCGACATTGCGCAAATTCACCGTGGGCGCAAACCAGCCATCCCGCATCATTTCGAGGCTCATCCAGGCTTCCAGTGCACCACAGGCGCCCAAAGTATGGCCCATGTAGCTCTTCAATGAACTGATGGGTGTCTTGCTTCCAAATACCTGCTGGACAGCGTTGGACTCGGCAATATCGCCATGCTCGGTCGCGGTGCCATGCGCATTGATGTAGGCAATCGCCTCGGGAGGCAATTGGGCGCAGTGCAAGGCCTGATGCATGGCCTGGGCCATCGTGCGTGCGTTGGGCTGGGTCACATGCGTGCCGTCGCTGTTGGTGCCAAAGCCGATGATCTCGCCCAAAATGCGGGCACCACGTGCCTGCGCGTGTTCAAGCTCTTCGAGCACCAAGGTGCATGCGCCCTCCCCCAACACAAGCCCATCACGCTCGGCATCGAACGGACGCGGACTCAGATGGGGCGCCTCATTGCTGACACTGGTGGCAAACAAGGTATCAAACACCGCTGCATCGGTGACATCCAGCTCTTCTGAGCCACCCGCCAACATGGCAATTTGCCGCCCGCTCTGAATGGTCTCAAAGGCGTAGCCCACACCTTGACTGCCCGCCGTGCAAGCACTGGAGGTGGGAATGATGCGACCTGTGATGCCCAAGAACACGCCGATGTTGACCGCCGCAGTGTGCGACATCATCCGAATGTAGGTATTGGCGTTGATGCCTTCGGTGGTCTTGCGGGAGATCATGTTGCCGAAGTCGCAGATGGCTGCGGGCGAGCCCACCGATGAGCCATAAGAAATGCCCATGTCGCCGCTGGTGACCAAAGAATCGCCGGTCAAGCCTGCGTCGGCCAGCGCCCTTTCACTGGCGAGCGTGCCCAGCAGAGCCACGCGGCCCATGCTTCGGGTGACTTTGCGGTTGTAGTGCGAGGGCAAATCGAAGGGGGCTACGCGGGTGCCCAATCGGGTATTCAAGCCTTCGTACTCATCCCATTCCTTGATGTACTGGACGACGTTGCGCTCTTCGCGCAGACGGGCTCGCACAACAGGCCAATCGTGGCCCAAGGGGCTGAGTGCACCTACGCCGGTGATGACAACACGCTTCATCCGACCATCCCTCCGTTCACAGAGATGACTTGCCGGGTGATGTAGGCCGCATCGGTCGAGAGCAGAAAGGCCACGATGGCGGCCACCTCTTCGGGGCGGCCCATGCGCCGGGCAGGAATCATTTTGAGGGCTTCTTCAAGCACGAGGGGTTCCACCATTTCAGTATCAATCAGGCCGGGCGCCACACAGTTCACCGTGATCTCGCGCTTGGCCAGTTCAACAGCCAATGCCTTGCTAGCACCGATGATGCCAGCCTTGGCTGCGCTGTAATTGGTTTGCCCTCGGTTGCCCATCAGCGCGGAGACCGAAGACAAGGTGACGATGCGACCCGGCGCACGGCGGCGCACCATGGGCATGACCACCGGATTGAGCACGTTGTAGAAGGCGTCCAGGTTGGTATGGATGACCTCGTCCCACTCCTGGCCACTCATGGCCGGGAAGGCGTTGTCTCGCGCGATACCCGCGTTGCAGACCACGCCATAGTAGGCGCCGTGCTCTTCAATGTCGGCCAACAAAGCGGCCGAGCTGGCAGCACGGTCCGCCACATCGAAGGCCAGGACCCGCGCTTCGCGACCCATGGCGCGGATCGCCGCCGCCACACCTTCGGCCTGCTGGCGTTGCTCGCGGCAATGCACCACCACGTCGAAGCCCTCTCGTGCCACCCGCAACGCGTTCGCTTGACCGATGCCCCGACTCGACCCAGTGACCAATACGGTTCGGTTCATGATTGCTTCCTCTCTTGGGATTCCAAAAATTCTGCCCCATCAGGGGGCTCAAATACCGACAAATTGGCGCTCGCCACAAGCTCATCGTCCACCAGGATTCGGCATGAAAACATGCCCAAGCCATTTTCGGCGACCAGTTCACAACGGGCTTCAATGCGTAGGCAATCGCCCACTTTGAACGCTTGGCGGTGGACTTCATATCGACGCGTCCCGACCAGAAAGCCAAGTGCTACGTGGCGGCCTTGTTGTTTGGCGCGGTGCCCACCCCATACCGCTACTGTTTGGGCCATGTACTCAATCCCGACCCATACCGGCAATTGTCCATGGCGCACGAACAGGCTCGTCGGTCTGATTTCGG